>JALEGQ010000020.1 GCA_022763385.1 bacterium
CACGCCATACCGTATACAGATTACTCAAGATTGACCAGATTATTTCTTTCCTCCCTATTTTCACACACTTAACAGGTCAGAAGATAATGCCCTAAAGTTCCCTTCCAAAAATTGCTTTTTCACGGGCATAAGGATACATTAAGGAGTCTGCGGCCGGAACAGAAAGCTCTCTCGAGGGGCATGAGGTGCAGAAGAGGTAATAGAACAGAGAAAGCAGCGAGATTCGAAAAGCAACACGACCTATGGCAAACCACAAATCTTCTCTCAAGCGTATTCGACAGAATGAAAAGATTCGAGAAAACAACCGTTTTCTCCGAACCACGGTGAGAACCGCGGTTAAAAATGCACGCGCGGCAATTGCTGCCAAGGACAAGGATAAGGCCCTTGAGCTCGTGAAGGAAGCGGAGAAGAAGATTCAACGAGCCACAAGTTCTGGCCTGTATCACAAGAACAATGCGAGCCGAAAGGTTTCGCGCCTCACCCGCCAGGCGGAGAGCCTGTAAGGGAGAGGAAGAACCTTCGCCTCAGAACAAGGAACTCAGCCCATGAAGATCTCGGCTGAATCAGAACAGCAGGGATCATATTCGATCGAGTGCCACCCTTCCGTGCACTGCGAAGAACGGCCCAGTGGGTCGGTCATCGACACCATCATTATCCATTCGATGCACCATCCCTCTCCTTCTGGGGGTGACCGCTTTGCTCTCTCAGAGTGCAAAGCGTGTCTTGATTCTGTAGAGCTCTCTGTTCACTACCTCATCGCCCGTGATGGAGCAGTGTGGAACCTGGTCCCGGAAGAGAAGAAAGCGTGGCATGCGGGAGAGAGCCTCCTTCCCAGTGATGGAAGAACTGCTGCAAACGATTTTAGCATTGGGATAGAGCTTGTTGGCTCAGAAGAACTCCCGCTCGAGGCGGCGCAGTATGCCTCACTTGTTGCGCTGTGCCGCGACATCGGTACCCGCCATCAGATTACCGGAATATTTGGACACAACCATATCGCCCCGACGCGGAAGACTGACCCGTGGAACTTCGACTGGAGCCTTTTTGCGAGCGAGCTGGCCCGGGACAACTCCTTGAAAGAGGTGACTCTTCCAAAGGACACCACCTGTTAATCAAGGTGACCGGCCTCACTCCTTCTCCGGCTGAAGAAAAACCAGCTCAGACAGAAACCGACGAGCGCTCCACTAAGGTGTGCCACCAAACTCACCCGAGGAGTAACGATATCAAAGATCGACTGGAGAAAAATAATCAGGAGAATACCGTGCAGTCGGCTCTTCTGGTACGGAGAGCCACTCTTCCGGTAAAGCTGAAGGTAGTCTGAGAGATAGCCACCGATAAATCCCATCACACCCCCCGAAGCTCCGATGAGGAGTTGCGGCTCAAGCAGGCTGCACCACATCAGTCCCAGCAGAAACAAAGAAGAACCTACAACCGAGGCGACAAAAAACAGAAGGAAACCGAAAAAACCGAGCCTCTTGGCGAAGAACGGTCCGAGGATCAGTACCCCAAGAAGATTTGTTGCCAGATGCGCTACTTCCGTATGAACGAACCCACACGTTAAGAGACGCCAGTATTCGCCAAAGAGAAGAATTTGAAATGGATCAAAAGCAAAGTACGCAATAAAGCGATCGCTTCCCATCACCCGACCAGCAAAAAAGGCAAGGAGGAGAAGTGCTCCGAGGAAAAGCACTGGGAAAGGGAACGGCAGACGAAATTTTCCGGCAGCCGTTTCGCTCAACGGAAAATCTTCACGGAGCGCTCCCTCAACACCACCAGCCAGTCTCTCTTGAAGAATCCGATATTGTGCGCTCTCTTCCGTAAAAAACTCTCGCAGCGAGTCTAGCCGCTTCTGAGCCTCCTCATCCTTCCCCAACAACAGCAGTGCTCGAAGGTTCAGCTCCACCACAAAAAAAGTCGGGCGTCCTTTCCCAGAGCGTAAAAACTGAAAGGTAAGCGCTTCAAGCTCTCGCCACTGCTCGAGCGCAAACAGCGCCCTCATCGCGGCATAGTACCCAAAAAGCGACGGGAGTGCGGCGAGCTCACGCAGAAGAGAGACCGCTCGTTCCCGTTCATTGCTCAGGAGCAGTTGCTCTGCCTGGGCCAGCCGCTCCCACCCCCTCCCCCAGGCAAATCTCCCCCGAAGAAGCGGAATGCCCCCCTGAACTATTCGGCTCAAGCGAATAACACGTTCCCAGTCTCGGCCGTCATAGGCCGCCAGTATCCGTTGCAGAACGATCTGCGGAAAGAGAAGTAGCCACAACCAGGGGAGAAAGAACACGAAGAAAAAGGGCTGCTCACGATCGGAAAAAAAGAAGGTGCTCACGAAAAGCGAAACAAGAGAAAGGAAGGAAGCAGCACGAAGGAAACGAAGCTCACTTTCGCAGCGGTGAAAGGTACGCACCAGCGTTATCGCTGATCCCACCCCAGCCACCCAGAGAAGAAGCTCCTGCAACATAACCCCTGATACCGTACAAACTCACTTCCTCTGTCGGACCCAGCCTAAAAATCGGGAAGAACAGCTCCTGCATATATCTGCTGAGCAACCTGTTCTGAAAGATCTTCGAGGGCCTGCTGCTCCTGTCCCCGACTGACCTCTCTATCATCAAGATTCGAAAAGTCCGAAGAACCGAGATTCCCACCTGCAAAATCTGCCGAAGATGTCACCACAACGCCCCCCTCTGCCCCAAAGGACTTCGACACCCTCATCCGATTATTCTTCCACAGCAGTGCTCCTGACCGCTTCCTGAGCTCCGCCTGGAGGGACATCACCGTAAACATCTGGAGCGCCGTATCCGTATTTGATGAAGTCGCGCCCCGTTCTCGTCGGATACTCGTAATCGTTGCATCAAGCACCGCATCCGCATCGCTCCGCTTATCGACCACTGAAAGCACCCCATACCGCTCAAACTCATCACGCAGCGCCTCGGTGAGAAGCACATCAATACCGGCCTCCGTACTCTCGTTCACCACCACCGGAATAAAGACCCGTTTCACATCAGGCGGAAGAGCACTCTCACTCCCTCGAAAGCCGTATCCACATCCCCCAGCAAACAGAAAGAAAAGCACCAACCCCAAAGAACTCCAGCGATCCCTGCTCACACCACCTCCCAACAAACGACAGAGCCCCTACCCTACCACCCTTCTCCAAAACCGAGAACCCACCCAACGGGTGTCAGACACCCCGACCGTTTTCAAAAAACACCGGCAATATCAGCAACCTACAGCGACCGACAGAGAGTCGCGAAGGGCGCCGCAGCGCCCGCAGCGAACAGGGGCCAAAAGCTGGCCGCCACCACCAAAAAAACACCGCCCCGCCGACAAAAAACACCACACCAGTGTAAGCGGCCAGATTTTGGTTCCTGTCGAGGAAGGGTGGGTGGGGACGAGCGGAAACGTACGTATGGTACATTGAGCACGGCCCCGCCCTCCCTGACGAAGCTCTCTGCCAAGCTTTCCCCCGGGAAAGCGCCCAGCAGAGAGTCGCCCAAGGTGCCTTGGCACCGAAGGGCGAACAGGGGCCAAAAGCTGGCCGCTTACCGGAAGCGGCGTTTTTTGGGGCCTTGAAAAATTAGCGACCTCATAAACTCCCCCCCCTCCCGCCACGCCGCAAAAGCGATATCTCGGGCAACGAGCTCATCCTCCGTAAACGGCGACTCAATCGGAGCGATCGCTGGAGCATCTTCTGCAAGGGGAGCAGTAAAGTTCTCCTTGGCTCCGGCGTAAACGACAACCTGAAGAGGATTCTGGGCAACTCGCATCTGCTCCTGAAAACGACGAAGCGCTTTTCGGGAGTCAGCACCATCGGTAGCACCGTGGGCCACAAAGACCGGAGTCTCAATCCGCTCAGCTCCTGACATGTCCGGGAATCTCGGGTGGAAGAGCACCACCGCTCGAAAGGAGAACTCCTGCTGAAGAAGCTCCAACACGGCTCTCCCTCCCTCTCCAAACCCAACCACTCCGAGCTTGTCGAGGTCCACATCATCTCGCTGACGAAAAAAGTGCATGGCACCCCGGAAGGGGTCCTTGAGAGCTCCCGCATCTGCTCCCCGCTCGATCAGGAGGGCAACGACTTCAAGATCCTCTGAGAGCCTTCTAGTGAGCGCTCGAGCCTGTCCCTGAGCCCCCTTCGGATCATGAACCACAAAGACAGCCGGAAGACGAAAAATCCCGTGACGCTTGGGCGGAAGTGCCAGATACCCCCCATATGATTTCTCAAGGTAAGAATACTTCACCTCCTCCCCTTCGGTGAGGGCTGCCACCGGACTCCCTCCTCCAAAGACGAGCAAGAGAAAGACCACGTGAAGAGTAGTCCTCACGCTTCTCAGAAGAGCTTCATACCGCGCCACACCATTTCTCATGAGCCTCCTCCTCGTAAGCACACCGGTCGCCGTCATTCCGGAGCTTCTGCCCCCATAAAAAGAAGAACCCCTACAGCGGTCAGAACAATATTCGCCGCCCAAGCAGAGAGAAGTGGTGGCCACAACTCAGCTCGAGAAAGCGCAATCGCGAGGGAATGTATGACGTAATAAGAAAAACCGGTAAATATCGCTGCTATCGCAGCTCCCGCGAGACTCTTTGTTCTCCCCGAACCAACGGCAAAGGGAATCACCAGAAGGGGTACAATGATATTGATGAAGGGAAATGAAACCTTCGCATAGAGATCTCCCAGGTAGCTCTTGGTGGAAAGTCCATTCTCATCTTGCTCCTCAATAAAGCGGCGCAACTCCTTAAAACTCATCGTCGAGGGATCAGTCTTTGAGATGTAAAACTTCTCTGGCTGGGCTGCGATCGGCAGCGGTAGGGATGAATACTCGTGAGAAGAGATCTTACCGCCTTCTCCAAAATCCCTCTCTGTTATCCCCTTCATACTCCATCCGAGCGAGTCTCCAATATAGGTGGTTTTCTCGATATCCTTGCGACGCTTCACGAGAAAATCGTCCCCGAGAGAGAACACCGCAAGATCGAGCAACGCATCTTCACGGGAATCAAAGAGCTCAACCGAAAAAAAGTCTCTCCCCTCTCGAAACCAGAAGAACTCTCGATCAAAATGCCCATCGCGGTCACGGTGTTTGATATCAATCGTATAGATCTCGTGCACCCGTTGCTGGGTGTAGGGAATAAGGGTCTCACTGAGCAGAAATGAGAGCATTGCCACGAAAGTGCCGACAATAAAGACCGGGAGAGAGAGTACAAATAACCGAATTCCCGACGCTCTCATCGCTGTTAGCTCCGAGCTCCGAGTGAAGAGTCCAATCGTGAGCAGAGCTGAAACGAGCATGCTTATAGGAAGGGTCATCTGAAAAAAGAACGGAATCTTGAGGGCAAAGTATTGAAACCCGGTTGCAAACGAAGCGCCTCCCTCAAGCACGTTATCGATCCGATCAAAAAAATCAACAAAGAGGAAAAGACAGGTAAAGGTAAGCGAGGAAAGAAGAAGGTTCTTCACCACCTGAGAGAAAATATACCGATGAAGAATCTTCATAAAAAAGAGAGCACCTAAAAACAGCCGGACGTTGGCAATGCACTACAGTATACATTGAGCATATTCCGTTAACCAGATAACCTCTGACAACGAGCGCCCAGAAAGAGCGGAGGAAGCAATGGAAAACCCCAAAACCCGGTGCTCCTGGGTAAACCTCTCAAATCCACTATACATTCAATATCACGACGAGGAGTGGGGACGACCAGCGTCATCAGACCTCGAACACTTTGAAGGGATCTCCCTCGAAGGTGCACAAGCTGGACTCTCCTGGGAAACGGTGCTGAAAAAGCGGGCACGCTACCGCGAAGTATTCAAGAATTTCGATCCGCTCGCTGTTTCCCAGATGAGCGATCGTGAGCTTGAGGAAATCCTTCTCGATCCCGGAATCATCCGACACCGTCTCAAGGTATTTTCAGTTCGAAATAATGCTCAACGATTCCTCGAGCTGATCTCGAAATACAGATCTTTCGACCACTATCTCGACAGCATGGAAGCAACCGTCCAAAGCTCAGGGAACAGAGAGGAAAGTTCGGGGGCTACGCGAACACGAAGCGCCCTCAGCGACTGTATCTCAAGGGACCTGAAAAAACGGGGCTTCTCCTTTGTGGGAACCACGATTATCTACGCCTACCTGCAAGCGATCGGCAGGGTTTATGATCACGAAGAACAGTGCTTCCTGTTTCGGTCGCAGCACTAACCGAGCTGATCGGTGATACTCTTGCGGGCATACCCCTCAGGAGCACGAAACATCGCTGCTTCTATCTCCTTATTCGCTATCTCTTTAATCACGGTCTGCTGTACGACGGCACCATTTCGATACTGTATGGTCTTAATCGGAACACCGGTAATCTGCGAAAACTCTGCGTATGGGTTTGACCCCATCTGCGCCAGAGGACCGTCCGATACGGCAGACATCATCTCCTCAAAGAACGATCCTAACGAAGTGAATGCCGATCGGAGCTCCTCTCCACCGGTCAATGCACCCGCCGAAGTCACCCAGTATTCACGAGTTTTCTTCCCCTCTCGAGTCACCTCATACTTATCGCAGTGATACCCTGAAATGGTCGCACTGTCCCCTGTCTTTCGCACTTTCGCGGGTGCTGGCGCCTTTGGCTGCTTCACCTTGCCCATCATCCCTGCCATCATCTGTTCCATCATGGCGCGTTGCTGCGGAGGCACGTTCGCCATCTGCTCCTCAAGCTGCTTCATCGCATCGTTCATCTTCGAGGCGAGTTTCTTCATATCAGCCTGGGTGATCTCGATATACTCTTTCTGCTTCTCATTCACGGTGATCAGTTTTTCGGCATCACCTTCGTAGATCATCACCTCTGAAGAACTGCCAGCGCCCTCTCCCTGAGCCATTCGAAGGCTGTTCTTCTTGACGTACATCTTTCCAACGGTCTTTGAGGAGTCATTCTCCGTGGTCTCAATCGTTACCACCACATCAGCAAATGCGATGGAGCAGGGCAGAAGCACAAACGCGGCAGAGAGAAAAAGGAAAAAAGAAGCAAATCTCGAAATTTTCATGATAGGACCCATTAAAAGGAATGTATTTCAAACGGCTGAACCTGCCCCCTACTCTAGCGCACCGGTGACTTTTCACAACCAAAACGAATATCTTTTGCACAGGCAACCATTCAGTAAGTATAGAACAGGAGGCGATAATTGCGGTATTTCGGGGTATTTTTACCGATAGAAGAACATAACCTTTCTTGTCATCCCCTGATCGGGGATGTCGTTTGTTCTGAATGGTTACTTGTCTTCACCCCCAAAGAGCCCCCTGAGGGGGCTTTCCCTCATCTTTCGTCGACTTTGCCACTGGAAAAGGTTCAAAAGACGCTGAATAGTTACTTCCACAGAAAGAGGGTGATGCTATCCCTTTCGTTCCCTTCGGGAGCTGATCCTCTTTGGAAGAACATCGATATACTTCAGGAGCGCCTTGCCACGGGTCCTGACGCTCTTCATCTCGGTGAGAAGCTCACCCTGTATCCCTTGGGCTCTCCGGAGAACGAGGCCGTGCAGCCGGTTCAGTTCTTCGAGCTTCTCGCGGTGACTTTCATGGACAGCACCACCGTGGTAGCGCTCAAAAGCAGAGGAGGATTCCTCCAATAGAGAGGAGTACTCCTCCAGTAGGGCGAGCCGCTCCTCAGAGGTCCTCTCCTCTTCAGCAAGCACTTTTCTCGCGGTCGCAAGAAGCTGATCGAGCTCGGTAGACATAGGCCTAAAACTCTATGCCGACTCGTTACGCCCCTACTCGTGAGTATCCCCCGTCCACATAGAGCACCTCTCCGGTTACTCCACTGCTAAGTGGGCTCAAGAGGTAGAGGGCGGTGCGGGCAACATCACCAGTGTCAACATTTCTCCGGAGTGGCGCCTTCTCTGCGAAATGGGCCAACAGCTCCTTAAACTTCGGAATCCCGGAGGCCGCCAGGGTCTTTATCGGACCAGCCGAGATCGCATTCACTCGAACACCCGATTCACCAAGCTCCGCTGCGAGATAGCGAGTAGAAGACTCAAGCGCCGCCTTCGCTACCCCCATGACATTGTAGTTCTCGACGGCTCGTTCAGATCCGAGATAGGACATCGAGATAACGCTTGCTTCCTCGGAAAAGAGAGGTTTCGCTCGGCCGCACAGAGCGACGAGAGAGTACGCACTGATATCAAGTGCCGTCTGAAAGCCCGTTCGAGTTGTTTGAGAGAAGGGATTCTGAAGATCCTCTCGCTCGGCATAGGCGACAGAATGAACGATACCATCGATCTTGCCCCATCGCCCCTCAAGCTCAGCAAAGAGATTCGAGATCTCTTCATCCGATTGCACATCGCACGGAAGAGCAAGGGCATCGCCCAACTCTGCCGCCAACGGACGGACCCGCTTCTCGATGGCTTCATTCATGAAAGTGAGCGCAAGCTCCGCCCCCTGTTGATGGAGCGCCTCAGAGATCCCCCAAGCAATGCTCTTCTTGTTCGCCACTCCAAGGACAAGAAACTTCTTCCCCTGAAACATCTTCCCAATTGAGTCCACAAGCCCCCCTTCTCGCAATATTCGATTACAGCGATATCAGAACATCATCAGCGAAACAGCGAAAGTGACGGGACTACTCCCCTTGCGCTTCAGCAGGTGCACTGCTCTCTGCCACTTTCTCCGCAGACTTCTTTCGCTTTTTCTTCTCTTTGGGTCGGTACTCGTCTTGAACCAACTCGATAATGGCCATCTCTGCGGCATCTCCAGCCCGACGTCCCGTTCGCAACACCCTCGTGTATCCACCAGGTCGTTCCTTAAACTTTGGGGCTATCTCGACAAACAGCTTATGCACCACCTGCTTTTCAGGGAGATAGGCATACGCCTGTCGGCGACGGTGGAGGGTGTCCTCCTGAGCCAAAGTGATAAGCTTCTCGGAAACACGCCGAAGGTCTTTGGCCTTCGCCACGGTTGTCTCAATCCGCTCATGCTTAAAGAGCGAAGAAGCAAGGTTTCTGAACATCGCCTTTCTGTGTGACGGTGTTCGGCTAAATTTTCGAAATGCCTTTGCGTGTCTCATACCATTCTTCCTTAAACCCTCTCACACCGAGAGTGTCGCTTTCGAGCCTACTACTGCTCGACCTGCTCCCGGTGCATCTTATCGAGCTGCTCTCTCTCTGGGAAATCCTCAAGCTCCATTCCGAGAGAGAGGTTCATCGCTGAGAGAATCTCCTTAATTTCATTGAGACTCTTCCGTCCAAAGTTCTTCGTGCGAAGCATCTTCCCTTCCGTTCGCTGGACGAGCTCCCCGATATACTTAATATCTGCATTCTCAAGACAGTTCGCGCTTCGAACACTCAACTCGATCTCTTCAATTCTACGGAAGAGATTCTCGTTCAGCTGCTTCTTCGGCTCTTCCACCACCGGCTGCTCTTCCTCAACCACAAACCCTTCCCCAACAAAGAGGCTGAGCTGGTCCACCAGGATGTGTGCGGCCTGGGCAACGGCAGACCGAGCATCGATACTTCCGTCTGTCCAGATCTCCATCGTAAGCTTATCGTAATCGGTTCGCTGGCCAACTCGGGCATTCGTTACCACGTGGTTTACCCGACGGATTGGAGAAAAAACGGAGTCAATAAAGACTGTTCCAACCGGCGCACCTTCAACTCTGTTTCTATCAGCAGAGACATACCCACGACCAACCTTGACGGTCACGGTCATCTTTAAGGACGCACCCTCTCCGAGGGTTGCAATCTTCAATTCCGGATTGAGAATCCTCACCGCAGGATCTCCTCCGAACATCGAAGCCGTGACATCACACGGACCAGAGGCATCGATTTCTAGTTGCGCTTCGTCCTTATCCTCCAAGAGGGTCACCACCTCCTTGAGGTTGAGCACAATCTGAGTGACGTCCTCAAGAACGCCAGGAATCGTTGAAAACTCGTGCATCACTCCTTCAATCTGGAAGGAAGTAATGGCAGATCCCTGAAGAGAGGAGAGAAGAATTCGACGCAATCCACTTCCGACCGTCTGTCCAAATCCCCGCTCTAGGGGCTCAGCGACAAACTTCCCGTACCGATCATCTAGCGTCCCCGCCTCGACCTCGACTCTCTTCGGCTTCATCAGGTCCCGCAGTGTCACTCTTTTCATGCCATCCTCTCTGCTAAAATTACGATAAAACTCAACGCGCTTCCCTGAGGATCTCTTCTCATCAGATCCACCATCGCGCCAGACCAACCATCGCCTCAGACCAACCCGGCCTCCACCGACAACAATCAGCTACACCCCATTCCCGCTACTTCGAGTACAGCTCCACGATGAGCTGTTCTTGATACGACTGCGGCATCTGCTCTCGATTCGGGAGAGCAACGACAGTCCCTCGGAACTGGTCCCGGTCAAGCGTCAACCACTCAGGGATAGAGCGACTCTCTCCGAGACTCACCGCTGCTGCAATCGTAACATTCTCACGAGCCTTCTCGGAAACTTCAACCGTATCTCCGACCTTCACCCGATATGACGGGATATTTACCCGCTTGCCGTTCACCTTCATATGGCCGTGGTTTACGACCTGCCGAGCGTGCGCACGGGAAGTTCCAAAACCAAGACGGTACACGATGTTGTCAAGCCGGGTTTCAAGTTGCACGAGGAGCTCAGTGCCAGTAACTCCCTTACTCTTGGCAGCCACCTGAAAGTAATCGCGAAACTTCCGCTCCAAAATCCCGTATGAGCGACGAACCTTCTGCTTTGCTCTCAACTGAACCTTATAGTCCGAAAACTGTTGGCGCCCTTTCCCGTGCTGGCCTGGGCCTCCCTCTCGTCGTTCAATAGAACACTTGCTGGTGTAGCACCGTTCTCCCTTCAAAAAGAGCTTTTCTCCCTCTCTCCGACACATCCGGCAGACCGGCCCAGTATACTTCGCCATGAACTTCTACTCCTTGGTAATCCTATCCTCTTTCTCTACACGCAACGCTCTACACACGGCGACTTTTTCTCGGACGACACCCGTTATGCGGAATGGGAGTGATATCCTTGATAACCGAGATATTCAGCCCGGCAGTAGCGAGCGCCCGAAGTGCAGACTCTCGTCCAGCCCCTGGCCCCTTCACCAGCACACTCACAGAGCGCATACCGACGTCCCTTGCCTTCACCGCCGCCTGCTCGGCCGCGACCTGCGCAGCAAAAGGTGTTGATTTTCTTGACCCCTTGAAGCCGTTACAACCGGAACTTGACCAGGCCACCACATTCCCCTTTGGGTCTGTGATGCTCACCACCGTGTTGTTAAAGGTCGCGTGAATATGCGCGACTCCTGTGGGTACATTCTTCTTTGTTTTTTTCTTCCGTGAAGAGCTGGATTTTACCTGCGCCATACGCTCCTGTCTTTTCGAGAGAACAATCTTTGCTTAAAAACTGCTCCCGAGTACTCTGTCCTTACGCTACAAAACTTCCTACTACGGCATATTTACGAGAAATAACACTACTTCTTCGTTGCCTTTTTCTTCCCAGCGACCTGCATCTTTACCGGCCCCTTCCGCGTACGAGCATTTGTCTTTGTTCGCTGTCCCCGTACTGGAAGACCTCGCCGGTGTCGAAGACCACGGTAACATCCGAGGTCCATCAACCTTTTCACCCCCATCTGACGTTCTCGACGGAGATCACCTTCCACCTTCTCATCTTTCTCGATAATGGAACGGATGCTCGCCACCTGATCCGGAGTGAGCCCTTCTGTTCGCACCGTTGGATCAACCCCCGCCCTCTCAAGTATCTGAGAAGACTTCGTCGTCCCAATCCCGTAGATATACGTTAGGGCTCGCAAAATCCTCTTATTCTTCGGGAGATCAACTCCTGCGATACGTGCCATCTTCTCTTCCTTTCAAAAACTCTTCGGCCTTCTCTCTTCAGCTCAGCCCTTTTATCAGCCTAACACTTTATCAGCCTAACACTGCCCCTACTAACCCTGCCGCTGCTTGTGCTTCGGAGTCCGGCTACAGATGACATAGACCTTGCCCCGCCGTCTCACGACCCGACAATATGCACACATCGGCTTTACTGATGCTCTTACTTTCATGACTCTTCCTCATCACCCCAACTTCACGTCAGAGCGCTCATCAAATGCAGACCTCGAATAGTACCGATCAAGGGGAAATATCTCAACTTTTCAAGAAAAAAAACCTTGAAGTCGTCAAAAAACGTGCCCAAGGCACTTCAATATCCGCTCACTGACCTCTTCCACCGAGCCAAGGCCGTCGACTTCATGGTAGTTTCCCTGGCTTCGATAGTAGCCACTCACCGGGGCCGTATCCGCCCAGTACACTTTCAACCGCTCGGTTGCCACCTCGGCGGAGTCATCTGAACGACCAGACCCCTGAAGACTCCGCTGACGAATGCGCTCCAAAAGCACGGATTCGTCAACTTTGAGGTCCACCACATGGGTCAACGGCATACGAAGCTCTTGGAGTAAGCCATCAAGGGCCTCAGCCTGAGCCAGGGTCCGAGGGAAACCATCAAGGAGAAAGCCATCTTCCCCCTTCTCTTGGAGCTCGAGTAGCCGAACCCGCATCAGTCCGATGACGAGCTCATCAGGAACAAGCTGGCCATTGTCCATAAAGCTCTTGGCCTGAAGACCCAGCTCCGTCTTTCCCTGAACCGCTGCCCTGAGAATGTCACCGGTCGCAATCTGGGGTATCCCCAGCGACCCGCAGATCACAATACTCTGAGTACCTTTCCCTGCCCCCGGAGGTCCTAGCAATACGACGCGCTTCATACCCTCACTCCTCTCTCTGCCCCTCCGGCAGAGCTTCTCTTCACCACGTGCTATCCAGCTCTTCCAACTCTCTGAACAAGCTCTCCTATCGCCTCAACAAGCGAGCTCGCGAGTGACCCATTGAACCAACACCACCCCGCTTCTTCGTGCTGCGGCTCATAAAAGCTTCATAATTCCGCGAGACCACGAACGACTCGATCTGAGAGGCGGTATCAAGTGTCACCGCTACAACGATCAGCACCGCGGTCCCACCAAAAACATAGGCGAAGCTCTCTACACCAAATGAAAAATACACCAGCTGCGGAACGATACACACGAGAGTGATGTAAATCGCACCCCAGAACGTAAGACGATTCAGCACTCGAAACAAAAAGTCTTCCGTCGCCTTTCCCGGTCGAACCGTCGGGATAAATCCCCCGTTCTTTTTTAAGTTCTCTGCCACCTCTTCTGGATTAAAGATGATGGGAACGTAAAAGAAGGTGAACACCATAATCAGCACGGTGAAGACGAGCGTATACGACCAGGTACCCGGAGTAAGAAAGGCAACGAGATCCTGGAGAATCTCCGAATTGCTCACCGAACCAACCGTACTTGGAACCACCAGAAATGCAGAAGCAAAAATTGGAGGAATCACTCCAGCCATATTCACCTTCAAGGGCATGTACTGCGTCTGCCCCTGTGTCATCTGATTCCCCACCATACGCCGCGGATACTGTATCGGGATCTTCCGGTGAGAACGCTCCACATACACGATCGCAGCAATGGTAGCGACACAGAAGACAAGGAGCAGAAGCACCGAAAGCGGTTCAATCTCTCCGGTACCAGCAAGCGCGATCGTACCGGCGAGCACCTGCGGCATCTGAGCCACGATCCCCGCAACAATGATAATGCTGATTCCGTTCCCTATCCCCTTCTCAGTGATCTGCTCTCCAAGCCAC
>JALEGQ010000021.1 GCA_022763385.1 bacterium
CAGGGCAGCATGCCGTGGTGAACGGAGTTCCACAGCTTTATGGGGCGGCGGTTGAAGCACGGGATATTCGAGCGGGAGCTGCCCTCGTGGTCGCAGGGCTTTCTGCCGGAGGTCGAACGGTGATAGAGGAGTGTCAACACCTCCGCAGAGGTTATGAGTGTCTTGAAGAGAAATTTCGACACCTCGGCGCCCACATCGTTAGCCACCGAGAAGAAGAGGAAGAGTTCGGTTTTGTTGGATGTTGAGTCGCTTGCAATGACGAACGACCCGAAGAGATCGGTATCATCAGTGATGGCGTCGGGGGAAGGCGTGCCTCGGGGTGATTCACAGCAGATCGGCCTCTCTATTCGTCCAAAGCTCCGCTACGACCCAAAGAAATTTGTTCTTCACTCAGGGGTTAAGGGTTTGCTCGAGACGCTCTTTGAGTTTCTCGCGTCACCGAGGTATCCCGTGGTTTCGGTGGTTGGCGAGAAACGCAGTGGAAAAACTCACACCTCGTACTTTCTTTTCGACGAACTTCAGCAACGATTTTCGGGATATCTTGTTCGTCGCTTCGATGGAGGCTGTTTTCGAAATTGGCTCGAAACAGAAGAATTCACGGAGTGTCTTCGGACTCCGTGTCTCCTCCTCATTGATGAAGCAGATGTTTTTTTGGATGGGTTTCCAACGGGGAATTCTGGTGCCCTTGTTCGAATCATCGAAGAGCTCCGCGCCACACAGAGCGCCCTCCTTTTCTTTCGTACCCGTCCATCTCTTGAAGCGTATTCGTTTGATGAGCACCTTCGAACTCGCTTTCGAGCTGGAGTCGAATTCTGCATCGATCATCCCGGCCGAGAAGACCTTCTCCCCGTGGTAAATGCCCTCGCCGCACAGCGGGGATACCGTTTCCCACAGCGAAAGCTCCAGTATCTTGAAAAGCGAGTCGCACTCTCACTGGCAGAGATTGAATCCTACCTCGAAAGGCTGCACCTGCTCACGCGCTACCGCAATCAGAAGATAGACTTCTCACTGCTCGACGACGCCCTTGCATAAGAAACTCTAGTGGTGCGAAAAGCGTCAGCAAAAAGCTGGACGCTCACTTGTGGGGACGGCCGAGGAGGAAGCATATACACCGCCGAAGCTCATGAGGGCTGTACGGTTTTGAAAGCACTTCAGTGACCCGAGCTTCTTCACACTCAGCAAGGAGCTCTGCATTCACATCTCGACTGAGCGCGACGATAGGATGCGGCTTGAAGCCGTTTTCATCTTCGTAGGCTCGGATCTCTTTGGTGAGTTCAAGCCCGCCAATGATTGGGAGATCTATATCGATTAAGAGGAGATCATACCGTTGCTCTGCAAAGTGCCGAATGACCACATCGCCATCGGAGGTGCTCTTTAACTCAAAGCCCCAACGTGGAATATCTTCTTCGAGTGAGCGTCTACAGAGGGGATCCTCCTGGGCGAGAAGAATACGGATTTTCGGCTCGTCTGATGTAGTGCTCATAGTTCTCAATAGTAGAGAGAGTTTTGCCAATCGCGACACATCTACTGCAAACATCGTTTGATCAGTGGCGAGTTCGAGTCCGTCAGTGGCTGCCTCTGCCAGCACCTCCTGGACAATCTCTCTTCCTCTGATATGGCTCAAAATCGAACAGCATATCATTACAGTGAAGCAGAGGATAAATATCTCGAGGGTGAGAAGCAAGAGATGCCGCTCAGAGGTGTGCTTGAAGTTTTTTCGGGAAGAGGTGTATACTGCCCGCTAACTAAGTTGCCGGATTAATTGTCGAAAGCTGGTCGCTTTCGCCTGTTTTTGCGGGCAGTATATGTTGTCCCTCTGGGAGACTTCCGGCAACTTCAGTTGCCTTCAGTATGGTGTTTCCTTATGGTTATGACTCCCTCTCAGATGGCGCCGCTGGGTAGCCCCGCCCCCGATTTCGCTCTTCCGGACGTGGTTTCTGGAGAGCTCTGTTCCCGCGAGGACCTCACGGGGAGCCCCCTGCTCGTTCTCTTTATCTGTAATCACTGCCCCTTTGTGCATCACGTACAGGAAGAGTTACTCCGAATCGGTCGTGAATACGGTGAACGAGGAGTACAGATCGTGGCTATCAGCTCGAACGACGCGGTGGCCTATCCCGATGATTCCCCGGAGAAGATGAAAGAACTTGCCGAGTCTCAGCAATTTCCCTTCCCGTATCTGTACGATGAATCGCAAGAGGTCGCCCGAAGTTATCAGGCAACCTGTACGCCGGACTTTTTTCTCTTTGATGAGCAGCACACCCTCGTCTACCGTGGGCAGCTCGACGAAAGCCGACCCGGGAACGATATTCCGGTTACTGGAAGGGATCTTCGAGCCGCGCTTGAGAACCTTCTGGCAGGGGCTCCCGTTTCCCCCGATCAGAAGCCAAGCATCGGGTGTAATATCAAGTGGAAGGGATAAGCCCGGCGGCGAGTGTGCAATATGGCTCTCTCTGCGAATCGACCCCATCAAATTACCCGACACTTTCTTGGATGGGATGCGCCTCTTCTTCCGAGAGCGGTAGACTGGCTGGTTGCTCACGGAGCGTCTCCGTCGAATCCCCATCCATTCTGGTTCTCTGATATTGTCTGTGTTCTGCCGGGACAACGGGCAGCACGCCGATTTTTAGAGCTCTTGGTGCTCCGCGCTGAGGAAACAGGGATGGCAGTAGTTCCGCCACACTGTGTCGGTGTTGGCTCCCTTCCCGAATTTCTTGCTGGCTCGTCTAGCCAAGTTCTCTCGCTCCAAGAACAGCAGGGAATGTGGAGAGAGGTGCTCAGCGAAAGTCGTGATCTTTCGTCACTCGAGTCTCTTTCGGAGAGTGACGTTGCGAGCAAGGCCGTAGAGCTGACCCAACTCTGGAACCTGCTTGGCCGTGCGGGATATACCTTTCGTAATGCCCAAGAGAGAATTCGGCAGGAATTGGATCTCTTGGAAGACGTGCGGTGGGATCTTCTGGCTCACTTAGAAGAACGGTATCGGGAGAAGCTGGAGACGAATCAACTTGCAGATCGCTCGCTTCACCGGGAAGGGCTGCTTGCTTCGGACGGCTGGCGAGATGATGGAAAGAGAGTTGTGCTCATTGGCGCCGTGGATCTCGGGGGAATTCAGTGTCAATTCCTCGAGCGAACAGAGCTTGAGCTTGATATCCTTCTTCCGTTTCCGGAGTCACACCACGCTGGGGTGGATTCGTTCGGAGTTCTTGTTCCTGAGTATTGGCGAGCTCTTCATCGAGAACGGGGAGTTGATTCGGTTCATCTCACGGTCGCTGCGGATCTCGAGAGTGAGTCGACCTTCGTGGTGAAATCACTGTCGGAGTCCGTCTCTCATCAAAACCGATCCCTTCAGGAGTTTTCCGTTGCTCTTGGTGATGAGACGACGGAAGAGGTTCTCGTTCAATCTTTTTCTGCTGCTGGCATCTCGTACCATTCGTACGGCGAAGTTGGGGAGCTCTATCGACTCTTTGCCTTTTGGTGCCGTCATATGGCGCTTTTCCTCGAGCGAGGAACCTTTGATACCTTCATCGCCCTACTCGAGACGACGTGGTCCGCAAGATCTCTCCGTGCGCACTGGCCAGAGGGGCTCTTTCCTCGGATGCGGCAGTATGGGGAAGAGCGGTGTTTTTTTCAGATCTTTTCCGCCGACCCTTCGCAACTTCCTTCCTTTCCAGATGATCAAGAGGAGAGAATCAGCTCTTTTCGGACGCTTTTTCGCGACTTTCAGAAAACGCTCTCTCTTTCCGATCTCGCGAAGCAGCTATTCCTGCTTTTTTCGCCACAGGGGGAAACAACACCTCCTGCTCTCTCGAAGCAGGAGCATGAGGTGGTGATTGAGTCAGTAGAGGATCTCCTTCGGCAGTTTGAGAGTACGCGAGAGAGAGCCTCATTTCACCTTACAGGGACTCCATTCTTCCGCCTCTTAGCAGAAGCTGCGGAGCGGGTTGGCGCCGGTGAAGGTCGGGAGGAAAGCTTCGGAGAAGACCTCAGCCGTGGGCAGGTCAAGACAGGAGAGGCTCCGGTAGGGGTGGAGGTTCTCGGTTGGCTAGAGACGCTCTTCGATGACGCTCCGCACCTCTTTATCCTCGGCTTTCATGATGGGAGTATCCCCGGTTCTGTGCGGGAGGATCGGCTACTTCCTGGTCGTCTTCGAACATTACTTGCGCTTGAGGACGAAGAGAAGCGGTTCGCACGAGACTACCTCTATGTCCTCCACGCCGTGTCGTCTCGAGAGCAGTGTCAGATCGTCTTTCCGAAGAGTGGAATGGGTGGGGACTTCCTCTCTCCGAGCCGGTTGCTTCTTGGGGGAGCAAGAGAGCTTTTTCTCGAAAATACCAAGAAATGCTTTCACACAGTGCCATATCGTTCACGGATGAAGCTCTTCCCCTCATCATTCGGGAGAGGGAACTCGTGGAGATTTGGGGTGGAGATGGCAGAGATCGAGCCTCCACGCTCCCCACTGACTCTTTCGGTGACCTCTTTTAAGGATTATCTCCGATGCCCTTTTCGATACTATTTGCGTCATATCCTGAAGAAGAGGGCTGATGACGTTTCGTCTGAGGAGCTCTCACCATCGTTCTTTGGAAGTCTTTTTCATGAAGTGGTAGCTGGTCTTGCCCAGGCACCGGAGAAAATTCGACACAGTGTGAGGAGTGAAGAGATCGCTGCGTTCCTCCTGAAGCGGCTTGCCAGGCTCCAAAACCAAGATATCGGAGGTGAGACAAAACCCGCTGTGGAAGTTCAACTTCGCAATCTCGAGGAGAGGTTGGAGCGGTTTGCCGATGTGGAGGCTGAGTGGCGTCGAGAGGGGTGGGAGATCGCCCATGGAGAGCTGCCGATCAAGAGTGATGTCGTATTCCTCTCTGCTGAAGGAGAGCGTATTGCGCTTTCCGGGAGAATTGACCGAGTCGATTACCACCGTGGTGAGCAGCGGTGGATGGCGCTCGATTACAAGACCTCTGCACGAGTTGTCTCGCCTGAGAAGGCTCATGCTGCACCAGACGGTTCGCATAATGGTTGGAGTGATCTTCAGCTTCCGCTGTATCGGTATGCCCTGCAGGAGATGGGCTTTGTGGGAGAGATATCTGTGGGGTATGTACAGGCACCACCTCTCCTTGAGGCAACGGCGTTCTCTGTTGCTGAGTGGGGAGAAGAAGAGTTTTCTTCTGCCCTTTCTCTGGCGCAGTGGTGTGCTCAGCAGATACAGCTTGGAAATTTCTGGCCACCAACATCCTCATCGTCTTTATCCTACGATGAATTTTCTGAGCTTCTTGCTCATTTTGACCGGGAGAGCTCCCTATCGGAGATCGGCATGGAGGAGTTCAACGGATGAGTCCCTTCGTTTCTCACCTCGTGTTGCAAGCGAGTGCTGGATCTGGAAAGACCTATCAACTGGTCCGTCGCTATATCTCTCTTCTTGCACAGGGAGCTGCCCCTGATAAGGTGCTCGCAGCCACATTTAGTCGGAAGGCTGCTCAAGAGATCCTCGAGCGAATTCTCGAGCTTCTGTTGTGCTGTTGCGAGGACAGTGCCGTGGCAGCTGAGGTTGCGAGGGAGATTGGGACTGACTCGTTTACTCCTCTCGTGGCGGAGGATCTCCTCCGGCGGATGCTCTTTGCTCCGTCATCGTTACCGATAGGAACTCTTGATAGCTTTATCCAGAGATTCGCACGGCTTTTCTCTGAGGAACTGGGACTTGCCAGTGATTGGCAGATCCCTTCTCTCGTTGAGGCGGAGCAGCTCGAATCTGAGGCTCTGCACACGGTGCTTCAGGCGCACTCTGGTTCCGAGAAGAGAGAGCTCTTATCCCTTATCACCTCCCCAGAGAGTTCTCAGTCCGTCTTCCAAAGGCTTTTCGGAAAGGTGCGACGCTT
This sequence comes from bacterium, assembly GCA_022763385.1. Taxonomy (GTDB): domain Bacteria; phylum Bdellovibrionota_C; class UBA2361; order UBA2361; family RFPC01; genus RFPC01. The sequence goes on from JALEGQ010000021.1 coordinate 5,868, forward strand.
GCAGCAGGTCGCTATGGAGGGAGAGGCCGAAGATTGGATCTGGAACCTTGCGGATCTCGGGATTGTGCCAGAGGAGCTCTCTTCCACGGTGTCTCGAGAGGATGTGCTTGAGCGTATGCAAGAGCTTCCTCTCCCACTAACGAAGAAGGGCGAGCCCGACAAGAGGTGGAAAAAGGCCCGTGAGGAGGGGGCGCTTTTGGTGGAGCAGCAGGAGTGGAAGGCCTTTGCGGGAAGGGGGATCGCCTCGTCCTTGCTTCGTCAGTCACCGACCTTCTACGGCCGAGAGATCTCGGCGGAGTGGTGTGAGTGTTATGGCGATGCTCTCACCCTTGCCCGGGTTTCACTCGCCACCGATCTCCTCCGGAGGACTGCGATCGTTCGAGGCTTTCTCTCCTTCTACGGAGAGCAATGTGCCGCCCTTGGAAAGGTGTATCGTCGCTATGGGTTCACAGAGGTGAAAAGAGCTCTTGCTGCTGGCTTACACGCCGTAGCTTCCTCTGAACTTGCCTACCGGATGGATCGTTCGATTGACCACGTGCTGCTTGATGAATTTCAAGATACGACCGTCACGGAGTGGCGGATTCTCCGAATGCTTACGGACGAGATCATCCAATCTTCGGAGCAAGATCGCTCTCTCTTTATCGTCGGAGACCCGAAACAGAGCATCTACGGCTGGCGAGGCGCACTTCCCGAACTCTTTCGTGGAGTAGTGGAGAGCTATCCCTCTGTGAAGCAGGAGACTCTTGGAAAGAGCTATCGATCCAGCCCCACCGTTATTGAATTCGTGAACCGAATCTTCACCGTGCTTCCAGAGGCGGTGGAAGAGATCGGCTTTCGGGAAGTCGCGGAGCGGTGGCAAGAGAATTTCCCTGAGCACCAAACGGCACGAGAGATTCCTGGATATGTTGAGATATCGGCTGTTGTTGAGGCAGATCTTGAAGAGGAATCTGATACTCCTTATGCGGTGGCAGAGAAGATTGCCGCTCTTTTTCGGAAGAACTCTCAGTTAGAAGTTGCTATTCTCCTGCGGACAAACGATGAACTTCTTCCCTATGTACGGGCGTGTGAGGCGAAGGGGCTCCGAGTCAGTGCGGAAGGGGGGAGTCTCCTGACGGACTCTCAGGTGGTTGTTGCGGTTCTCCACCTCCTGCACCTGATCGCTTCGCCCGGGGACTCGCGAAGTGAGTACCTCGTTCGTGCCACTCCTCTCGCTGCCTGGCTGCCCACTGCTCGATCAGGTACGGCTCAGGCGCTCTCTCGTTTTCGTCGAGAGATAGAGAGCGGACACCTTGCTCGGTTCCTTCGAAGAGCCGTGAGTCTGTTTTCGGATATCTCGGATCAGAATGATGAAGTTCGAGCGGAACAGCTTCTTCAGATGGCTCAGCACCGTGATGCTGAGATGAGCGGAGGAGCTCTGGTGAGCATCGGAGACTTTGTACAGCACGTGAGGACAAGTCGTGTCGAGCTCGGAACCCGGGGGGTGGTACGAGTCATGACGATTCATCGATCGAAGGGACTCGAATTTGACGCGGTATTTCTCCCGCAGTTGAGTTATTCTCTGCAGAAGCTACAAGAACGCGATATCTTGAGAACGCCCCTCTCCGGTGATGAGTTCTGTTCACGGGTGTTGCTTTTTGCTGATAAATCGACTCGTTCGGCGCTTCCGGTGCTTGAGACGCTTTATCAGGGAGCGGTTGCTGCTCAGGTAAAAGAGGAGTTTTCGTTACTCTACGTAGCGTTAACGAGGGCGAAGTCCGCCCTCTATCTTTCGGTGAGTGAGGAGCGCAGTACCAAGGTTCTCACCGCCGAGTCGGTGGTGATGAACGCCCTGCGGTGTCAAGATCTCCCGGTAAACACCTTTGGAGAGGAGAGCTGGTACGAAGGCGGTACTTCGGGAGCGCCAGCGGACGAGTCTTCCGAGGGGGAGCGTGGTGAGATCTCTTTCCCGGTACTGCCGCAGCAGAGACTTCGATTTCTCGCAACGCGGACTCCCTCTCAGGAGTATGCGGCAAGAGATCGCTCAGAGAGACAACAGGAGCTTCTCTCGAGAGACCCCTCCAAGCGAGGAAAGTTCCTCCACGCGCTCTGTGAGAAGATATCGTGGCAAGAGCAGATAGTGTCTGATGGGACTTTTGAAGGACTGCCACGACTCTGTTCCCGATTCGGGGTGCCGTATCCGGAGGGAGAGCAGATCTGGCATACCCTTCTTGAGCAGCTTCAGAGTCCTGAGATCGCTCCACTCTTCTCTCTTTCGCGATACGGTGCCGAGGCTCCGCGCCTTTTTCGGGAGCTCCCTTTCTCATTTTATGAGGAAGAGAGTAAGAGTCTGGTACATGGGATTGTGGATCGGGTCGTGGTATACACCTCGCCGAATGGAGGGGGAGAGAGGGCCGAGGTGGTTGACTTTAAGACGGGTTATACTCGTCTCTCGCGAGAGGAGGTGAGAGAGCGTTTCTTTCCGCAGCTTGCACTCTATAGTGCTGGAATTAAAAGAGTTTTTCCGGCTTTGAAGGAGGTTGGCGTGCTCCTCTGTTGCCTCGATCGCCGAGAGGTTATCGACCTCTGAGAGAACACCTGTCCTATTTCAGGTGAAGCTGTTGAAAAATGACCTCTTCGTGATTACAAGAAAGGACTCTGAATATTGTCAGGAGCAGCGAAGAGAATGCCGATTTACCTCTACGAAAGAGAAGATGGAACCACCTTTGAGACGATTCAAAAGCACTCAGAAGAGCCGCTTACGAAGTGTCCTACCACCGGGCAGTCCGTTCACCGAAAAATAGCTCCGACAGCGATTCACTTTAAGGGCTCTGGATTCTATGAGACGGATTATAAGTCCAACGGTTCTTCCAGCTCGAGTTCTTCGGGAGGGGCGTCAGCCGTGAAGAAAGGAGAGGGCGTCAAGAAAGGAGAGGGCGTGAAGAAAGGAGAGGGCGCAGCCACTGAGAGTACGAGCGCCTCGGGAACGGCGGCGAAAGGCAGTAACAACGGTGGGGGATGTACCGGCACCGGTCCGAGCGGCGGGTGTCCGAATTGCTGACGTCTGAATTGCTGAGGCCTGAGTGGCCTTGGCGGTAAGACGGTATAGCCCTTTTCGGGTGAGGAAGGTACGCTGGAGGGATGCTTTTTTATTCGCCGGTTTTTCTGCTCAGTGTTCTCTGGACGTTTACGGTAACGTGTTCTTCGTACCTTCTCTCTCTTCTCCTTCGATTTGACTTTGATCTTGTCGCGCTCACCTCGTATCAACGACTGCACGTCCCGCTCGCCGTCCTTATCGTTGCTCGGATTGGGCTTTTTCGTGCCTTCGGCCTCGATCGGGGATCGTGGAAGTACTTTTCACTGTTGCAAGCACGACAGATGTTTCTCGCCTTGGTGAGTTCGAATGTCGTACTTGCCGCGTTTATTCTCCTCGTTCGGATCGAACGGTACCCTCGCTCCGTTATTCTCATCGATCTCGCGGTATCGCTCTGTTTGTTTGCAGCCCTTCGACTTGCCTTTCGCGCCCATTTTGAACGGAAGTCTAGCATCACTGCTGGAAAAAGAGAGGGCGCGATCGTTCTCGGTGGAGGGGATTCCGCGCACCTGCTCGTGAAGACATTGCGTGCTCATCCCGCCTCTTCCTACGAAGTTCTCTGTATTCTTGATGATGACAAGCGGTTGCACGGAAAGAACGTTCTCGGTGTGCCGATTAAGGGAGAACTGGCGGGACTTTCAAAGGTCATATCTTCATATTCGACGGTTTCAACGGTCATTCTTGCGATTCCACACCTTCCAGATGTTACCCTTCGAAAGCTCGCAGAGACCTGTAAACTTTGTGGGGTGCGTTTTAAGAAGCAAAGGGCCTTCGACGACCTGCTCATCGATGAACTCGCTGAGGAATCACGAATCATCCAGGAGGAACATATCCTTGAGCGTGAGACGGCTCTCACCCCGGACCCGAGTGTGGCTCATTGGATAGCGGGCAAGGTGATTCTCGTAACTGGCGCTGGGGGGTCTATCGGTTCAGAGATCTCCCGCCAGCTTTTAGCGCTGGCCCCGAGACGCCTCATCTTCCTTGATGCCAGCGAACTCAACCTCTTTGAGCTTGAGCGTTCATTTCACCTCCTCAAGAGTGAGATTCCGTGCAACTTCGTCCTCGCCAATATTCGAGACAGGCACCGTTTGGAGTCTATTTTTGACCACTATCGGCCAGAGCTCGTTTTTCACGCCGCGGCCTACAAGCACGTTCCGCTCAGTGAACAGAATCCCTACGAAGCCTTTCGCACAAATGTTTCGGGGACTCTTCGCCTGCTTCAGCTCTCGGAGAAGTTCTCGTGTAAGAGCTTTATCCTGATTTCATCTGATAAGGCGGTGAACCCCCATGGGGTTATGGGTGGTACCAAAAGAGTGGCAGAGCGCCTCATTCAGGGCTATTCAGATAAGCTTGATACTGCAGCGGTCCGCTTTGGGAACGTTATTAATAGCTCTGGTAGTGTTATTCCACTCTTTAAGCGACAGATCCTTGCTGGTGGCCCAGTAACCGTAACAGATCCAAAGGTCGAGCGTTACTTTATGTCAGTTCAGGAAGCGGTGATACTTGTTCTTGCGGCGTCGACCCTTGGTGGCCAAGGGGATGTCTTTACCTTAGAACTGGGGAAGAAAGTGCGAATCTTTGACCTCGCGGAAAGATTGAAGCGAGAATTGGGCAGACCTGACGTTCCTACGATCTTTACGGGCCTTCGAGAGGGAGAACAGATGACTGAGGACTTGAACGCCTCGTCAGAGACCGCTATGAAAACTTCTCTGAAGAATGTGAGTAAAGTACGTTCTCCAAAAGGAGATGCTCGATATCTGAAGGTGGTCGTGAGTTTAGATGAAAGGTTGGAAGATCTTTCCGATGAGCAGGTAAGAGATGCGGTTCGAGCCCTCTCGAACTGGAATAATGAGCTCATGACCGAGTACATAACGGATTATGAAGAGCGGTACCTCTGAATAGTGCTTCGTATGATGGAGCATATTTCATCAATTTCTCCATCCTTTAGCTCATGCCCGGATGGGAGACAGATGCCGTGTTCGAAGATCTCCTCTGATATCGGTCCTCCGTACATTCGAGCAGTGGAAAAGAGGGGCTGCAGGTGCATCGGTTTCCAAATATGGCGAGCTTCAATCCTTTCCTGAGAGAGTTCTTCGATGATTTTTGTCGGGAGCGATGATACTGAGTTCTCCGTCCTTTTGAGAAAGAAAGTGGTCAGCCAACGGTTGGAGCTGGCTTCTTCCAGTTCAGTTGGAAACTGTATGTCTGATATCTCTGAAAGATTCTCCTGATACCGTTGATAGTTCTTACGCCGTTTTTCTACCCTTGCTTGGATGTTCCTGAGCTGTGCGCGTCCAAGTGCAGCGAGGATATTACTCATGCGATAATTATATCCTCTCTCTGTATGGTGATAGTACGCTGCTGGATTTCGCGCCTGAGTGCTCAAGTACTTTGCTCTTTCCTTCTGTTCTTTGTTCTGAAGTACGAGGGCCCCCCCAGCTGAGGTCGTGATAATCTTGTTGCCGTTGAAGGAAAGAATTCCAAGGTCCCCAACTGCACCGAGGGGTTCTCCTCGGTAAGTACTCCCAAGGGCCTCTGCCGCATCTTCAATTAGAGCGATGTTGTATTGTTGGGATACTCGCCGTATCGCGTCGTAGTCGCACGGATTTCCATAGAGGTCAACAGCTATGATTGCTTTGATGGGAGAGCTAGTGTTCGACCGTTCCTTCACAACCTTCTCTACTAAAGAGGGGTCGATATTCCAGGTCTTTGGTTCAGAATCAATAAATACCGGCTTGGCCCCGCAGTACAGGATGGGATTCGCGCTTCCGATGAAGGTGAGTGAGGAGCAGATCACCTCCTCTCCAGCTTTGACCTCAGCAAGAAGAAGCGCGAGGTGAATGGCTGCTGTGCCGGATGAAGTGCACAGTACGGGCTTTCCTCCCATCTGGAGAGAGAGCTCTTCTTCGAAGCTATCAAGTTCCTCTCCCACAGATGTAATCCAGTTGCTCTTCAGGGCTCGACAAAGAGCGATCTCCTCTTCTCGAGAAGTGGAGGGTGGCGAGAGGTATATTCTGTAGTTACTCATCTGTCTTATGAGATCCTTGTCTCCTGTTTCTCTCTCGCGGGAACTCCCATAACCGTTGTTTCCGATGGAATGTCGTTCACCACGACGCTCCCAGCTCCGACCCTACTTCCTTCGCCTATGGAGACACGGTTGATGATGGTTGCTCCGGCACCAACAAACACTTCTCTGTGAAGCCGCGCTTCTCCGCAAACGGTAACCGAAGGCATGAGAGAAGAATACTTCTCAATTTTACTCTCATGCCCAATGAAGCAATTGGCATGAACTGTTACAAAGTCGTCTAAGAACACATCTGCTGTAAGCACAGCGCCTTGGAGTATGAAAACACCAGACCTTTTTTCAAACTCATCTGACCCAGTAATAGATGGGTGTATCAATGAAGGAAAGCAATAGTTGTGAGCGGAGAGTCTTTCGACCACCTCCTTCTTTACCTTCGAGTCTCCGATAGCGACGCAGAGATACCTTCTTTTCTCCCCAATATCGGCAGGAGTGATCTTTCCAAGAACAGGAAGTCCCATAAGGGAGTTTTCCGTTGGATAGCTGTCATCAAAAAAACCTTTGACTACCCAGGGAGAGTGAGCACGAGCGCTCCTTATTGCCTGGATATGCCAAAAAACCTCTCGTCCAAACCCTCCAGCACCGCAGATATACAGCTCCTTTTCGGCTTCTTCACTCTCCATTGTTCTCTCTCTCCCCCCGAAAGCTCTCTATAGAGATATCGCCCTGTTCCTCTCGATCCCCGGAAAGGAGAAGGAGGCGTATAGTTTTAAAGATGATTCGCAAATCCACCCACATATCGTAGTGATCAACATACCATACGTCATAAGCAAGTCGCTCTTCCCAGGTGGTATTATTGCGCCCATGTACCTGAGCCCATCCGGTAATTCCGGGACGAACCTCATGCCTTCGAATCTGATACGGTGAATATCGAGTCTGATACTCAGGGAGAAGTGGTCGAGGCCCGATGAGGCCCATGTCCCCACGAATGACATTGAGGAGCTGCGGTAATTCATCGAGTGAGGTTCGCCTTAAGAAGGTGCCGAGGGGGGTGACTCTTTCTGTGTCACTCTGTTCTCCCTGTTTTGGTTTCATCGTTTGAAACTTGAAAAGAGTAAAAGTCATATTTCCCTTTTTCACTCTCGCCTGACAGAAGAAGACCCCTCCACTGGCAAGATAGCTTACGGGAATCATTATCAGAAAGAGAGGAGAGAGAAGAACAAGAAGAACTGCCGCACAGCACCATTCGAGAGGGAATTTTATAACACGGTACATAGAGGGTAACCACTCAGCGAATGTAGCGTAAGAGGCGATAATTACGCTATTTCGGGGTATTTTGGTCGAGAAAAGAAGATATCCTTTCTTGCCATCCCCTGATCGGGGATGGCGTTTTTCTGAATGGTTACTTGTCTTCACCCCCAAAGAGCCCCCTGAGGAGGCCTTCTCTCAACATTCATCGACCGAGCCACTGGAAACGGTTCGACACATGCTGAATAGTTACCATAGAGGAATAGTTATTGGTACAGGCTATTGCAACGTTCTCGAGTCGACCTCAGTCTTCCCCAAAGATCAGGAGCTCACCGTCCTCTCCGAAGGCGTAGTTGCCACTCAGTCGTGCGCCGTTGGAGAATTGGAGGGAGAATGATCCGTCAGGGTTGAGGTATCCTCGACCTTCAAGTGGTTCTCCGGTAGTTGGATGAAGTAGCGAAACGGCGAACTCGGATTCATTTGTTCGCTCGATCTTGATATCCTTCTGGGTCCCTTCGGTGAAGAGTGGCTGGGCCTTTCCTGGATTGAACGGGGTCTCCTTTAACTCCTTCATCTCTCCCATCGAAAAGGAGCCATTTCCGTACTTCACCGTGAGCGAAAAGGATTCTCCAGTTTCTCGGTTAAAGGCGACGGCATCATTGCCGGTAATGATGCCGTGAAATCCGTCGAGTTCAAATCCGAGTTTTCCCCCCGGGAGAGCAAAGTAGCTGCCCTCCTTTCCAGAGGAGGTGTGAAGTGAGGTGTCGTCATACTTGCCGGTGATCTGGCCTCCAGGACGAAAAAGTGGTGGCGATTCGGGTTTCTCAACTGGGGCCGATGGGATCGCTCCACCCTTGCCGTAGACCTCGAGTTCTCTTCCTCGATGAGCTCCATTGCCGATATTGACCACCGCAGCGTCTCGTGGAGCTCCGATTGCTTCAACCGGCGACGGGGATCTTTGAAGGCCAGGAATGTCCTTCGTCATCTGACGAATAGTGTGGAGTGCAGATTGTTCTGATGCTCGGGCTGGTGATAGTGCCGAAGGTACTCGTGCCATATGTTCGTTCTCCTCAAGAAGGGAAGGCTCTCTCAATAATGTCTGTACGGTTTTCTGCCTTCTTGGCGAGAAGAAAGTCTTGCCCTCTTGGGGAAAAACTTTGGGAAAGGAGAATGAACGGCGATGCGGATTATCTCCTGGTGTGCATCCGAGCACATGAGGAATAGGATCAGATTCTGTGCCAGCCTAACTCTCTGAATTCTCATTCCTAGAGAGGAACAATTTGCCGATAAAAATCTGGTGAATGCGTTACAGCAGGAGTTTTTTGCGGTTTTTGGGAAGAGACTGCTGTTGTATCTGCTCTTGAATATGGGGGAAGTTTTCATACTTCTTGCGAGAGAGCTGACGGAGGGAGTTGAGAGTTCGAGAGAAGAGAGGAGATGCTTTCGCGCGGGAAGTCGCGATTTCACCGAGTTCTTCGGGAAGGAGGTCCGCTTCAGAAACAAGGCGGATATAACCGTCGGCAACCCGAGGAGAGATCTCTAATGCACGTTCGAGATGTACGAGAAAATGAAAGAGAGAAAGTCGCTCGCTGACGGTGGGGAGGGTCCATGAACACTTCTTCTCTCCCCAGTTCTGATACTCTGCAGCAAGGCGGAGTATCTTTGCCGTGATCAGATTCTGTGCCCGTGCACTCTGAGTCTGACAACACTCGGTGGGTTGGAGCCGTTTTCGTACCGTATCTTCCAGCGCCCTGTACGAGCAGATGACCCGAGATCCGATATAGAGTACCTCGTTTACAGTGAGGTCGCGTGAGGAGAGATAACTCTCAAAATCTCGGATCTTCTCAATGCCAGCGCCGAACTTCTCATCTTCTGGCATGAACTTTTTTGCGATCTTCTCATCCACCGAGTCAACGGTGTGAGTGACTCGAACGAGGTCAAGGTCTCGAGCTTCTCGTGGCGGAGCTGCTCGCTTCAAGCAACATTCGAGTGCTCGCCTTGCAGCTCCCCCCTTATAGCCGTATCCGGTGGGAGGTTGAGGCACCTTCGGGACATCAGGGGCGTGAAGAACCGCTCCCCACGGTTCTACGGTTACGATCTGGAGCTCTGGGTAGAGAGAGAAGAGCTCACGACGCTTTTCAACGAGAGGATTTTCTGCTGTCGAGTTTTTGCAGGACGAAGATTCGTGACCTTCACCCTCTTCGGATGAGTCAAAAAACTGCTCACGATTCCGCATGATCACGGAGAGCGCTCGGCGCTCTTTGGCCTCCTCCGCGAAGTGACGGATATCGTCCAGTTCACCTTTGCTATCCGAATCAGAATCTTCCATTCCCGTTATATTCTCCTCGAGAGGAATAGGGTACGCTCTGTTATGGAGTTGAAGCACCCTTTATGTGCCCTGTTTGTCGGCAAAGAGACGATTTTACGATGGAAGAGAAGAACTATATCACTCCAAGTGGGTATCAAGCGCTTCAACAGGAGCTTCAGAAGTTGTGGAGTGAGGAGCGTCCCAAGATTACCGAGATCGTATCGTGGGCCGCTGGAAACGGGGACCGCTCCGAAAACGGGGACTATATCTACGGCAAGAAGCGGCTTCGTGAGATTGATAAGAGGATTCGATTCCTTACAAAACGAATTGAGGGAGCGGAGGTCATTGACCCGGCTGAGCAGAGTGGAGAAGAGGTTCGCTTCGGTGCGACCGTAACGGTGCTCGACGAGTGTGAGGTAGAGAAACGGTATTCTATTGTCGGAACAGATGAGGTAGATCTCGCTCGAGGGCATATCAGTTGGCGTTCGCCGGTCGCCAGAGCGCTATTGCGAAGGAAGGAGGGGGACCTCGTTACTGTTCAGACCCCCAGGGGCGAACAGGATCTGGAGATCCTTCGAGTAGAGTACTGTCCCCTCGGTTGTTCTGGGAGCGTTATCCAATCATAGCAAGCATCCTGGTGAGGAGCTCCTTGGGAAAGAGCTGATGGTAGAGCATCTCGAAAAAGCCAAAATTTACGATGAAGAGGTAGCACGCGAGAAGGGCAGATCCGGCAAGGAGCGCCTGTCGGGGAATCGACCATCTCTCGGTGGTCTCTGCTGAGAGCGAGGAGATTTGAATCCCGGCACTCACTCGGATCGACTCAATGCTTTTCTCTATCGGATAGCGATACATCGCAGTAGCGAACTCTTCGTAGAGCTCCTCTGCGCTCTGATAGCGCTTTTCTGGGTCTCTATCCATCGCCTTGAGGATGAGATCGTTGAGCCACTGTGGACACTCCTCTCTGAGCTCCTGTGGAGGCACGGGACTCTCTTTCATCTTTCTCCGCATGAGATCTTTAAGGTTTCGGTAGTCGAACGGGTACTTCATCGTCACGAGTTCGTAGAGTACAATTCCGAGGGCATAGATATCAGCTCGAGCATCGCACCGTTGGGTTCGGAGGTATTCTGGACTGAGGTAGTGAACCGTTCCAACGATCTTCCCCTCTTCTGTCGCTCGTCGTCGTGACGATTCTTGATAGAGTAACTCGACATCTTCCAAGTCGTGTCCTTCGAAGACCGTGGACTCGAGGATGGAAACCCCGAAATCAGTGATCTTCGCGATTCCTCGTTCATCGAGAAGAATATTCTCAAGTTTGAGATCGCGGTGAACAATTCCTGCTTCGTGTATCGCACGCAGTCCGAGAGAAACCTGCCGTCCGATATTAAAGATCTCCTGGAGGGAAAGCATCTGCATCTCTTCGTTCAGTTCATAGAGAGAAGTCCCCTGAACATACTCGAGAACGAGTCCAACGTGATTCTTGTCGGTAAAGCAGGAGTAGAGGTTTGTCACGTAATCACTCTTTACGCTGTAGGCGATCCGAATCTCTTGGTGAAGCCGCTTGGCGGCTGCCTCCCTGTTTCTAACGGTTGCGCTGATCAACTTCAGAGCAATGGTGGTTCCTGCAATGAGATCACGAGCTTTGTATACCGTCCCGGAGGTTCCCCGACCGAGAAGATCTACGATCTCATAGCGCTCCTTTACGACCTCTCCTGGAAGGTAGAGCGCATTTCGGAGCCGTGACTCGAGCTGACTAATTGACATATCTCCTGCTGTGTACATCGGGTGCCTAGGGAATATCGTCCAAGAGATGCCATGAGAGGAGTTTTCGACTCGTACATTCTGAAAAATAGGGAGATTTCGTATCGTCACAAAATGAAAGTCAGCATATTTTTTCGAGTCTTTTCCGCTATTTTTTCAACTAAAGGGGATAAAGAGGGAGTTTTCGTGAAGCAGAGCTCAGATCTGAGGAGATCTGTCTTTAGAAGGTTTTGATTCGAGGAGTCGGATATGTCGGGAATTACAGAGAATGAGCTGTCTCCCTGGTCGAGTGGCACGTGGAGGTTTAACCCCAAAGAGGTCTCTTTGGCCTCTCCCTATTGCTCGGGCGCTGTCACTTCTCGGAAGAGTGCTGCTCGCGGAGATGTACCGTCAGGTCAAGAGCCCCGTATGGTAAGGCCAACTCGATTTGGGCTGTTCCCGGAGCAGGAGTTGATTCGGGTCGCGTATATCTCACTTTTTGCCTTCTCCGGAATACTCCTCGCGATTCTCGTCATGCTCTTATTCCCGTGAAGCGGTCTGTCGTTTCTGCTCTAAAGGTGGTCTTATGGAGGGACTGAGGAGCAACGATGAGCGAATCACCCGAGACCTCGCTGTATGATCTCACCCCCTTTACGAGCTATCCATCTCCCGAGAGAACTCCAGAACGGCTGTGGTGGATAGCAACCCTTCGTGGACTCACTCCGAAAGTACCATCACGTGCGAGAGTCCTTGAGATCGGATGTGCAACGGGGGTCCATCTGCTGGCCCTTGCCGAGCGATCCCCCGAAGGTGAGTACCTGGGAGTTGACCTTTCCGCACAACAGATTCGAACGGCACAGGAACTCCAGAAGAAGGCCTCTTCCCAACTCAACATCCGCTTTCTCGCATCATCATTCACCACGCTTTCACCCGAGGAAGGTCCCTTCGATTACATTATCTGTCATGGGGTGTATTCCTGGATTGCTGAGGAAGACCGTGCTGCGCTTCTGCGGCAGATATCGCGCCTTCTTGCTGAGAATGGAGTGTGTTATCTGAGTCATAATACCCTTCCCGGGTGGGGGGTCCGTGATTCGCTCTGTCGGTTCTTGAGGTCGCACGATGACCGCCAGCGCTCTCCAGTAGAGCGGGTCGAACGTGCTCGAGCGCTTCTCGCTGGAATGGATGAGCGGCTTGTCGACGCCCACCGTCCATACGGGATGCAACTTCAAGAGGAGGTGAGGCGCAACCTTCACCGTTCGGATGCCTTCTTTCTGCATGAGCTTCTCGCAGAGCACGCCTCCGCTCAGTGGTTGGGTGAGGTCGTAGGTGCGGCCGATGAGGTCTCTCTTGCCTATCTCGGTGATGCCCATCCACAGCGTCTTCACGCCTTTGATGGCGATCGAGATCGGTATTCCACGGGAAGTGTCGAGGAGCTCTTCCAGCAAGAGGGAGGAGAAGAGAAGGTAGCGGTCGCTCAATTTTACGATCTGCTCTACCCCTCAAGCTTTCGAGGGAGCCTTTTTGTCAGAGACGGAGCAGAGCTTTCTCCTGATTTTCGGCCCGAGATGATAGAGAAGGGCTATCTTGCCTCTCCCCTCGTGTGTGAGGAAGAAGCGAGCGCTTCGCGAGAAGATCTCACGATCCTTCCGTTCTATGGTCCATCAGAGCAGGTGGTCGAACAGCGGTCTCCCATCATGAAGCAGCTCCTCTTTCGACTCTCCCAGTGCTGGCCTGCTCCCCGCTCCTTTCCAGAACTGCTTGCTGATATCGGCGGGAGTGAGCAGCTCGCTCGTGGGGAGCGGGAAACGGTCGTGCAGGAGCTCCTTGCGCTCTTTCACCGCAATCTGCTCGATGTTTACCCAGAGGATCAGCACATCGCTTCTCGTCTTGAGGAACGCCCAAAGATACTTCCCTTTCGTCGCCACCGACTCTCGGAAGAGTGGACGATCACCCTGCGGAACGAGCTCTTTCGGGGAGACCCCCTCGATCAGAAGCTTATTCCGCTCCTTGACGGGACGAGAACACCAGCAGAGTGCGTGACTGAGATAGAGTCGGCGGTTCGTTCGGATGCCCTACAATTTCGGGTTGAAGACGAGGTGATCGCGAAGGATAATCCCGAGTGGTCGGAGTACATCAAGACCGCCGTCTACGAGAAGTGTGAACTGTATCTGGAGCAAGCGCTCTTTTCTCGAGCAGAGATAACGCATGGGTGATGATGAGGAGATAAAAATAGCAGATATCCGGATTCTCAACAGTGTAGAAGCTGAGCGTGAGTTAGTGGAGCGATACGATCGTCTTCGGAAGAGCCCTCGGTTTGAGGAGTGGAAGCACAAGAAAGTCGGCGAGTATTGGGAGAGATCTCTCGTGCGAGCTCCCTTTATTGAGGCCCTCACCTTTCGAGAGCTGCTCAAGATCTCTGTTGATAACCTCCTCAAAAAGAGGAGCGTCGGAAATTCAAAGATCGTGGGTCTGCTGGAGGCCTTTGACCGGCTTTTTCAGGAGGAGAAAGATGGTGGAGAGAATGAAGCCGCTCGAGCACCGCTGCCGTTCCTGCCCCAGCTCGTGAGCGATGCTCCTCCTGCCACATGGCAACCACTCGGTGCGGAAGCCTCGAGCACGGCTCAGGTGATCATCGCGCAGTGGGAGCAGGTCCGAGGAGAGCTTATTCGTGGGGGACAGGGGAGTGGGCTGCTCCGAACCGTCCTCCTGCAGAGTGCTGATGGAGCTCTTACCCAAGAAGAGTGTGTTGCGCTCTGGTGTCTGGCAGATGGTTCGGCATCGCTTGCGAGCTCCCTGCTCGGAAAGGATGAGGGTGAAATCAGCGAGTTGCAGACCTCAGCTTCATCCAAGCTTCTTGCCGCTCTGGAAGAGCACTGTGCCGTGGACTTGCAGTGGGTGCGTGGTGCCATCAGTGGCCTTGGAGCCTCGGAGGAGTCTCTGCTCTTCTCTCTCTCAGAAGAGCATCTGAACGAGAGACTTGCTCCAGCAGTTCTCCGGATGGTGCTCGTCGCCGTTGGAGCGGAGCATCCTCTCCTGAATGGACGAGAGTTCGGGGGGTATTGGACTCAGAAGCCCAATGGACTGGAGGCCCTCTTGAAGAAGGTCAGGGCCGCAGAAACAGTTGAGGAACAGAAAGAGTTCCTCGAAACACTTGCACCGCAGTTCCCGACCGAGGTACTCCTTGAATATGTCAGTGATTGAGTAACGTTCGATACGAGCAGGAGCGAGATTGTGAGCTTTCGTGACCTTATTTCAGAGGACCGCCCTTCGTTTTCTTTTGAGTTTTTCCCCCCGAAGAAAGACGAACAGATTCCGAAGACGAAGGAGTTGATGGCGCAGTACGCTGAGCTTGATCCCGCCTTTATGACGGTAACCTACGGTGCTGGCGGAGGAACTCGAGATCGCACGAGGGAGCTCACCGGATATATCGCCACCTCCCTAAAAACGCCCGCGGTTGCTCATCTCACCTGCGTCGGGCACTCCCGACAGGAGATCGATTCTGTTCTGGATGGCTACCGAGAGAGCGGAGTGTCGTATGTGCTTGCCCTTCGAGGCGATCCACCGAAGGGCGAAACCTCATTTACGCCACACGAAGAGGGGTTTTCTTGTGCACGTGATCTCGTCGCCCACATCCGAGAGAGGGGAGGCTTTCATATCGCGGTAGCTGGATACCCGGAGGGGCATCCCGAGGCGAGCTCTCCTGAGAGTGAGCAGCGCTACCTCGGCGAGAAGGTGAGGGCCGGGGGGGAAGTCATTATCACCCAGCTTTTCTTCTCTGAAGACCACTACTTTCGTTTCGTGGAAGCAGCGCGCAGTGCGGGAATCCAATCACCGATTATCCCCGGCATAATGCCGATCCGAGATGTGAAGCAGCTTGAGAGATTTACGTCGATGTGTGGGGCCACCATCCCGGAACGGATCCGCCGGGAACTTCAAGAGCTCGGTGATGACACCGAGCGTATCGAGTCGTATGGGATTGAAACCGCTGTAGCGCTCTGTAGAAAGCTCCTCGCCGGGGGAGCTCCTGGGATCCACTTCTATACCCTGAACAGATCTCTGCAGGTAAAAGAGATCCACGCGCAGCTCACTGCGACGATTTCGTAGATACAAAAAATTCCCGAGGGAAGGCATAAAGTTGTTCTACGAGCGACCCGACTCTTATTGGGTGCCGTGCGGATCGGTATGTCAGGAGAATCATTCGGGAGAAAGAGTAATGAAGTTATACGAGAAAGCGTTATGGTGTGTCGGAGGCCTGTTGCTGAGCTGTTCAGTGGCAGTTGCACAGGAGAGTACTGTTCTCCAGAGGGGGTTTCAGCTCTCGCCTGAGAGTTTGACCGAAGAAGAGATTCGAGATCTCGCCGAGACTCACAATGTGAA
>JALEGQ010000022.1 GCA_022763385.1 bacterium
AAAGTTCTTTCACCTGCGCAGCACGTCGCTGCGTGCAGGGCGAAGCCCGAAAACGCCTCCCAGGGGGACCAAAACGCTAGTGGCTCGTTATACCAATGCCCATTCGTAGTGAAAAAACTTTTCTGACGAGACACTAGTGCGTAACCACATCTGGCATCGAGGTCCGCTTTCCCTCCGAGCCGGAGTCTTCTCCGTCTTTCTCGAGAAAGTCCGAGAAGAGAATCTCGTCACGGATAAGCGCCTGATCGATCAATCGCTCAAAACTTGTTGGCCCCTCGGTGATAAGAGCTTCATAGAGCACTTCATCAACGTGAGACACCGGAATAAACTCAAGTTCATCACGAACCGTAGACGGGATATCCTCGATATCACTCTCGTTCTCTTTCGGGAGACAGATTCGCGTAATCCCACCTCGGTGAGCAGCAAGTGCCTTCTCCTTCAGGCCACCGATCGGAAGGACGTTTCCGCGAAGGGTAATCTCTCCGGTCATCGCCAAATTCTTATCGATCGGGATCCCGGTCAGCGCAGAGACCAGCGAAGTCGCCATCGTGATACCAGCAGACGGCCCATCTTTCGGAATAGCCCCTTCTGGCACGTGCACATGGATATCTACCTTATCGTAAAAGTACCGAGGGAGCCCGAGCATCTCTGCCCGAGAACGCACGTAGCTCAGCGCTGCCTTTGCAGACTCTTGCATCACATCACCGAGCTTCCCAGTAATCTGCAGTCGTCCTCTCCCAGGAAGAATCGTGGTTTCGATAACGAGGAGCTCACCCCCCTTCTCTGTCCACGCAAGCCCTGTCGAAGTACCGACCTGGTGCTCAACTTCAGCATTTCCATAACGAAACTTCGGCTGTCCGAGGTATTGCGCCAGATTGTCTGCGGTAAATACGACCTTGTGATCGCTGCCCTTCTCGACGACTTCAACCGCAGCCTTTCGACACATCGTTGCGACCACCCGCTCAAGGCTACGCACACCCGCCTCACGGGTGTACCGACGCACCACCTGAGAAGCCGCAGAGGGATCTACCTCAACGTTCTCATCGGCAAGCCCGTTCTCTTCGAGCTGCTTCGGAACGAGGTACTTCCTCATGATTGCCAGCTTTTCAAGCTCCGTGTAGCCCGAAAGTCTGATAATCTCCATCCGGTCCATTAAGGGCTCGGGAATGGTATGGAGGGTATTCGCCGTACAGACAAACATCACCTTCGAGAGGTCGTAGTCACAGTCGAGATAGTGATCGTTAAAGGTCGTATTCTGCTCTGGGTCAAGGACTTCAAGCAACGCAGAGGACGGGTCTCCCCGGAAATCGGTCGACATCTTATCAATCTCATCCAAGAGAAAGATCGGATTGCTCGTTCCTGCCTTTTTCAGCGATTGGATCACCTTTCCGGGAAGCGCCCCGATATAGGTTCTCCGGTGCCCACGGATCTCTGCTTCGTCCCGCACACCACCAAGCGCTACCCGAACAAATTCTCGACCAGTGGCCTTCCCGATCGACTTTCCGAGCGAAGTCTTCCCCACCCCTGGAGGACCAACGAGACAGAGAATGGGGCCACGAATCTTCCCAACGAGCTTCTGCACCGCTAGGTACTCTAAGATTCGCTCTTTCACCTTCTCAAGCCCGTAGTGGTCGGCATCCAGAATATCTCCTGCCTTCTGAACATCAATCTCGATCTCAGACATCTCGTCCCACGGGAGAGAGAGCATCCAATCGACGTAGTTTCGGACGACCGTTGCCTCAGCCGACATCGGCGACATCATCTTCAGCTTGCGGATCTCTTTCTCGGTTTTCTCCCGAGGCTCTTCCGGCATCGCCTTATTTCGAAGCTGTTCCTCGAGCTCCTGGATCTCATTTCGAAAGTCATCCTTATCACCGAGCTCTTTCTGGATGGCCCGCATCTGCTCGTTGAGATAGTACTCCTTCTGAGTCTTCTCCATCTGCTTCTTGACCCGACTCCGGATGCGCTTTTCAACCTGAAGGATCTCTATCTCTGACTTCATGTGCGAAAGGATCTTCTCGAGTCGCTTCTCGGGGTCGATAATCTCGAGGATTTCCTGCTTGTCTTCCAGCTTGATATTGAGCTGCACTACGATCGCATCAGCGAGTCGCGAGGCATCCTCTATCGCATTCACCTGCATAATCATCTCGGGGTTGACCTTCTTCCCGAGCTTGACATAGCTCTCAAAGGTCGTATTCACCGATCGCATAATCGCTTTCAACTCAGTTGACGGATCGAAGTCTGGTACCAGTTCATCGACCTTCACCATCATAAATTCTTCATCTTGGGTGAACTCGGTAATCCGCGCACGCTGCTTCCCCTCAACCAGCACTTTGATTGGGCCATCGGCGAGGCGAATGAGCTGCACTACCTCCCCGAGGGTGCCGACCTCATAGATGTCCTTCCCCGTTGGATTACTCGTCCGAGCATCCTTCTGGGCCGCGAGCATGATGAGTTTATTCTCCTTCTGAGACTCCTCGATTGCGCGCACACTCTTCTCCCGCCCAACGAAAAGTGGGACCACCTGCTGCGGAAACACCACGAGTTCACGAAGAGCGAGGAGTGGAACATTGTGCGTTTTGGCATCTTTCATGCGTATTCTTCCATATGTATTGCCGGGGCCAAGAGAACCCCTCTCCAGAGAGAGATACCTCAAGGTCGCCAAGCAGTGCGAAAAAATTCAGTATTTTTTATAGGATGCAACGAGCCGAGCCAGGAATCTCAAAAATGAGCTCCTTCTCTAAAAAAAGAGGCCTTCGGCCTCTCTTCAGACTGCCCACCTCGAGCAACTCCTATTTACGATACTAACGGGAATACGGGGAGGGCAACAGACCTTTCCACGGCAAAACGAACCCTAAGCGGACTTTTCCTGCTGGTGGTACACCACGAGCGGCTTCTCGTTCTTCAATACCGTGTCCTCGCTCACGACGACCTCTTTAATATCTGGGTCGGAGGGAATCTCAAACATCATATCGAGCATCAAGCCTTCCAGGATAGCACGCAAGCCTCGTGCTCCAGACTTTCGCTCCATCGCCTGTCGAGCAACAGCTCCCAGGGCCTCGTCTGTGATCTTCAGGTGAACATTCTCGAGATCAAAGAGACGCTTGTACTGCTTCGTTAAGGCGTTCTTCGGCTCCTTCAAGATACGAACGAGGGCCGCTTCATCGAGGTCTTCAAGCGTCGCGATCAGCGGGAGTCGCCCGATAAACTCAGGGATAAGTCCGAACTTCAAGAGATCCTCAGGCTGCAACTGTCCCAGTAGCCGCTCGCGCTCTTCCGCTTTTGAAAGCGTCTCTTCTTCCTCCCCTGAAACGCCAAAACCAAGCTTCTTCTCACCAACTCGCTGACCGACTATATCTTCCAGACCAACGAACGCCCCACCACAGATAAAGAGGATATTCGAGGTATCCACCTGCAAGAACTCCTGCTGCGGATGCTTCCGACCGCCCTTCGGAGGAACACTTGCTACCGTCCCCTCAAGCATCTTGAGGAGGGCCTGTTGAACCCCCTCACCTGACACATCTCTCGTAATAGAAGGATTCTCCGACTTGCGAGAGACCTTGTCGATCTCATCGATATACACGATTCCCCGCTGCGCCTGCTCGACATCGTAGTCGGAGGCCTGAAGAAGACTGAGGATAATATTCTCGACGTCTTCTCCCACATACCCCGCTTCAGTCAGGCTTGTGGCATCGGTGATCGTAAAGGGAACCTGCAACACCCGGGCAAGCGTCTGTGCAAGGAGCGTTTTCCCCGTTCCGGTCGGTCCAACGAGAAGGATGTTAGACTTCTGAATTTCTACATCAGAACCTGAACCCTTCGCATCAAGCCGCTTATAATGGTTGTGGACAGCCACGCTGAGCACTTTCTTCGCGTAGGCCTGACCCACCACGTACTGGTCGAGAAATTCGAGAATCTCCTGGGGCTTCGGAAGCTGCGACTGCCCTCCCAACTGCTCATCCTGCTCAACCTCATCGGCAATGATGTCGTTACAGAGATCGATACACTCATCGCAGATATACACCCCTGGGCCGGCGATTAACTTCCTGACCTCTTCCTGAGTTCTGTTGCAAAAAGAACACACGAGAGTGGTATTGCGACCCTTATCACTACTTTTCGCCAAGATTCATCTCCGATCGGTAACCGAACTGTTTTCCACACTAAAAGTATCCGACGACGAACCAACTTTCGTCAAATGCTCTCCCTCGTGAAGTTATGATGAAAAACTCACCATATGGAACATGTGAGGATACTCAACTGAAATCACAAGACAATAGCGGCCGAGAGCACACCCTATTTCTTCTTCTCATCCTTCTCATGACCACGACGGTCATAGACGTGATCGATAATTCCGTATTCCTTCGCCTCCATCGCCGTCAGGAAATAATCCCGATCACTGTCGCGCTCGACATCCTCGACCGGCTTTCCCGAGTGTTTCGCGAGAATCCCGAGCAACTCCTTCTTCACCCGAGCGATCTCTCGAGCGTGAATCGCGATATCAGACTCCTGGCCCTGAAATCCGCCAAGCGGCTGGTGAATCATAATCCGGGAGTGCGGCAAAGCCGAGCGCTTCCCCTCAGCCCCACCGGCGAGGAGCACTGCGCCCATACTAGCGGCCTGACCAACACACACCGTGCCCACTGAGGGCTTTACGTACTGCATGGTGTCATAGATCGCCATACCGGCGGTAACAGCCCCGCCAGGACTATTGATGTAGAGATAAATATCCTTCTCCGCATCTTCGCTTTCGAGAAACAGCAGCTGAGCAATAATGACGTTCGCAACCGCGTCATTCACCTCACTGCCGAGAAAAATAATTCGCTCCTTGAGAAGCCGCGAATAGATATCATACGACCGTTCTCCTCGGCCGGTTTGTTCCACCACGTACGGGATATAGTTCATTCCTTTTTCGTCCATGCCTCTCGCCTCTCGTTACTCACACCCGCTCAGAATCTGAAAGCCCTACTCTGCCTTCTTCTTTGCCTTCTTCGCCTTTTTTTCTTTCTCCGGTTTCCCTTGCTGTATCTCAGTCCGTGAAGCCAACATATCAAGGGCAGCTTTCTGCTTGTGCTCTCGAATAAAGCTCTCCTTTCGATCTGGCGCAAGAAGTATTTTCTTCACTTCATCAACATCGATCCCGTGTTCTTCAGAAACCCGCTCCATCTCGGCATCGATATCTGCTTCAGAGAGCTCTATCCCCTCCTGCTCGATAATTCGATCGATGATCACGGTAGTACGAACCCGCTCTTCTGCAATTTCACCCAATTGCTCTCGGAAGAGCTCAACAGGCACCTTCCAGATATCTATCTTCTGCGGATCCACCATGCCATTCCGCACTAAAAGCGAGCGGATCTCCATGTCGATCAGGATTTGAGGCACGGCAAAGGTATTCCTCTCAAGAAGAGTCTTCAATACCTGAGCATGGACCTCTGTTTTCTCCTTCTGCGCCGCCTCCGCTTCTAGCCTCTCCCGAAGGTGGAGACGAAGCTCAAGAACCGTCTCAACCTCCATCCCGAGCAGCTTAGCGAAGTCGTCTGTTACCTCTGGCAATACCTGCTGTTTTAACTCCTCGAGAGTAAAGAGATACGTTGCCCGCTTTCCACGCAACTCTTCATCACGGTGTTCTTCATCGACGGTCCCAACGATCGTCTTCTCCTCGCCAACCTTCATGCCGAGAATCCCCGCTTCAAGCTCGGCAGGCAATCGATCATCACCTAATTTCATGATCAGGGGCTCAGCCTCTCCAAACGAAGGCTCTTCGAGCTCTTCTTCTCCCCCTTCCGGAACCGTCTGAATAGCCACCTGAATCTTTCCGGAGATCACATCACCTGCCTCGGCGACATCCCTCTCCGTGATCGGTGTGTGAGTTGCCTGAGAAAGTCGGATCTCCTCCAAAGCCTGATCCACCTGCTCATCAGTAACCTCGCCTGACTCAACCTCGACCGTAAATGAATCATACGAAGTAATCGTCGGCTTTGGAGCGAAAAACACCTTCGCCTTATACGAGAGGTCCTTCTCCTCAAGACCCTTGAGATCGCCCTTCTCCTCAAGCTCAAACTCAGGCTCTCCGAGCGTCTCCTCGATCTTCTCCTGTTCGAGCACCTTATAAAGGGTCTCCGAAACAAGCTGTTGCCGCACCTCATGGCGGAGCCTTTCTCCGTGGAGCTTTCGAATCAGTTGGGTCGGGGCTTTTCCCTTCCGAAACCCCTTCAGCGTTACTGACGGTCTGAGCTTCTTTACCTCTGACTCCATCCGCTTCTGAAACTCGGCGAGTGGCACCGTAACCGCGATCTGAGTCGTTACTTCGTCTAAATCAGACCGCTCGTGAGTGAAGTCAGTCGTCTGCTCTTCCATAATCCTTGCCTCTTCTCAGGCGCTACCACAGCGCTCGTTCTCAAACCGCACAAGATAGCGCCTCACTCAAAAAAACTCCAGTCTCCCGCCATTCTCTTGCATCCCTCCTCCCAAGAGTGTATCCATTTCTGACGTGGTGCCTCCCCGGCACCCACAAGATCCTGCGCGGGAGTGGTGGAATTGGTAGACACGCTGGATTTAGGATCCAGTGCCGCAAGGTGTGAGGGTTCGACTCCCTCCTCCCGCAGTATTTCCCGCTCGCCGCTGTATTTCCCGCTCGCCGCTCTGGGCCAGGGGCTCTGCCCCTCTACTCGCTGATCGCTCGGTTCTCCCCGGGGTTTCCCGCTCGCCGCTCTGGGCCAGGGGCTCCCGCCCCTCTACTCGCTAACCGCTCGGTTCTCCCCGGTCTCTACCGCTCGCCGCTCGATTTTTTTTCGGCCGTTTTCAAAACCTCAGGGGTGTCTGACACCCGTTCGGACGCCTTAACCGCCTAAAACCAATGGCTTTTTGAGAAACATGAGGGGTCTCTGACACCCGTTTGTTAGGAAATTGAGCGGGGGGGACCAGCGCCGAAAAGCTGGACGAGGGCAACACCAAACTCCTCCCCATCAACTCCCTCCGCCAGGGAATGTAACCGTCCAGATTTTTGGTGCTGTCGAGGAAGGGTGGGTGGGGACGCGCGGAAACGTACGTGTGGTACATTGAGCACGGCCCCACTCACCCTGACGAAGCTCTCTGCAAAGCTTTCCCGCCGGGAAAGCGACCAGCAGAGAGTCGCGTAGGGCGCCTCAGCGCCCGCAGCGAACAGCGCCGAAAAGCTGGACGGTTACTGGTTTTGGAGGAAGGTGGCGATGTGGTTGAAGCGCTCTTGGAGAAATTCTCGCGCTGGTACGTCTTCCACATGTGCTTCAAGGGCTCGGTTCATGCAGAGGAGCCACTCGTCGCGCTCCTGACGGCCAATGGCAAATGGCAGGTGACGCATCCGGAGGCGGGGGTGCCCGTGCTTTTCCACATAGAGCGGCGGCCCCCCGCTCCAGCCAACGAGAAACTCATAGAGCTTATTTCGTGACTCCGTGAGGTCAGCTTCGTGAAGCTCTCTCACCGCCTTCGCTTCTGGCAACTCATCCATGAAGTCGTAAAAAGCATCTACCAGTATCCGGATACCCTTCTCCTCTCCTAGCTTCTGAAAGAGATCACGCACAATAAACCCCACCGTATTTCTGCTCTTCTGACTACCAATACCCTATATATTCTTATATGATAATATGTATACGGTCCGCCAATCAAAAGACGGAGTTAAGCGGTACCGCGAACACCTGGAAAGAGCGTTGTGTCTTCACGAAAAATAGTAGCAGAAGAACTTGCAAAACTCTTTTCGGCCCTCTCACACCCCGACCGCATCCGGATCGTTGAAGAGCTTGCTACCGAGGAGAGCGATGTTCAGTCTCTGTCTGAACAGCTTGATATCTCACCATCGCGAGTCTCTCAACACCTCTCCACCCTCCGGGCACAACGAGTGGTCAGCGATCGAAGAGAGGGAAAGCGACACATCTACCACCTCGATGAACCAGGTCTTGCTGGGTGGATTCTAGACGGGGTAAATTTCACCGAGCTACAGATTGTAAATGCTCGAGAATTTGAGTCTGCAGTAAAGAAAGCGAAGAAACTTTGGTCCCAACAATAGGCCGGGCAGTATCGCGTACAGACCAGAGAGGACAACGAAGGAGAACAGGAATGCCAGCTATGGAAGAGAAGAGAATTACGGTCGCATACGGGGATGGAATCGGTCCAGAGATCATGAGCGCGACCCTAGAGATTCTCGATGCTGCTGGCGCTCAAATTGCTACCGACGTCATCGAGATCGGCGAGCAGGTATATCGCTCTGGAAATAGCGCCGGCATTGCAGAGGAATCATGGCAGACGCTGCTCCAGAATGGAGTTTTCCTCAAGGCTCCCATTACGACTCCCCAGGGAGGTGGATACAAAAGTCTGAACGTGACGATCCGCAAAACGCTGGGCCTCTACGCGAATATTCGACCGTGCCGATCATACGCACCGTTTGTGCGAACGAAACACCCTGAAATGGATCTCGTGGTCATTCGAGAAAACGAAGAGGACCTCTACGGTGGGATCGAACATCGCCAAACCGACGAGGTATACCAATGTCTCAAACTGATCTCCCGTCCAGGATGTGAGCGGATTGCTCGGTATTGCTTCGAATTTGCGCGCCAGGCTGGCCGCAAGAAGGTGACCTGCTTTACGAAAGACAACATCATGAAGATGACCGATGGCCTCTTCCGGCAGGTCTTCTCTGAAGTCGGAAGAGATTACCCCGATATTGAACAGGAGCACTGGATCATTGATATCGGCGCAGCCAAGCTTGCCGATACTCCCGAGGCCTTTGACGTCATCCTCGTCCCAAATCTGTACGGTGATATCGTCAGCGATATCGCGGCACAGATCGGAGGCTCTGTTGGACTCGCTGGTTCAGCAAATATCGGCGAAAGTTTTGCCATGTTTGAAGCCATACACGGCTCCGCTCCTGACATCGCGGGAAAAGGAATCGCGAATCCAAGCGGACTGTTGCTCGGAGCGATACAGATGTTAGTACACATTGGCCAAGGAAAAGTGGCTGAAAAGATTCATAACGGGTGGTTGAAGACGATAGAGGACGGCATTCATACGGGAGAGCTCTACCAAGAGGGGCTCAGCAAGAAACGGGTCGGAACCAAAGAGTTTGCAAACGCGGTCAAGGAGCGACTCGGAGAATCTCCATCTCACTTTGCACCGGTGCAGTACGGAGACTCAACGACACTCGACCTTCGATACGAGCGCTCGAGCTCGTATACCCCACCTCAACAGAGACTTGTTGGAGTCGATGTCTTCCTCGCTGAGGACAACCGAGATGCAGAGAGCTTGGCTGAACGCCTCAATAATGCATCCAACTCTCTTCCGTTAAGCTTAGAGATGATTACCAATAGAGGCACTAAGGTGTGGCCACACGGTCGACCAGAAACGTTCTGTACAGACCACTGGCGATGTCGCTTCTCAGCCTCTAAAGATGAGCTTGAACCAAGTGTGATATGGAAGCTCCTCGAGCTACTCCATCAACACGATCTCCGTACGATTAAAACGGAGAACCTCTACTACTTCGGAGACGAACGGGGATTCTCTCTCGGTCAGGGTCAGAAGTAGTCGAAAACAGAGGGACTTACTCTTCGTTCATCGCGTCGCGGTGAATCAGCCAATCTGCTGGCGAAGCAAGGCAGATTCCTCCCCCATCTTCCAGAAGAGCCCGAAGCGGTTCACGGAGAGCCTCCCCCTGCTCCTCTGTTCCGGCAGCGATCACGAGAATGTTTTCCATCACCCGGGTGAGCCCATCCGATGAGCGAGCCCCCCGTTCACCGCTACCGCTCACGTTCCGGAGTATCGTGTAACCAACGAGACCTATCTCGTCAAAGATCTCCAAGAGACTCTCCTCGTAGAGCGCCTCTATAACGATTTCAAACCGCTTCACCGCCTTCATAGGTTCTCCAACAGAGAGGAAATCACGGACATATAGAGTGGGATTCCGAAGATAATATTAAACGGGAAAGTCACCCCGAGCGCCATAGCGACGTAGATACTCGGATTCGCCTTCGGAATCGCGAGACGAACCGCTGCGGGAACCGCGATATAGCTGGCACTCCCGGCAAGAATGGTAAAGAGCAGGGCGTCTCCAACTGGCAGTCCGATCAGAAAACTCATGCAGACTCCCAGCAATCCGAAAAAAAGTGGGAGAACAACGCCCGATGCAATAAGAAGGGCTCCAGCTTGAAAAAGCGCACGGATTCGAGCCGCGGCGGTCTGGCCCATATCGAGGAGAAAGAGCGAAAGCATCCCCGGAAAGAGGTCTGCCGCAAAGGGACGAAGCATCTCCCACCCTCGCTCCCCGGTAGCCGCCCCGATACAGAGACTGGCAACAAGGAGGAAAACGGCGCCATTGGTAAATGCTTCTCGAAAGATCTTCTTCCACGAAAAGCGCTCACCCAAAGATCGCGCTCCTCCCTCATTTCCATTCACTTCGGTCATCGCCGATCTCGCCAGGAGAATGCCGACGACAATCGCTGGAGACTCCATCAGCGCCATAGCGGCGACCATCACTCCGCGGTACTCGTACCCTTGAGCCTCGAGAAAATTACTCGCCGTAATAAAGGTTACCGCACTTACCGATCCGAAAGATGCAGAGAGCGCCGCAGCATTCTGCGAGTCAGTGAGGCGACGGAGGACAAGATAGGCGAGCAAGGGGGTCAGGGCCGCAAACCCAACCGCAGCCAAGAGCACCGAGAGGGAGGTGAGATCCAGCCCCCCAGCCACAAGAGAGTGGCCACCCTTGATGCCGATCGCAAAGAGGAGATAGAGCGAAAGGCCACGAACAACCGGTCGAGGGAGATTGAGATCAGAACGGACCAAAGTCGCCAGCCCCCCCACAAAAAAGAAGAGGATCGGGGCTGAGAGCAGATTTTCAAGAATGAGATCAATACTCACGGCTTCCCCTCGGTCAACTCGTTGAGCACCGTCCGACCTAGAGCAGCATCAAGCTTGGCTCGATACGCAAAGTTTTCGCCAAGCGCCTCAAGAACATGCACCCGTGCTTCCGCAGCAGCAAGTTCTCTCATCGCAAGAAAAAGCAAGTTGCTATCTCCGCTGCTAAATCGCGTCTTCTCTCCCTCCTCCAACCGTCGGGTCGCATTCCACTCCTGAATACTCACCTCGTACCGTTGGTAACTCTGCCTGATCTGATTGAGAAAAACGGGAATCTCGGCCCGAATCTGCTCTTGAAGAAAACGAGTTAAGGTCTTTACCTGAGAGAGTTCGGCCTCGGCCGCCTGAATCTTCCCTCGAGCGGTACGTTGCACCAGCGGAACCTCAACATTCAGAAATATCTTGGACTCCGTCCCCTCTCGGGTCTCTGACCCAGAGCCGTAATCTCTCGTGATTGAACTCGCAAGCTCAAGCTCAGGAAGAAGTCTCGTTTTTTCAAAGGAGCGTTTTCGTTCCAGTATTTCAGATTTGGTCTGTAGCTTCTCCAGATCTACTCGCTGTTGAAAGGCTTCGGCAAGAAGCTGCTCTGGCTTGTTCTCTACTAAGACGGCACGGGGAAGATTTCTCGGAATTTCTTGGGCAGTTGCGACTCGAGGAGCTCCACTCGGCTGACGAACAAACAGTGAAAGTGCCTGAGCGGCCTCCACCAAGAGAGCTTCCTGCTTCAATACCTTTGCTCTCCGCTGCAAAATTGATCGTCGGTTATCAAGCGACTCAAACTCCGCCAGACTTCCCGCTTGGACCTGCAGATCGAGCTGCTTCTGCCGTTCTTCGGCTACGTGAAGCAGCCCACGAAAAATCGCCGCAATCTTTCCCTGAATAACCCAGGTCCAGTAGTGTTGCACAGCCGCTTGCTGCAGCTTGATCTGCGCTGAAGTATAACCCAGCTCCGAGAGATCTCGATCCAAACGAGCAAGGTCGATACCGAGTTTTCTTCGATCATCAAAGAGATTTCTCAAAAGGGAAAAGCTTACTCCAAAGCCGAATTCACCATTACTAAGCGTTTGATACTCATCCTCGTATACCGGCAGCTCTCCCGCACCACGACGGAATCCGCCAAAGACATTTCCAAACGCTGGAGCAACTGGCACCTCGATTCGATTATCAGTTGCAGCACCTGAATAGTACCCACTCAGATAGCTATAACTCTTTGACTTTACCTTCGGATCGTAACTCCCTCGTGCCGAGAGCGTTCGAGCATCCGCTGCTTCAATACCAAGGACCTCCGAACGAAGGAGTGGATGGTGCCTCGCGACCGATTGGAGCACCTCCTCAAGGCGAAGCACCTCATCTTCTCGTGAGACCCTCTTTGCCCTGGCGATTCGCTCCCCTTTGAGCTGCTCTACCGTTCGAACCTGAGTCGAATCATCCTTGGCATGAGGGGGCTTGGCATCAGCGAAAACCCTCTCTCCCATCAAAGGAGGAGCACCGAACACGGTCAACAAGAAAAGAAACAACGGGACGAGACTCCGAGTCTTCGCCTGCGGAATGTACCAACACCACATCACTTAACCGTATCCCTCACTCTTCTCCTTGAGATTCTCCTGCTCCAGGCGTCGACCCCGGTCACTCTCCCTGACTGAGACCAGGTCTATCCTACCTTAATAAAGGAACCCGACCCATTCTCACTATCCTTCCCCGATCCGACCGTCACCGGAAAACCATTCAGACGACGCCATACTTCCCATCCGAGACTTACCTCGTCAAGGAGGATCCAGCCAACGACTCGCACCCCACGTCGCAGGTAGTGCCCAGAGGGCCAAGGCTGATCCTCTGGATCAGGAAAGATCAGAACTCGATAATTTCCATCTCCGTTGTCAGCCTGGTCCACGTAACGGACCACACCTCCAAAGGTTCCGATGGCAACTGAAGGCCACCCACTAAACTGTACCGCGGGCCACCCTTCAAACTGCAAGCGGACTTTTCGACCTGGTGTAATGAGGGGAAGATCGTTTCCAACGATGAGGAGCTCGACAACACGATCCTCCGCATCAGGAACGAGTACGGCCAGCTGCTCTCCCGTGGAGACCATCACCCCTCCCTGCGGCCGAAGGATGCGCATGACGATACTGTCCTGGTCGGCTTGAATCACCTGAGACTGCTGTCGCGAAAGCTTTACCTCCATCTCTGCAAGTTTTGCCTCAGCAGCCGAAGTCTCGCTCCGATACTTTGCCACCTCAAGCTGCGCAAGCTCATACGCCCGTTGAGAGCTTAATCCCTCTTTCGCGAGCTTCTCTTGGCGCTCGAGATTCAGTCGACTGACCGAAAGAGCCTGCTCAGTCGCTTCAAGCTTCACCTTCAACGATTCGTACTGGCGATGAAGCCGTTCAATAATATTCGGGTCAATGTCAGCGAGTCGAACCAGAGGATCTCCCTTCGAGACCCGTTGCCCCTCCCGAACCAACCACTGCTCAATGCGACCATCAATCGGGGCCTCAACCGTTTGCTCTCGGTTCTCAGGCGCATAGGCGATAACGCGGCCACGACCGATGCTCACCTGCTGCCACGGCAAGAAGATAAGTGAAAAGGCCGATAAGGGGATACATACCGCACAAAACGCAGCAATGACACTAATCATCCGAGGCCTTCGGACACTGGCATAACACCGAACAACACAGTTCTCGGTGAGAGATTTTAGCTCGTCAATGGTGTAGAGACTCTGCTTCATCGTCACAGCTCTCCTCCCTGCCCCGACTCCTCCTCCAACTCTTTCAGAACCCCCTCGGCGAGCCGATATCGGTAGGGAAAGAGTTGAGTGATATCCCGGTCATGAGTGAGGGCAAGGATAGTACACGGAAGCTCTGGATCGAGCAGTACTTGCATGACCTGACTCAATGACCGCTCATCAACCGCGTCAAGGCACTGGTCAAAAACTATCAAACCGGGACGAGCGAGCAGAGCTCGAGCAATGGAGAGCCGGACAACTTCTCCATACGAAAACACATTCGTCCGGGGAGTCACCTCTGTCTCAAGACCATCTTCCAAACAGCTAATCTTCTCATCCAGCTCAAGGAGTGCGAGAGTCTCGCGGATATCCTTCCGACTGACGTTCTCCGCAGAGAAACAGAGATTTTCTTCGATCGTTCCGTGAAAAAAGTGTGGCTTCGTCACCAGGGCAACCCGCGAGCGAAGATGAAAGAGATCGACATCAGAGGCGTGGTGGTTATCGATCAATACCTCTCCCCTTTCCGGTTTGGTCAGTTGCGTAATACACTCCGCGAGCACCGTCTTCCCGCTATTATTTTCTCCCAAAATGGCGACTCGGTCTCCCGGTGCCATCGTAAGGTTCACCCCGTTCAGAATCGCTCTACCACCGTATGAGACATTGGAATAGAGATTCTTCACCTCAAGTGCTGCGGGGCTCTTGGTATCCCACTCCGGAATATCTCCATCAGTATCCTCCAGCGGAATACACCGGAGCTTTTTCAACTTCTCGAGGGCCGCTGCCATATCATAGAGACTCTCCAGATGCTTTCCGAACTTGATAAGCCCAGAAAGCGCAGCGCTCACGATGAGCTCAGAGGCGACCAGCTGACCAAGAGTCAACTGACCCTGAATGACGAGATATCCGCCAACACCGAGCAGAGCAGCGCTAATCGCCGCATGGACAAAGTATGAAGTACAGTTCTGAAAGAGGAGCACTCGAAAGTGAAGCCGCCGAGCAGAGAGCCATGCATTGATCGCAAAATCCGTACGGCTCCGGGCGTACGCCAGTCCAGCGGTTTCACGAAAAGCTGGAAACATTCCGACCAGATCCTCAAGCCACTCTACCATCTGGTACTTCGCGTTACACTCGTCATCAGCGGTCTGAATTCCATTACGCCCAAGCACAAAAAAGATAAAGGCGATCGTGAGGGTAATGACCACAGAGAACAGGAGTAAGACGGGATGATAGAGGGTAAGGAGGAGAATTCCCACGGCGATCTGGAGGATCAATCCCAGTCCACTGACAAGGATATGACTCACCGATTTCTGAAGAGTTGAAACCTCAAGAAATGGGTTTACCATTTCACTCCCGTACAGGTCACGAAATCCCTCTGCCGAAAAGCGGGACATCCGCTCAGAGAGATCAAGCGCAATCCGGACAAAGAGGCGTTGCTGTAAAAACTCTGCGGCAACAAGCTGCGCCACTCCCAAAATCCCAGAAAAACTGAGAACGAGAAACACCACCGCAGAGAGAATGTACAGCTGTTGCGTCAGGCTTCCGAAAGCAACCGAGTTCACGAGCGACTGAACAGCTATCGGTACCGCCAGAGAAAGAAGAGAGATGATAACGCCAAAGGTAATGATACTCCCGAGCAGAGCAGCCTCCCCGTCGATCAATGCTTGGAGACGGGTGAGAAATGAAGACCGCGATCTTTTTCGGCGAACCCTCTTCGTTAACATATGCACACTTCTTAATATATTAATGTATTAATATAGAGAGCTTTTCACGGCGGCGCAACCTTTCTGCCTTCTCTTTTCTCCTTCTCTCCCTAGAAACTCACAAGTCTACTCCTTCGGATTCACTTTCTGACAGTGAAAAAGCGTCGGGGTAAATGCTCCAAGGGCAATTCGCTCCTCCCTTAAGAGTCGAAAAAACGGTGTTTCCGCCCGGTCTTCGGCCCTATTCCGGCAAAGAGCCTCCCGGAGGTGTGATGCTGCCTGGGTGAGAAGAAGCACTGGTCCATCCGGCACCACCACTCGACCCAGTTCACGAAAAATACTGCTGTACAGACCGGTCATCCCCGCTCGCTCACCGTGGACCTCCCCCCACGGAAGGTTCGAAACGACTCCGTTCACAGAGTTCGACGAGAGGGGCAGTCGATCGGCTCTCCCACGATAGAGGAAAAATCCTCCTGGCCGCTGCACCCGGAGGGGCTCGAAATGAGCAATGGAGAGAGAGAGCGCTTGAGCTGAGATATCTCCACCGAGCAGGGAGAAGCCTCCACTCCCTCCCGTGCTCACTCGCTGGGCAAGCTCCACGAGCAACGAGCCACTTCCACAACAGGGATCAAGGACTACCGGCGCCTTCACCCCTCCGAGGTTTTTGTGGAGAACGTGCCCGATCGCTGAGGCAACCGGCGCACTCAGCGCACCTCGATAGTCCCCCCTTCTCCAACTTCGAACAGAGAGCGGCTTTGGCGTCGCGCGAATAATGAAGTCCCATCCATCTCCCTGAAGTGCTCGCCGGAGACGAAAAAAATGCTCCCCCCGATCGGCGACATGTCTCAACCCAAGGGCACGCTCCAAGTGTTCCCGTAATCGACCAGCTTCGGGGGAGTTATTCCCCTTCATCTCAAGCCGAAATGTCTGCTTGTGAAACCGCCCAGAGTGCTGCCGCACCTCAGAAACCAGAGCTCGAATCTGTTCTGTCTCACGGTGCCCTCGAAAAACCCGCGGTCTCTTTCCCCGGCACGAAACTACTACAGAAACAACCGTGGCAGTCGACAGCCGAAGTAGAAGAGCAAGAACCTGAGGATTCCAGGGAAGTGAGAACCTTCCCGACTCCATGAAGCGCAACTCACGTATCGACGAAGCCCCTCGAGCAAGACGCTCTCTGCACTCAGCTTCGAGGTAAGCCTCTAAGCCTGAGTAGGTCTCTAACTCAAAATAAAATTTCACTTCTCCCCTCTTGCCACCAACATGAGATTGCATCTTCTTCTGTTTCTCCTATCCTGTCTCCCATGTCTTCACTACAGAATCGCTTCCACGCCCTCCTCTGGCTACTCGAAACCGAAAAAGCCCACCTGCTCCACGAAGCAGGGCGGATCGTTTTCTACGGAGCAGAAGCTCATCCGATCCTTCAAACGCTCTCTGCACCATTGCCGAGCAACACAACTACAAGAAGAGTGACCTGCCACCAGACCTTCCTCCCAAAATCACGGGGCATTCCAAAAGAGCTCTGGACACCAATCTTACCCGACACAGAAAAACGCCCTTCCCTCATTCTCATTGCGGGGACAAAAAGCAAGAGCGCTAATATCCTCACCCTCCGACGTGCCGCCGA
>JALEGQ010000023.1 GCA_022763385.1 bacterium
GCGAAAGTGTACTACACGTACAGTGAGGTCTAAAAACTCGCTCAAAGTTTCAAGATGTGCTGCTATTGTGGTAGCAAAGCAGTCTACGGGCAAATTCTTATGCAACGCTGGGGTCTACTGACGGGATGCCAAAAACCGCGAGCGATCGGTTCTGAAAGCGAGCATCGTTCGTCTTCTCAACACCGAACCACGGCGGAGGGGTAAACTGTTCTGCTTGCTCAAGCGAGGCAAACTCCACCTCAACGACCGCCAACCCCTCAAGCACTCCGTGAAAGATATCGAGCTCTGCCACCAGCCCGTCTGACTCCTCAAGAGGGATCTCATACCTCGTCTTCTCCACCTCTCGTCCTTGGGCCGCTGGCAGGAGCGTTTCAAACTGCGCTCCAGAGATCTCAATCTCCTCCTCACTCCGCTCAAGCCCCCCTCTTCCCTTCACCGTGAGGTAGGCCTGTCCTCCCTTTCTTCGAATCCGGACCTCCGAGCCCCCCTCCTCAATGGCGAGATACGCCTGAACTATTCGCTGACCAGACCCGAGAAGCCCACGAAGTACGGAAGCCTCTGGATCTACTACGTACTTTCTCTCAATCTCCACGTCTCACCCCTACTCTCTTGCCGAAAAGTTGATCTGAACGGCAAAAGCTGTTCTCTTTCTCTTCCACTTACCACGGAGCCCGACATGCGATCTCTCTTCCTCTCTTGCCTCTTGCTGCTCTGCATCGTTGCCGGTGTCACTGCTGAAGCGGATACCCTGGTCATGAAGAACGGCGATCGACTCACCGGAGAGGTGGTGATCAAAACCGCGGATACCCTCACCTTCAAAACACCGTACGGAGAGCCATTCCTTATCGACTGGCACAAGGTCGAGTCTCTCACCTCAGAAAAACCCCTCAAAGTTTTGAATGAAGACGACTTCTCCGTTCGCGAGACCACCGTTATTGATGCCGACTCGCCGTATATCGCCGGCAAGCCCCGAGCCCGAAAATATACCATCAACCCTGCCCCGTGGCGACTCGGCGAAGGCACCCAGTTCTCCGGCCGGGTCAACTTTGCCTACCAACTTGAGCGGGGAAATACCGATAACGATGAGCTGGACACCGATATTTTTCTCCAGGCGAGGAACCTCCGAAACCGTTACATCGTGAACGGCCTCCTCCAGAACGACGAAAGTGCCGGAGTGAAAACCGCAGATAACTACAATATCGATGCGGAGTATGACCGCTTTCTCAATAAACGGCTCTACCTCGCCGGAAACCTCGGATACGAGCAGGATGAACTCGCCGGTCTCAATAAACGGAATCGGTTCAGCACATCAGTCGGGTATCAGCTCTATGAGGACGTAAAGAAGAATTTAAACTTCGAGGTCGGCCCGGGTTGGGTGAAGGAAGACTTTATCAACCGCGATAACGAATTCTGGGCGATGACCTGGGCGATGAAATACGAACACTTTATCGTAGACGAAGTGCTCCAGTTCTATCACCGACAGGTCGGACTGTGGAACCTTGAGGACTCTGAAAAAGCACTCCTCGAAGCGTGGTTTGGCCTCAGAGCGCCGATCTATGCCGGCCTCACCATGAGCACTGAGTTTATGATCGACTACGACAGCCAGCCAGCAGATGGCGCAGAGGACGCCGACACCCAGTACGGGGTAAAAATTGGCTACGAGTGGTAGGCTCTCCTCCAAAATAAACCGTCGTTTGCTCGAATCGCCGTTTTCTTTATTTCCATCTCATCTCTGAGGTCGGCTCTGCCGAACCTCTTTCCTGTTCGTGACTTTCGATTGGACAGGCGCCGCTCTGTGCAGTGCCCACTTTGGATACCTAATTCTTATGAAAACAAAACTTCTCTGCTCGCCACTCGTCCTCGCTGGAGCTCTCCTTTTTCCGTTCACCGTACTTGCCCAAAACGCCTTTGAGGGCTCTCAGGGAGATGTCTCGCGTTCAGCCCTTCCGATCTACGGGGGTGGCGTCGAGGATTTTGCGGTCGCCTCAAACGGAGACCTCTACGCTGGTCTCGGTTCTCCGAACGGCATCTTCTGTTCTTCCGATGGAGCCGCAACGTGGAGCGGCCCACCAACTGGCTCTGACTTCGGATCCATCTCGGCGGTAGCAGCGGGAGGTGATAACGATACCGTCTTCTTTATCGGCGGTATTGACCTCTATCGCTCCACAGACGGATGCCAATCCTTTGAAGAGCTCACATCGTCCTCCGAAACTAATGACTTTGGACAGTCACTGGTGTTTTCTAACGGGACACTGATGGTGGCCTTTCGAGATGGCACCGTTGAGGTCAGCACCGACAACGGGGAGAGTTTCACGAACCGTACCGTTGATGCCGCACTCACCTCTCTCTCTGCGCTTGCAGCGGGCACCACTGCTGGAACGTTCTTCGCCCTCGGGAGTAGCGAAGGCTCAACAAAGCTCTTCCGTACGACCGACTCCGGAGTGAACTGGACCGAGCTCCACACCTTCACAAGCGAACGCAATGAGCTCGGAGTGAGCCCAGAAGATGAAGATATCATTGTCGCCTCCTCGAACGACGGTGTTGAGGTCTCAACTGACGGAGGCACCTCATTCGCTGAAAGAACCCCGCCAGGCCTCTCAACCAACTCAATCCGCTTCGTCACGATAAACTCTACCGCGCAGATCGCCATTGGCTCACACCTCAGCACCGACAACGGAGCGACCTGGAGCGATCTGAATAACACCGCAGAGTCCGAATCTGTCTTAAAAGGACATATCGTTGCTGATCCATCAAATGCGAGCACTTTCTATATGAGCTCTAATCGAGGAATTGTAAAATCACTCGATAGCACTGAGAACTGGACCGATGTAGTGACCGGGATGCTCGGCGTTCAGATCGGTGCCATCGCACAGGGAACAGATAAGAACATCCTCTACCTCGCGGGGCTCGGAGGAATCGCTCGAACGACGAACTACCTCGAGGGCTCAGAGGCCGAGTGGGAGTATCCACTCGACGTCGACGGCCAGGGAACTGCCCCGACAGCCCTTCTTATCCCGGATCCAGAAACTCCATCAACTCTCCTTGCTGCAGCCTTCGGGAAGATCTTCCGGTCAACGACGAGTGGCGATTCATGGAGCGAAATGGACACGAGTGGAGCACTGGAAAACCGAGATGAAGTCGTAGACTTTGCCATGCTCGAAAACGGAACATACTACGCGGCATTCAACAACGCAGATGATAACTCTGGTGGAGTAGCAGTGAGCACAGATAACGGTGCAACCTGGACGGATGCCTCTCTTCCAAATGATCCACCGGTAAACACCTTGCTCGCCGTTGAGAACACCCTCTTTGCCGGCGTGGGCGCAGAGAATTCAGATGGAGCGACGCAGCGTGGAATCTACCGACTCGCATCAGAGAGCTGGACACAACTCTCTGGAGCGATCGAGGGAAAGAAGATCAACGACCTCGCGTGGAACGAAACCCGAGTCTTTGCGAGCGCCGGTGATGTCTCTGATGGAGGCCTCTACGCCTCTGAGGATAGCGGTGATAGCTGGAGTGACCTCAGCGCCGCCTTTACTGAAAGCCGCTGCCTCCAGACCCTTGCCGTGAACCCGGAGAACCTCTCAGAGGTCTACGTGGCCTTTGGATGCCCAGCAGGAACAGCAGTCGTCTATCAGAGCAGTGATGGAGGAACAACCTGGGAGACCTTCTACACCGGCCTAAAGGATGAGGTGCCAGCAGCAATGCTCTTTGATGACCTGATCGTGGGACTCAACACCGGTGCCTATGAATTCGGAGAAGAAGGAACAGACGTCAGTACCATCACCCTCCGAAGAAAGAAGCTTCGAAAAAAGCGACGCCGCACAAAGTACCGCTTCACCGCAACCGCGAAAGACGAGGACGGAGAAGCCGTAAGTGACGAGGACATCCAACTCCAGTTCCGAAGAAGAAAGAATCAGGAGTGGTCCGACCGTGGAAACGAAAAAACCACAAACTCAGCCGGCAAAACCCGCTGGAAATCCTCTCGCAAGGGATTCTACCGAGCAGTAGTGCCAGAAACCGACGTTGCTTCGCGTCCAAAGAGGATTCGTTAAAAAAGGACACGAAACAGGACTGTCGCGGCACCCCGCGACAGTCCTAAAGTTTTCTTCCTCTACGCCCGCACATCGGTCTGAGAAGGAAGATCTCCGGCTTGCTGGATAGCGAGTCGGGCCTTTCTTCTGATTCGTCGAATAAAGGTCCGTGCCTGTCGCTTCCGGCCCTCACGCTGGAGAATCTTTGCAAGGCCTACTCCCTCCCTTCTGAGCCGTCGGATCGAATCCACGTACATCTCTTCTCCTTCAGTAAGGGAGAGGGTCGATACCAGCGGCCCATCTTCGCAGTCGAAGGTCTCCACCGGTGTAAATCGCCAGATCTGCCACGAATCGTTACTCGCCTCACGAGAGCTCGAAATCCCGGCACGAATATCTCTCCGACGATCTGGAGCCACTCTTCGGGCCACGCGGGCCACTCGCCGGTTCAATTTGTGAATATCCTTCCCGAGGCTGTCGAGCGTTGCCAGGAGGTCGGTATTGTTCGTCCCAACACACGCCGCATCCCGCACAGAGGCATCGAGCTCACACTGCACCGCAGGGAGATCATAGGACCCACTCGAACACCCAAAGGTGAACGCATAGGTGTCACCGCTCTGCGCGTCATCCGTAGGGATGGCGAAAAGCACCGTCTCCCCAGAGCTCACCGAACTTCCCTCTTCTTGAGAGACCACTGAGCCTTCCGGCAAGGGGCCATACTCAATCTTCGCACTTTCACCATCTCCAACGAGACAGCTTCCTTCGAACTCGATCGGTTGCCCAACGAAGAACTCTCCAGGAACGTCGTCAACCGCTGGCTGACTCACGAGCGTTGCAAGACACTCAGGACGGTAGGGAAACGGAGTAACGTTCGTATCAAGCCCACCGATCCCCTCACGTACGGCATCCGTCGGAACCCCATCCACATAGGTCGCAGCAAAGTCTGTGAACGTATACAACCAAATACCTGCTTCTCCGGTTGACTGGATCCCCTTCCAATTTACCGTTGGAGATGGATACCGTGGAGTGTGAGCATTAATCGTGGTGGTTCGAATCTCATAGATAAAGCGCCGCTTTCCATCCTCATCACTGACCTCCATGTTGAGGATCTCTGATGAGTCAGCTCGCCCAGCGAAGATCACATCACCAGGCTGAACTCCGGCATCAACACTTCCATCATTAATACTCCCGAGCGGTCCATTTGGACTGTAGGCAAAGGCGGAAAACCTCAGATCATTGAGGTCGCTTGCATCAAGCAAGAGATAGGCGAACTCTCCCTGCTCTCCGGGAATTCCACCGCCATTGAGCACCACCACCAAGGCGTTCGGAAACGGAAACCCTGCAACCGGCTTCACCAGCGCCTCAATGCGAAGCGTTTCTTCCACCTCGTTCAGAGAGATAATCATCCGCTCGATAAATCCGATCTCTGAATTTGGAACCCCCACCTCATTCAACGGGAATCCGGGCTGTACATCCGCGAACCCAAACTCGCGCGTCGTGAGCCGATCACCGGAAGAAGCCCCTCCACCCTGTGCGGCTACCGTCGAAGCAAAGAATACTGTTGCCACAAACAACAGCACCAAATTCCTACTGAACTGTAATCCGAATCCATTTTGCGCAATCACTCTTTATCCTCCCAAAGGGTATATCTCAAATCCTGCATCACACTCTTCACCGCAAAACGAGGCCGATCCTCAAATCGACTCTCGAACCCGACCATCAAGAAGTGAAAAAACGAAAGAAAAACCAAAAAGCATATTCTTGAACGTACCGACGCCAGCTTCAAAGGCCACCAAGCCGACACAACTACCATTTGGAGTATCACACGGAGGGAAAAATACAACTATGATCCTTATCACCATCGCAATTCAGAGCGACTCGGCCGAGCAAAAATGCGTTAAACCCGCAGAACCTTTTACAAAAGGCAGTGAGAAAATTAGCCCTCTTTTGCGAGATTCTTGAGCACCGTGCAGAGGATCCCTCCATCCCGCATGTACTGAACCTCCATGGGGGTATCAATCCGACTCTGAACGGGAAAGCTCTTCTCCGCCCCATCTTCTGTGACCGCCTTGACGAGGATCTCCTCTCCTGGCTTCGTATTGTCAGAAATTTCAATGGTATAGTGCTCTGTACCGGTCAAACCGTGAGTTTCCGCGCTCTCCCCGGGAAGAAACTGGAGCGGAAGAATCCCCATTCCGATCAGGTTGCTCCGGTGGATTCGCTCATAACTCTCCGCAATAACAGCCTTTACCCCCTGAAGGTAGGGTCCCTTTGCCGCCCAGTCCCGGCTCGATCCCGACCCATACTCTTTCCCGGCCAGGATCAGCAGAGGAGTCTTCTCTTTTTGGTACATCTCTGCCACCTCAAAGAAGCTCGCCTGAGTACCGCTCGGGTGGTGCACGGAGTGATTCCCCTCTGACCCCGGAACGAGACGGTTCTTGATCCTGATGTTTGCGAAGGTGCCACGCACCATCACCCGGTCGTTTCCGCGGCGTGAACCGTAACTGTTGTACTCGCCAGCCGGGACCCCTTCTCCTTCGAGATAGCGTGCTGCCGGAGAGCTCTTCGCGATATTCCCGGCGGGTGAGATATGGTCGGTGGTCACCGAGTCCCCGAAGAGGCCCAGCACCCGCGCGCCAGAGATCGGGGCGATCTCCCCTTTCTCCTTGGTCACGCTATCAAAGAATGGAGGGTTCTGGACGTAGGTCGAGTCATCCTTCCACTCATAGAGCTCTCCACTCCCCGCCTCGATCGCTTGCCACGCCTTAGATCCCTGAAAAACCTCGCCGTACCGCTCACGGAACATCGCCACCGTGATAAAGGAACGAACCGCTTCCTCGATCTCCTGATTGCTCGGCCAGATATCCTTCAAGAAGACCTCAGCACCGTCACTTCCCGTGCCGATCGGATCTCTCGTGAGATCCCGGTTCGTATTCCCGGCGAGGGCGAAGGCAACGACCAGGGGAGGAGAGGCGAGAAAGTTGGTCTGGGTGAGAGGATGGACTCGTCCCTCAAAGTTCCGGTTCCCCGAGAGCACCGCTGAGACCACGAGATCCTCTTTTTTAATCGCCTCCTCAATCTCAGGTTGAAGGGGGCCAGAGTTTCCGATACAGGTGGTACATCCGTACCCCACCGTATGGAAACCGAGCCGGTCGAGATCTTTATCGAGACCGGACTTCTCGAGATACTCCGTCACGACCCGTGAACCCGGGGCAAGGGAGGTCTTCACATAGGGAGGAACTGAGAGTCCCT
Source organism: bacterium (assembly GCA_022763385.1). GTDB lineage: Bacteria > Bdellovibrionota_C > UBA2361 > UBA2361 > RFPC01 > RFPC01. The sequence continues at coordinate 7,284 of JALEGQ010000023.1, forward strand.
TTTCGAGAGCTTTTTTCGCCACGAGTCCTGCTGCGAGCATCACTGATGGATTGCTCGTATTAGTACACGAGGTTATTGCCGCGATGACGACCGCCCCGGTCTCAAGACTGCTCTCTTTTCCGTCAACGGTCAGCGAAACTTCTTTCGTCAGCTCGCTCTCTGGCCGGCCGAGTCCCTGGGGACCAACTGGGCTCGTCACCATTTTTGGATACTCAGTTTTCAGCGATGAGAGTGCCACCCGATCCTGGGGACGTTTCGGGCCAGCAACAGCAGGTTCAATCGTTGAGAGATCAAGCTCGAGCGTCGCGCTAAACTCTGGATCAGGAGTGTCTGCCGTCCGGAACAATCCCTGTTCCTTATAGTACCGTTCGGTGAGTTCTACCGTCTCCTTCTTCCGAGCCGTCGCTCGCATATAGTCGAGCGTTACATCATCCACCGGAGAAAAGCTCACCGTAGACCCCTGCTCTGGAGCCATATTCCCGAGCGTGGCGCGATCAGCGATCGTCATCTGAGCAAGACCAGGGCCGTAGAACTCAACAAACTTTCCCACCACTCCGAGCTCACGACACATCTCAGTAACCCGCAGCACGAGGTCCGTCGCCGTTGCCCCTTCAGGCAACTCACCAACGATCTTAATCCCGACAACATCAGGGATGAGCATCACGATCGGCTGGTTCAACATCACCGCCTCAGCCTCGATTCCACCTACTCCCCAGGCCACCACCCCGAGTCCATTGACCATCGGCGTATGGCTATCTGTTCCAACGCACGAGTCTGGGTACACGAGAGAGCTCTCTTCGTGGTGGTAGGCGACCTCAGAGAGATACTCGAGGTTGACCTGGTGAACGATCCCGGTTGATGGGGGAACCACCCGAAAGTTCTTAAAAGCGCCCTGCCCCCACTTCAGAAATTCGTACCGCTCCTTATTTCGAGCGAACTCGATCTTCTCATTCAGCTCAAGGGCGTTTGGGGAAGCGTAGTGGTCTACCTGGACACTGTGATCAATGACGAGATCACACCGCACCAGGGGGTTAATCCGCTGGGGATCTCCACCCAACCGCTTAATGGCATCCCTCATCGCGGCGAGATCAACGACCGCCGGCACCCCGGTAAAGTCCTGAAGGACCACTCGCGCTGGCTTGTACGGTATCTCAGCGCGCTCACTATCGTTCGGCTTCCATCCCGTAAGGGCCTTCACATGCTCTTCCGTGAAGGAAAGTCCATCCTGATTCCGGAGCACAGACTCCAACAGCACCCGGATACTAAATGGCAGCCGACTCAGAGAACCGAGCCCAGCCTCTTCGAGCGCTTGCAACCGGTAGTAAGAAACATCACCGAGATCCCCCGCGGCAAGGGTACTGAACGCTCCAAATGGGTCATGTGCTGGCATAAATATCCTTCAATCACTGTTGTTTTGAGTTCGTTCCCCCAATAATGCAGTCTTCCGGGAGATACGAGAAGGGAAAAAGATGAAGTGTGATTATGATGCCGGTGAGATGCCGAAGATTCGAGGGGCTCGGATCGCTCTGCTTCAGGCAGAGTGGTACGAGGAGTACTCAGACCTCATGGTAAAACAGTGCACCGAAATGCTCCAGCTCGCTGAAGCCGAGCCGGTCATCTGCGAGAAGCTCCCCGGCACCCTTGAACTCCCCCTTGCCGCTCGAGATATGAAGCGAGCCAACCCCGACCTCGAAGCGATCATCCTCTTTGGCATTATCATCCGCGGCGAAACAGAGCACTTCCAGATGATCCTCGATATTACGTCAAAGGCGATTGAACGGCTCATCTTTGAAGAGGATATCCCGGTCATTAATGAGATTATTCCGGCGGAGAACGTTGATCAGGTCATTGCCCGGTGTTCAGACAATTCAGCGAATAAAGGGAGAGAAGCAGCGATCGCTGCCGCTAAGGTGATCTCCTGGAGAAGGCAACTCGTAGCCGGCTATTGAACCCGAAGCCCGCACGAGATCCCCGCCTGGGCGAACCGCTTCAAGAGCACCTTCGCCTCTCGAACGATCTCGCGCTGCCGAAGCTTCTCCCACGGAGTCAGAGGACGTTCAATCGCTTTCGACATGAGGTGCTGCCGCTCACGACGGAGCTGCTCAAGCTCCTGCTGAGTGAGCTGGATATCCCAACTCTTTCGCCGCATCTCATCGTGTTCCTGAATACTGTTCGTTTCCATACCGCGATCCTCTATTTCCCCACCGTGCCGAAGACGCTGCAATTTCGATACCAGGCGCCCTCAGCAGAACAAGCGCGCCGTTCAGTAACTCAGTAATTTTCGTAGATCTTCAGTGCATTGCGGTCAGTGAAAAACTTCAAGCACGATAAGGGGAATATCACCTAATGCCCTCCACTCTGTTGCGGAATAGCAATACTCTCCTGGGAACTCCTCCGGTTGCGCCTCGTTTGTCTCTGAAAGTCGTGGCTGAACCTCGTTCTTCCAAAAATCGAATGTATCTTTCCCCTCAATCCACTGAGGCTTTTCCCCGCACCTCGCTATCACGAACTGAACCGTTCCCGCTCGCAGAAGCTCCTTTATCTCGCTTGCAACGAGCTCTCGCTGTGGTTCAGATATGATCGGGCCATCATCATTCCACAGTTCAGTGAGGGGAAGTTCTGTTATCTTTTTGAGCGCATAATCCATAGCAACACCTTCAGCGATCTCTGTCTGCCGAGGCACCGAGTCATCTGAGCGATACCCCTGGAAAAGCACTTCCCCTAAAACTGTCGTTCGAGGAGTTTGAAGTCGTGGTACTTCTCTTCGCGGTCTTCCCAGTAGCTCTCGACGGAGCGGTCGAAGGAGAGATCCATTACCTTTTTCCCGATAACCTTCAGAAGGATGGCGAGGGGGACCGCAATGACGAACCAGGTAACCGACACAAAGACGAACGACATGATGATACCGAGGAAGTGCGCAAAGGCCATCCATCCCGCCCAGAGCGGATAGAGCACCAGCGGCGCGAGGTATCCTGTTCCGATAAAGAACGTCGTTACGGCAAGAGCAATAAGACCGGGCTGGATATCACCGGTATAGAACTTGTACCCGGCGATGGCGGCACAGATTATTCCGAAGAGACACCCAAACTCCTTGATGTGCTGTCGCTTCGTCTTTCCGTACGAGCGCTCCTCAAGCTTGGCGGCAAAGCCCCCGTCCTCTGACCTTTTCGGCATTCCACTCACCTTTTTCTCTTCCACCTGAGCACTGTGCCCTTCCACACTGTGCCCTTCCACACCGTGCCCATCCACAACGCGCCCCTCCACCAGAGAGAGCGGCTCGCCGCTTCCGGCATGAGCACTCTCAATCTCTAGTCGAGCTCGTACTTCTCTCGCCAATTGTCCTTCTCCTGCCACTTCGGCTGCTCCTCTTTCAACATAAGAAAGTCACCCACTACGAGGCAATCCATCTCGGTTCTCATAAAACAGGCATAGGCATCCGCCGGGGTGCACACAATCGGCTCGCCTCTCACATTAAAGCTCGTGTTCACGAGCACTCCACACCCCGTCTTCTCCCGAAACTCCGTAAGCAACCGGTGAAAACGGGGGTTTGTCTCCTCCGTCACCGTTTGTACCCGCGCGGAGTAGTCCACATGCGTCACTGCTGGAATCTCAGACCGGGGGATTTTCAACTTCTGAATCCCAAAGAGCTGCTCCTGCTCTGCAGTCATCGGCTTGCGAATCTCCTCTTTTACCGGGGCCACGAGCAACATGTAGGGAGATTCGGCATCGAGTTCGAAATACCTTCCAACCTCTTCTCGAAGCACCGCGGGGGCAAAGGGACGAAAGGACTCCCGAGACTTAATCTTCAGATTCATCTTCGTCTGCATCTCGGTGGAACGAGCATCACCGATGATGCTCCGCGCCCCAAGTGCCCGAGGGCCAAACTCCATCCGTCCCTGAAACCACCCGATCACCTTTTCGTTGGAGAGGAGGTCGGCGGTCTCCGTCATGAGGGCCGGCTCATCAAGCTTGCGGTACACCGCTCCAAGCTCATCAAGCTCCGTGGCGATCTCATCGGCTTCAAAGTGCGGCCCGAGGTAGCTCCCCTTCTGAAAGTCTCGCCCTCCAGTAGCCTCACGGCCGTTCTCAAGATAGCCGTACCAGACACAGAGCGCCGCGCCGAGCGCTCCCCCGGCGTCACCCGCCGCCGGCTGAATCCAGATATTCTTAAATGGCCCTTCCCGCAAGACTCGTCCATTCCCGACACAGTTGAGCGCGACCCCACCAGCAAGGCAGAGGTTCTCAAGCCCAGTGTCCCGGTGGAGAAAACGAGCCTGACGGAGCATGGTCTCTTCCACCACTTCCTGAATAGAACGAGCAAGATCCATCTCCCGTTGAGAGAGCGGAGTCTCCGGCTTTCGACGGGGACCACCGAAGAGCTCAGCGAACTCATCGTTCGTCATCGTGAGCCCCGACATATAGTTGAAGTACTTCAGATTGAGGTGAAAGGAGCCGTCCTCTTTCAGATCAATCAGGTGATCATAGATCTGTTGGGTGTATTTTGGCTCTCCATACGGAGCAAGCCCCATCACCTTGTACTCGCCAGAGTTCACCTTAAATCCCGTATAATAGGTAAAGGCCGAGTAGAGGAGCCCAAGCGAGTGTGGGAACTTGATATCCTTGGTGATCTCAAACCGATTCCCATTCCCGACACCGAGGCTGTTCGTGGTCCACTCACCGACCCCATCGATCGTGAGGATCGCTGCTTCCTGAAAAGGGGAAGGATAAAACGCACTCCCAGCGTGGCTCTGGTGGTGCTCGGTGAAGAGGATCTCTCCCTCATACTCGAGTTCATTGCGGATCGTATCCGGAATCCACAACTTATGCTTCAACCACATCGGAAGCGCCTTCGCATACGAGGTAAAGCCCTTCGGCGCCGTCGTGAGGTAGGTCTCCAGAAGCCGTTCGAACTTCAGCACCGGCTTGTCGTAGAACACCACGTAGTCGAGGTCGGCTTGGGTGAGGCCATTAGAAGCGAGGCAGAACTGAGCCGCATTCTTCGGAAACTCAAAATCGTGCTTCTTTCTCGTAAAACGCTCTTCCTGAGCAGCCGCCGTAATCTCCCCATCTTGGACAAGACACGCCGCGCTATCGTGATAAAATGCTGAAATTCCAAGTATATTCATATGTGGTTGACCTGAGTTCTCTCACACCTTGAGTCCATCCCGTACGAGGCGGCATCCAAAGGGTATCCAAAAACCCCCCAAAAAGGGAATGGGGGCAGGGGGAGTATTTCGCGCATCGCGGTGCGAGGCAACTCTGAAGCGATGAGAGAGGAGCATATGGCGAAAATCGGACTCGAGGGGCTACTTGCCCAACGAAAGAAGGACATGGCGCCGGCGCTTCGGCACGAAGGGCCGCAGGGGCCAACACCTCCCGAACACCCCATCCCGCGAGAGATCAACAAGCTTTCACTCCAACAAGAGCCTGCAGCCCACTACGCGAAGAAGCGAATGAGCCTCGAGGAAGCCGTCCAACTCGGAGCCGAACTCCCCGAAAAGCTCGCATCGGAAGCCGGTGCTGTGGAGGCTCAAGGAGCCGGGCTAACCGAAGCGCGGGTCCGAGCGCTCCTTGAGGATTAGGCTCTGTCGGAAAAGGAGTCCTACTGCGAAGATCTCCTCATGACCACGGCGTCTCAATTTTCGGGGCAAACCCTCACCCCATCTCAGCTTGTCCACTACAACGCGCTGCTCGGCCTCGCCTCGTGGAGCAACTGGAGCGAGCTCGTCTTTCAGCAGAGCAACCTCCTCACCTGGTACCGAAGCCCCATTCGAGACATGCTCTTTAACTCGGTGGTGGCTGCCTCACTTGAGGAGGATGACTTTCGAACGGCCTTCCGAGAGGTCGTTGACTATTCAGAGCGCGGACGGTGTCCGATCGCCTGGCTCGTTGCAGAACCGAAGCTCCTCTCAGAGACCCACCGCTCACTTTTTCGTGAATACGGCTTTGACGAACGACAGGGAACAACCGCGATGTATCGCTCCCTTTCTGCCGGAGACGAGAACACTATTCCTAAACCGGGTGATGATGGCCGGCGTGTGGAGGTGGTGCAAGACGACGAACAGCTCCGCACCTGGGCGAAGCTCATCTTCGCCAGCTACGGCTTTCCCGCCTA
>JALEGQ010000024.1 GCA_022763385.1 bacterium
AACCCCCGTCCCCTGGTACCCGGCACCTTTTGGTTGGTACGGGGTACCAACCGAGGTGCGAGCGCTGCAATTTTTTTCGAGTAATCCTGGCGAGTTACAAATTTTTCTCAGAAAAACTCGTAAATGTACGCACGGATCTCCCTGTTTTTTCCGATGAGAGATGGAGCCCGAATTTTTCGGGGGACAATGAAGAGAGCGGTATCTCATGGAGGACCATGGTTGGAGCGAATGGTGGTATCGCAGGAAGAAGTAAGGAGAAGAAGTGATGGGACGGAAACGAAGACGAATAGAGGAGGGGAAGACCTACGAGATCTGCTTTCGAGCAAAGAGCACCCTGCCGCTAGTGGCGTATGGGGTGATAGAGCTGATCATCCAGCACTCTGTAGCTCGAGCGCAGCGAGATGAGAAGCTCTACCTGTGCCACGACATCTGGAACGGGAGTCACAGTCACCTTTTTGTGCGAACGAAGAAGGGGGACCAGTGTGTGAAGTTCTACATGGAGGTGAAGAAGAAGATAACGGACTGTCTGAAGGCGCTGCTAGGACTTGATGAGCTCTCGATCTGGGAGGAGAGGCCGATGGTGGCGCTTGTGGGAGACTTAGAGAAGGCGATAGAGCGAGTCGTGTACCTGTACGCGAATCCAGCGCAGGACCACCTGGTGGAGCGGATAGAGGATTTTCCTGGTCTGTCGAGTTTTCGAGAGTTTCAGGAGGTGTTGGAGGAGGGGTCGTTGGAGGCGACGACGAGGCAGACGGTCCCCCGTTTGAGGCTTTCGAACTTTGTACGGGTGAAGAGCCGAACCCTGACGCCGGAGCAGGATCTGGAGCTGGTGAATGGGCTGTGGGAGGAGAACGAAGAGCGTCAGGAGTTGGTGCGATACCCGAATATGTGGATGAAGGCGTATGGGGTGAGTGATGAGGCAGAGATAGTGGAGGTGAACCGTGAGGTGATGAGGCGTTTGAGGGAGCGAGAAGCCGAGATGGCTGAAGCGCGTCAGGCGGAGAAGCGTAAGGTGATGGGGAGCAAGAAGCTGCGGCAGCAGGCGATTCTGAAGAAGCACAAGCCGAAGAAGAAGGAGCGAAACATCTTCTACCTTGGTTCGTGCAACAAGTTGCGTGTGGAGTTTTTAGAAGGGTATGAGCGTTTCTGTGAGCGGTGTCGAGAGTGTTACGAGAAGTGGCTAAAGGGAGATTTCACGGTGGAGTGGCCAACAGGAGCGTTCCGACCGTCTCTGCCCCCCGTGGAGTGTTGCACGTAGAGCAGCACGTGAGCATATAGCGTCAATCGTTTGAGAAGACCTCGCCCATTCTCCTTCCGAATCCACTCGGAGACGCACCGGTGTGCCCTGAGCAGGGGAATTCTCCTCTTGAAGTCCCGAAATACCACCTGCGGGGAGGCGATCAAGCCGAACACCCCCCAATTCCCCACCCAAGACCACGCTCAAAGACCACGACACCACTTGGCGGGTCCTCTCTTAGGTGGTACCAACCGGTTGGTGCCGGGTACCACGGGGGGACCAACGGGGGCGGGGTAACCAGGGGTGGTGGGGTGTTCGGATTGTGGGTAGACTTGGCGGGTGTCTTGTTGGAGTGGGTATGGCGAAAAATCGGAATGTGCAGGCGGTTGGAGAGGCAGGGCAGTCTCTGTGGTACGACAATCTCTCTCTTGATGTGCTTCGTTCTGGGGAGTTGCAGCGGCTTCTCGAGGAGGGGGTGAGTGGTTTGACTAGCAATCCCACTATTTTTAAGAAGGCTATCGCGGATACGTCTCATTATGATGAGAAGATTGTGGCGCTTCGAGATTCGCTTTCTTCTTCGTCCGGTTCTGCTGAGGGGGTGACGGAGGAGATCTGCGAGTCATTGATGGTGGATGATGTTGCTGCTGCTGCGGATCTTTTGATGCCGGTTTTTGAGGCGAGCGGGGGTGAAGATGGCTATGCGAGTATCGAGGTATCTCCTCGGCTCGCCCACGATACTGCTGGAACTGTCGCTGCCGCAGAGCGGTTGTGGAAAAAGCTGGATCGTCCAAATATCATGATTAAGATTCCCGCCACTGAGGCTGGCATCCCGGCCATCCGAGAGGTGCTCTCTCAGGGGATTCCCGTTAATGTCACTCTGATTTTTTCTGTTGAGGTCTACCGGCAGGTGATTTCTGCTTTTCTGGAAGGGGTGGCTCAAATTGAGAGTGCCGATCGCCAAAAGAAGATCGCTTCGGTTGCGAGCTTTTTTGTTTCGCGGGTTGATGCTGCGGTGGAGAAAGAGATCTCTGCCCGCGGTTCGCTTTCGACAGAGGTGGTTGAGCAATTGGTAGGGAAGGTCGGTATTGCGAACTCAAAGCTTGCTTATGAGCTCTTTGAAGAAGTTTTTCGAGGAGAGGAGTTTTCTCCCCTTCGTGAACAGGGGGTGCCGGTACAACGCCCCCTCTGGGCCAGCACGGGAACAAAGAACCCTTCTTTTCCTGAGTTGTTGTATGTGGAGGCCTTAGTCGGAAAGGATACGGTCAATACGCTTCCGCCGGCAACTCTTCAGAGCTTACTTGAGCGGAGTCCCGATGCCCCTCCAATTCGGGGAGAGCTTCATGACGGCCTTTCAGAGGCCAAGAAGACGCTACAGCTCTTGGAAGAATCAGAGATTGATCTTTCCCGCATTCTTTCGCAGCTTCAGGAAGAAGGGGTTCGGTCTTTTTCTGACTCCTATGAGGACCTTCTGCGAGCAGTGGCGGAGAAGCAAAAGGCTCTCTCCAATGAGTGATATTTTCCAAGAGGGAGAAAACCGAGTTTTGCGGCCGTTGAGTACGGTGGTCGTGATTTTCGGTGCCACCGGTGATCTTACCCAGAGGAAGTTGCTTCCCGCGTTATACAACTTGGAAGCAGATGATTACCTTCCCTCAGAATACTATATCATCGGGGCTTCTCGAACGCCCCTTTCTGATGAAGAGTTTCGAAGTCGAGCTCGTGAATCATTGGAGCAGTTTTCTCGTCGCCCCCTCGATCCAGAGGTGTGGGAGAGGTTTTCGCAGAGATTGCTCTATCAACCCCTGGATGGGGGAAAGCTGGAGGACTTTGTCTCGCTGGCGGAGCGCATCGAGGCGCTTAGAGAGCAGCGCAATGAAAATTTTCATCTGCTGTTTTATCTTGCGACCTCTCCGCAACACTTTCATCCGATCGCTTCTCACCTTCATGAGGTCGGATTCGGAAGAAATGTATCTGGCGGCACGGGACAGTCCGCCATCGTTATCGAGAAGCCTTTTGGTCACGATGTACGTTCGGCAAATGAGTTGAACCGAGATCTTCAAGAAAGTTTTGACGAGTCGCAGATTTATCGTATCGATCACTATCTCGGCAAGGAGACAGTGCAGAATATTCTCGTTTTTCGTTTTGCAAATGGAATTTTCGAACCACTCTGGTCGCGGGAACATATTGATCACGTTCAGATCTCCGTATGTGAGAGTATCGGCGTGGGTTCACGAGCTTCTTACTTCGATCAGAGTGGGATAACGAGGGACATTATTCAGAACCATCTTTTGCAGATGTTGGCGCTGGTCTGCATTGAACCTCCATATAGC
>JALEGQ010000025.1 GCA_022763385.1 bacterium
CCTCACGAAATCCTCAAAATACTTCAGTATTCCTGCGGTTTCGCTCACTCGGGGACAAGCAATCTGAACCAAATCTGCTCGCCCCTCCAGCAAAAATAAACTTGAGCAGACACTCGCCAAGAGGGGGTTGTCGACTCACCTGGAAATTTCTCAGACCGGATTTGTTTACAGAACCTTTCTTGTCATCCCCTGATCGGGGATGTCGTTTTTTGAATGGTTACTTGCCTTCACCCCCAAAGAGCCCCCTGAGGGGGCTTTCCCTCATCATTCGTCGACTGAGCCACTGAAATCGGTTCAAAAGACGCTGAATAGTTACGTCGCTTTAAGACTTCGATTCTCTGCAGTGCTGCTTGAGCTCTTCGAGGAGGAGTGCCAGTTGGTCTGGGGCTCGTACTCCTTGGCAATAGAGCTCTCCACTGTCGAGTGCTGCGGTGTTGAGTTCAACGTCGCCGTAGTCAAATATTCGACCGAAGATGTCTTGGTCTACCGTCACCGCCCTGAGATCTTCATAGCGTACCATCGGTACGGTGTATTGCAGCGAAAGCCTTCCACCGTGATGTACTACCCGTTCCTGTTCAAAGGTATAGAGGTCATCGTGGTACCGTCGCCACGCTTCGCCGCAGAGTCCGATCGGAAAGAGGAGGAGCCAGTAGGTAGAGAAGTAGATCTGCTCGGTGATCGCGATGCCCGGAAATCTTCGAGCAACGAGGGAAATAATGGTGGCAAAGATTACCGCCCAACAGAATAATCCGAGCATAGAACGGGGGGTCCGACGAACTCGCATTATCACTCCATCCTCTGAAGCGGAATCGAGAAGCTCTTTCGCTGACGGGTAAAGGTTCATGAGACTCCTGTTGTTATGCCTCGGCCGGCTTTTGGGGATGGTGAAGGGCGAGCACCTGTTCAAGATGATCAAAGCAGCGGGTGAGATCTGCGGGGTGAACAACTCCCATATGTCCAAAGCGGAGGAGCTGCCCCTTCCAGTGGTCTTGTCCACCGGCGATTCGGATCTTGGTCTCGGAGAAGAGCTCTGCGCGGAGCTGTTCTGCGTCAGGGAAGGTATCATCAAGGAGCGCCCCTGAGACCCCGGGAGCACCGTAGGCCGAAGAGCGAGCTACGGCTGGAACGAGAGAGAAGCCAAGGGCCGTAATACGTCGAAGCGCCTCATCTCGACACGCGGCGTGCCGATCACTTACTTCAGACCAGCCCTCTTCCGAGAAGAGGTGGAGTGCTTCTCGTAAGCCGAGGATGAGCGAAGAGGCGGGAGTCCACGCTCCGTTTCCTTTTTCTTGAGCATCTCGTTCCCGAGTCAGGTCGAAATAGAGCGTCCGTGGTGCAAGCGAAGCCCTGGCATTCCAGAAACGTTCACTGAGAAAAAGCATGCTGAGGCCGGGAGGAAGCATAAAGGCCTTCTGGGAGGCGAGTACGATTCCATCCCAGTGGAGCTCTTGAAGAGAGAGGGGGACGGTGGTTGCTGCTGAGATCGCATCGATAAAAAAGAGCACCTCTGGAAACTCCTCTCGGAGGAGCTCAGAGATTCTCGGGATGTCGTGAAGCACGGCCGTAGAGGTTTCGCAGTACTGCACGGCGAAGTGGGTAATCTCCGGGTGGCGGTGGAGGAAGCTGCGGACCTCTTCGATGGAAGGGCTCTCTCCCCACTCACGCTCAAGCGCTCTCGTCTCTTTTCTGAGGGCTTCTCCGATCGCTCCCCACCGGGCTCCAAATTTCCCCGCCGAGAGGTAGCCGAGGACATCGCCATTTTCTCGGTCTCCGACCCCATTGGCCACTAGCGCTTCAAGAGCTCCTGTTCCAGAACAGGCGAGAAATATCGGAGCATCGGAGGCATTCACCGCTTCTTGGAGCAGTTCCTGGGTTTCTTGGAACACCTTCCGAAACTCCGCGGTTCGGTGGTGAAGCTCACTGCGGTGCATTGCGGCAAGCACCCGTTCAGGGACATGGGTAGGGCCGGGGGTAAAGAGGTGGATTTCACTCATGGGTGCTTCTCACGTGTGCCGGCTGCAGGTACGGCAAGCTCCTTGCAACAGTGAGGATAGGATTATCGTTTCTGAGGAGAAAAACAAGATAACCCCTGAAAATTACTCAAGGAGAGCGAGGTGAAGAGTTGTCGAAAGTCTGACGTGCCTCTCTGTTGCGACAGAAAACTGACGCTATCCACTCTCATTGAGCGAGGAGCCGATACAGTATGGAATTACTACCGATTATAAAGCTCGCGATCGATATCGCCCTTGCGGGAACTGTCTTTTATCTCGCGGTAAAGGTGGCCCGACGACGTGGACCCTCTCCTGCCGAGGTCAGCGCTCTCCAAACACTCGAAGAGAGCCTCGCCCGGCTGCTTCGTGAGGCAGGGAGTGCCGGAGAGGATCTTCAGAAAGCGCTCTCAAAGGAGCAGAAGAAGCTCGAAGAGCTCCTCTTTGATATCGAATCCGTTGAGCATCGGGTCAATAAGGGGCTTGATGAGGCGCAGCAGGTCCAACGAGCCCTTCGCCGAAGTGCTCAGGAACACTCCACGCGAAGTGTGGCTCCTCCCGAGGAACCATCCTCCCGTCCGCAGAAGAGAGCAGCAGAAGAGAGCCGTCCTCATGCAGGAAGCGAAACCGTAATCCAGCCTCGCCACGAATATCAAGCGAGCCCCGGAGATACGCGGTTCGATCGGATCACCACGGAGTTTGCTCGAGCAGCAGAGTCGCCCCACAGGTCGCAGGAAGGTGGTGTTCGCCAAGCGGAAGAACCCCCTCGAGCTGTTGAACCGCAGAGGGGGGCGGTCAATATCTTTGGAGATCCGATCGGGAGCACCTCTCCATCACCTGCAAGCCTCCGAGAGCGGGTAGAACGGGAGCATCACGCCTCACCGAAGAGGGCACAAGAGAGCGTGCCACCAGAACCCTTGCCACAGTCGCTGGCACCCAATGGAGTTCAGTACTCCCTCGAAGATATCTATGCCCAGTGTGAAGAACTGCTGAACGCTGGCCGCTCACTTCAGCAGGTTGCCACCATGATGAACCTCTCAGTGAATGAGCTGGAAGTCCTCCAAGGACTTATGCAGTTCGATGAAGAGGAGGAGAGAGGGCAACCTTCTCCTCCAGAGCCTTCTGTTGTCGCGGGGGATCGACTCGGAGTGCTCGCCGGAAGCCGTTCTTCGGAGAGTCCAATAGGGCGAACAACACAGGTGGTCTCATAGGATAGAGTATGGATAGAGGAACGTATTCAGCAGCATCTGCAGGGATGCTACAACTGAGAAAGCTTGAGCTCGTCAACAACAACCTTGCGAACTTGAGCACTCCCGGATTCAAGGGGCAGTACCTGATCTCTCGGCAGGCGGAGTTTGAAGATTCGCTCGCCAGTGCCATTGATTCGACCGCGCCCTTTGCTCGTGCCGATCAGGAGCGCACCCCAGGGGTGAAGACGGTTGCATCCGCAACAGATTTTAGTATTGGACCGATCGAACGAACTGGCAATCCGCTGCATGCTGCCCTTCGAAATCCAAATGAATTCTTCGTGATCAACTCTCCCGAGGGGCCGGTCTATACGAGAGCTGGAAACTTTACTCTCGATGCCGAAGGGAGGTTTATCACGCAAGATGGATTTCCGGTTCAGGGAGATGGGGGAGAGTTGATCGTCGGTCAGGGAATTCCAGAGATTTCGTCCGGAGGGATCATCACCGTCAGTGGGCTTCCTGGCGGGATCAACCAATCTGCTGGGCGGCTTCGGGTGGTTCAGTTCGATGACCCGAGTGGTCTTGAACGAATCGGATCCAACCGTTTCCGACTACCGGGGGGAGGAGATGCCCCGAATCCGGTGCCGATTCCGACGGTGGTTCCGGGCTCACTGGAACAGGCAAATGTCTCGGCGGTGCAGGCCATTGTTGAACTGATCTCAGCAAGCCGTGGCTTTGAACTCTATACGAAGTCAGCCCAATCGATTGATGCCATGAACCAGAGTGCTATTCAGCGCCTTGGGGGTCGAGCCTAAAGGAGGAACTATGTTACGAGCGCTTTACACGGCAGCAAGTGGGATGAACGCCCAGGAGATCAATATTGATGTGATCTCGAACAACTTAGCGAACATCAACACGACCTCCTTTAAGAAGAGTCGAGCAGAGTTTCAGGATCTTATGTACCAAAACCTCCTCGAGCCAGGAGGCCAAACCTCAGAGAACACCAGAAACGCCACCGGTATGCAGGTGGGGCTCGGTGTGGAGACGGTTGCAGTTCAGAAAGTTCACACCCAAGGAGATCTGAAGAATACCGGAAGAGATCTCGATATCGCCATCGAAGGGGAGGGGCTGCTGCAGGTAACTCTGCCCAACGGACTCTTTGCGTTTACCCGAGCGGGCTCTCTTCAGCTCGATGAACAGGGGAATATTGTGACTCCGGAAGGGTATCAGGTTGATGCCGGGTTGAACGTCCCGCAGGACGCCCTCTCCATTACCTTTGGGCAAGACGGAACGATAACGGCACGTATTGCGGGGTCAACTACTCCAGTAAACGTGGGCCAACTCCAGGCGTTTCGCTTTCCGAACAACGCCGGTCTGCGGGCAATCGGGATGAATCTCTATGAACAGACCGATTCCTCCGGAGTATTTCAGACGGGAAACTTCGGGGAGAACGGATTTGGGCGGATTAATCAGGGGTTTCTTGAAACGAGTAATGTCAGCGTTGTAGAGCAGGTGGTCTCGATGATTACCGCGCAGCGCGCCTATGAAGCGACTTCAAAGGGGGTAAAGACCGCCGAAGAGATGCTTTCACAGGCAATTAACTTGAAGCGGTAAGGCAAGAGGTTTGAGATGATCACGAAGAAGACCGCGATAGTGGCCATTATACTCTTCTCCCTTTTCGGAGTGTTTCCGTGTGGCGGTAGCGCAGAGCAGAATGCCGGAGAGAAGCCCCGAATCACGGTCATCGGGAAGCAGAAGATTACGGTTACCGGAAAAACCATATTCCTCCGGGATGTAGCACGAGTTCGTTCGAAGGATGTGGCCGATGATGACGCCATTATCGCCCTGAAGGAGCTGTCTCTCGGCAAGAGCCCTCGGCCAGGAGAAACCGTGACCCTCTCAGCCAATCAGATCTTAGATATTCTCCGTGGAGAGGGAGTTCAGCTCGATAGCCTGGGATACGCCTTTCCAAGAGTCGTTTCTGTGACCCGAGCAGGACGAAAACTCTCTTTCTCGGAGGTTGATGCGATCATCCGCAATGCGCTCCCTTCTGATGGAGACAGTGAGCTATTGGAGATCTTTTACGATGAGACGGTTTCTGTGGCTCCCGGGATTGTGACTCTTACGGCAAATATCAAGCCGTCTCAAAAGGTCGGGAGACAGCTAGCACGGATTCGAGCAGAGGTTGAGGGCGAAGAGCCGGTGTTCTTTACCGTTCCTCTCACGGTCAAGGAGTGGGTGCAGGTGCCAGTGGCAAAACGTGCGCTCCCACGTGGTTCTATCGTCTCATCATATGACGTCGTGATGGCGCGAGCTGAGCTCTCAAAAATCCCTCTCGATACGGCTCGAGAGCCCGCACAGATCGTCGGGCAGGAGATGAAGTACGCCATTGGATACGGTGAGGTCTTTCGGAAGGGCAAGCTTGCCATCCCACCGATCGTTGAGCGGGGAGGAAGGGTGACCCTGGTGTACCGAACTGCACTTCTTGAGGCAACTGCAACGGGTGTTGCTCTCGAAGATGGTATTCAGGGGCAACGAATCCGAGTTCGAAATGAAAGTTCTAAAAAAACCGTAACGGGAGAGATCGTAGAGCCCGGACTTATCAGGGTGAATCCATGAAACAACACCTTAACCGCCACTGGCATCTCGTTCTCTTTGCACCCCTTGCAACTCTTCCCGGCTGCATCCCTCCGCAAGAGATCGCTCGTCCAGAGCTTCCTTCACTGGCTTACACGAGAAGCCTCCACCAAGACCGGTTTGACGAGAGCGATGCCGCCCGCATTGGTCATGTTCCAGAGCATCGTCCCCGTGGGGAAGGTCTCTCACCGCACTCGCCAGAGGTACAGGCGGCCTATAATCCATCTGCCCGTGCTTCTTACCGTTTTGTAAAGGATCTCCCCTTCGAAGGGGCCCCTGAAGGGGGAGGAGCTGGGATGGTGGAGAGTTATCCGGCGACTGAGACTCCTTCCTCTGCTCCCACCTCGAGATCACTCGGTAATGGGAGTCAGTTGGATGGTTCTCAGATGAACGGGAGGGGAATGGTCTCGAATATGGAGAAGCCACCGCTCGCCTTTACTCCGGAGGTCGCAGGCAGCTCATACGAAGTCACTCGAAATGCCAATCCGAATGTTCGCCCCTATCAGGGACCGCTCAGTGTTGGAGAACCGGGAACAAGCGCTTCGATCTGGCGTGCTCACGGAAGAGGAAGTCGCCTCTTTCGAGATCACCGCGCTTTTCAGCCGATGGATCTCATCACGATCGTTGTTTCGGAGAATGCCGAAGGATCAAAGGAGGCAGATACCGAAACCTCCAAGGAGAGCTCTTTCCTCGCCGGAATAACCGAGCTCTTTAACTTTACGGATAGCTTTGAAGCCGCCAATCCCGGTCTTGAAACATCAACGGCCCTCGATGCAGATTTTCAATCTGAATTTACCGGTGAAGGTGAAACCGTTCGGAGAGGAAGTTTGCAGGCGAGGATCGCAGCTGTGGTGGTTGAAGTCTTGCCGAATGGCGTAATGCGGATCGAAGGGGAAAAGATTATCTCGGTGAATAACGAGGAGCAGCTCCTGATCATCTCCGGTCTTGTGAGACCACGGGATGTGAGCTCGATGAACGAAGTGATGTCATCAAAGATCGCGTATCTGCGGGTCGACTACTTCGGAAAGGGAATGGTTGGTGATGCACAGAAAAGTGGTTGGCTTGGACGAATGGTGAATACGCTATGGCCTTTCTAAGAATGTTCGGAATACAACGGAGACCGGCGGTACTGTGTCCGCTTCTTCTTGGGATTATGATCTCTTTCTTCGGAGAGTCTGCCTCTGCCGCACGGTTAAAAGATATCGCCGACGTGGAAGGGGTGCGGGGCAACCAACTCTTTGGATATGGGCTCGTCGTTGGTCTTAACGGTACCGGCGATGGAATCATGGTGAACTTTACCACTGAATCCATCTCAAACCTCCTTGAACGAGAGGGGTTGAGTGTCGATGCCCAGGGGTTGATGCTCAGGAATGTTGCCGCCGTGATGGTAACGGCAACCCTTCCGCCGTTTTCTCGGCCAGGTTCTCGGATAGATGTCACGATCTCTTCTCTCGGAGATGCAAAGAGCCTCCAAGGGGGAACGTTGCTGATGACACCGCTGAAGGGTGCGGACGGGAATATCTATGCGGTATCGCAAGGAGCAGTTACTGTTGGTGGCTTCTCCGTTGCCGCCGGAGGAGATGCCGCGATTCGAAACCATCCCACGGTGGGAGCTATCTCACAGGGCGGGATTGTTGAGCGAGCCATTCCTTTTGACCTCTTTCAGAGCCAGAGTATCCGCGTGGTGCTTCGGAGCTCTGACTTTACGACGATGACCCGAGTGGTAGAGCGAATTAATACAGAGCTCGGACGGCCCTTAGCAGTCGCGGTAGACGGGGCGAGTGTTGAGATTCCATTGGTAGGTGAGTATCGCACTGATCCAATCGGATTTGTCTCAAAGTTGGAGCAGCTCTCTATTCAAACAGATATTGCTGCGCGGGTGGTCGTAAATGAGAAAACTGGAACGATTGTGATGGGTGAAAATGTGACCCTGAGTACGGTTGCACTTGCTCACGGAAATCTCAGTATCGCCATTCGCGCTGAAACTCAGGTGTCTCAACCGGAGGCCTTTGCCGAAGGGGGAGAGACCGCCGTCGTCACTAATGCGGATGTGTCTGTTGGCGAGGAGGAGAAAGGGCTCAGCATCGTCGGAGGAGAGGTGACCCTTGGAGAGCTTGTTGGAGCACTCAACTCGCTTGGGGCTACCCCGAGGGACCTCATTTCAATCTTTACCGCGCTGCAACGCTCTGGAGCGTTACGGGCGGAGTTGGATGTGATGTAACACATGAGCAGAAGGGAAAATCGTGATGAGTGATATGAAGATCGGCAGAGGAGGAGACTTTCTCCAATCTGCCTCGGAGAAGGTCCGACTCGCTCGAATGGAGGAGGCCGCAAAAAGTTTGCAACGGGGGACGGATGCTGTTTCCGGAGAAAAAGAGATCGGCGCTCGAAGCACCAAGAGTGATCTGGCGCGGGCAACGGAGGCAGCGGAGAACTTCGAAGGGATTCTTGTGCAGCAGATGATGAAGTCGATGTGGCAATCTATCCCGAAGAACGGACTCCTCTCGGGGAGCTCTGAAGAGCAGCTCTATCAAGAGATGCTCCAGCAGGAGGTCTCTGCTCACATCTCTCATCACCAAAGTCTCGGCATAAAAGATATGGTGATGGGAGAGCTTGAAAAACGCGGTGAAGTCGTTCGAGAAAAAATGAAGTAGTATCAACCTCTTAAGTAGTTGTGAGGGCAGCCAGCGTCCTTCTTGTGGTCCGGTGCATCATAAGTAAGACGGAGAGCAGTAACGTTCACGGATGGGAACATGAAGATACGGAAGCGAGCAGAAGCCGTACGTGGTGAAAACGCGGCGAGACAACGGATTGAACAGCAACGCAGAGAGCTCCAGCACGGCTCCGGTTCAGAGAGCGGACGAGCGGGGGGACCGCTCGGTTCGAGAGCGGCGGCAGTAGAGCTCTCGCTGGGGAAGGTCCTTCACGATCAACTGGCGGTAGACCAGGTAAAGAGTGAGCGCCGAGCTCGAGTTGAAGAGTTAAAGGCGCTCTATGAGGAGGGGAAATACGCCCCTTCCTCTGAAGCGGTGGCAGAGTCGTTTCTCAAAGAGATCTTCTTTGAAGGTCTCGAAGAGCAGTTCAACCGACCACCTTAAGAAGGAGTGGTCGTCTCATATCGTGTAAAAAATGGGCGAAGGTACCCCATCGCAGAAAGAGCGCCAGGAGCACACTCCTAACGAAAAGCCGCTCCCGGAGCGCCTCCTGAGAAAGCTTCACCGTAGCCTAAAGAGTGAGTGTGACGCCTATCGTCGCTATCTCCTCCTGCTGAAGAAACAGCGGAACTCCGTTACGACCTTTCAGAAAGAAGAACTCGAAAAAGCCGATCAGCGGTGTCGAGAGCTCCTCAAGACTCTTGAACAGTTTCATCAGGAGCGGGTGGCGCTTATTGACGAGATCGCTCCTGAAGGAGAGAAACGGCTGAGCCATATCCTCGCCAATCGAGGAAGTCAGCAAGACAAGCGAGAGCTTCTTCCGCTCGTTGAAGAGCTTCGAAGGCTCATCGAGGCGGTAAGGAAAGAAGCACAGGAATCTCAGAGTGTTCAGACCTTTGCGCTGAACGTCGTCAACGGCAGCCTCTCTATCCTCATGCGAGCCACCAAGAACGTCTCAAAACAATACGGCCGGCAGGGTGAAATCAACGAAAGCTTCCTCCCCCGAAGCTCCCGCTCCGAAGATGTGCTGAAGAAGGCTTAGTGTCTGCTCAAGTGAATTTTTACCGTTTTGTCGAACATCTCCGGCTCACCTTGCTCGTCTCCTCCCTCACGAAATCCTCAAAATACTTCAGTATTCCTGCGGTTTCGCTC
>JALEGQ010000026.1 GCA_022763385.1 bacterium
ATCGGAGCACGGTGCCGTACTTCGAGGATGTTGCTCCGTATCTCAGAGGAAGCTACTGGCAACACCCCTGGTCTTCAGTTGACGATCGCCACTCTCTCCGTGCACATACGGCGATTAATGTTGAACCATATCTCCTCCCATCTTTTGCCACTCGCCTGATCGGGGAGCTATCCTCTGAGGTATACCTCATCGCAAGCAGGCGGAAGAGTGGATCCACCTCCGAGCAGGGACACACCATAGACCATATGATGGAGCTTGCTCAGATGAATCCAGGATCGCAGACTATTATTAATCGGCGGGGATCCTCATTGGGATTCCTTATTCCAGCGCTCATCAATCATCGTGAGATTCCTCAGTATATTCAGGAAAGAGTAGAGCTCCAGATGCAGGCTCTCCTGATCTCTGCTGGCTCGAACTCTGAAGTACTTCTCAATGAGAGAGACCTAGATGGTCGAGACCTGACTGAGGCAGGACTTCTAGGGCTGCTAAGAGCCATTAACAGCACCATCACCGCTGTTGACCCACAGCACCTCGCTGACGACCTTTCCCGCGCGGCTCACAACGCTCGAGTCGCCTACTACAGTGCTCGCTTTAAGCCTCGACACCTCTCTGCATGGGAGGCGAACTTCACCACCTCAATGTACATGCCCATTGAACGCCTTACTCGTCATCATTCGGCATTTCAGGGGACCAACATGGACTTCCGCGCGATGATTGCTCGCCACGTAGAGAAGGTCACCGTTCGGTGTGAGGGAAGTATGCCGATCGGGAGTTGCGGCATTGCCTCTCTCCAGAGGCAACAGCAGGATGGAACCTTCGGACTGTGGGTAATCCCCTTCTCCATTCAGACGGATCCGAACGACCCAAATACTCGGAGACAGCTTCCTGAGTGGATGAGTCACCAATTTGCAAAGACTGCTGACGCTGCTACTACGTACGGTCTGACGGTTCACGCGGTCCAGGCCCTGGAGTATGCCTTGCCAACAACAACTGCCCAGCTCTTCACCCTCTATAGCCAGCACGGAAATTTCTCGATGACCGGTGACAAGCTCCTTGGCTCGGCTTCAAACGGTTTTCGATATAGCGAAACCCAGGCGTGGCACAGCTTTCCCATTGCTGCTGTACAACGAGAGATCGGGCTCCTCCAGTAGAAAAGAGGCCTCTTTAGCCGGAGGTTCGCTATAGCACTGTTGCATATCATCGAAATACGCTTCACTAAACAGGGCCTTCACTAAAAAGAGGGCCAGACGGTGGAGATGAACGATGATTACCATAGCAAAGACGTTTGAGTTCTGTGCCAGCCACCGACTCTTTCGCGAGGAGTGGAGCGAGGAGCAGAACCACAACGTCTACGGGAAGTGTGCCAATCCGAACGGTCACGGCCATAACTATCGGCTTGAAGTCATCGTGGGAGGAGAAATAGACTCCGTGACCGGGATGGTGATGGATGCATCGCGGCTGGACGATATCGTCCAGCAACACCTCTTTTCTCATGTCGATCACCGGGACCTCAACAGAGATGTGCCGTGGCTGCGCGGTAAGGTTCCCACCGTGGAGGTGCTGACCGAGGCGTTCTGGGACCGCCTGGAACAGCCAATTGCCGATGCCGGTTCGGGAGCACAACTCCAGAAACTCATTCTTCATGAGACCTCAAAGATTTTTGCGACGAAAACTCGGCCGAGAGGATAGATGCTTTATGGAAGAAGTCACGAACAGATATCGCCACAACCAAAAGCTTGAAGAGGCTTGCACCGTTCTGCTGAACGAGATCGTGGAAGATCCGAAACGTGAAGGGCTGCTCCGTACGCCGTATCGTTTCCAGAAGGCGATGCAAGAGCTCACGGTCGGATATCATCAAAACCTCTCTGAGATCGTTGGAGAGGCGCTCTTTCATGAAGACTACTCCGAGATGGTAATCGTGCGAGATATCGAGTTCTACTCGCTCTGCGAGCACCACCTCCTTCCTTTCTTTGGAAAGGCACATGTGGCGTATATTCCGAACGGAAAGATTATCGGGCTTTCGAAGATTCCAAGAATCGTAAACATGTATGCCCGACGGCTTCAGGTTCAAGAACGACTCACAGATGAAATATCGGCTGCTCTTGAATCTCTCTTAGGTCCGCAAGGTGTTGCATGCGTGCTGGAGGGAAATCATATGTGTATGATGATGCGAGGCGTACAGTCACAATCAAGTAGTATGATCACCAACTCTATGCGAGGATCCTTTCTCAACGATCAGAAAACTCGAGATGAGTTCATGAAACTCATCTCACCACGGGGATGAATGAGATGAAAACAGCGGTTGTTACCGGAGCAAGCCAGGGAATTGGGCGAGCTACGAGCCTTTTACTTGCTCAGAACGGATTTGAGGTTGCACTTGTAGCCCGCTCCAAAAATTCCCTGGAGAATGTGGCAGAAGAGATCTCCGAGAGTGGTGGCCGAGCTCTTATCAAACAGTGCGATGTAAGGGATGAGGGAGCCGTACAGCGATGTTTTGCCGAGCTTCGTGATGAGTGGGAAACGATATCTCTCCTCTTTAACAATGCTGGGATTAATGAACAGGGAACGCTTGAGCTTTCCCTTGAGCAGTTTCGCTCTCTTTTTGAGGTGAATGTCTTTGGAGCTTTTTCGGTTCTTCAGACCGCAGCACCGTGGTTTCGACAACAGGGGGCGGGCACGATTGTAAACCTTACTTCAATAGCCGGACAAACTGGATTTGCCGGTGTTGGAGGGTACTGTGCCACAAAATTCGCGCTCCGAGGATTGAGTGAATCGCTCCACCACGAGCTTGAACCGCTTGGAATTCGAGTAACCGCCCTCTCACCGAGTTGGGTTGAGACACCGATGGCCGCACCGATCTGTCCTCACCCAGCGGAAGCTCAGATAGCTCCGACTGATATCGCAGAGGCAGTGCTCTACATTCACAACCTCGCTCCTCGTGTCTCACTAAAAGAACTGACCATCGGGTGCCGAGCAGATCTCTGCTGAACGCCAACGTTGCACAAAAATCTTGGCGCTATATCAGGGTTTTCCTGCCCTGCTTCTCGAGGAACTGTACAACTTTTTTTACATCCTGCACTCGAGATCGAGGACAGACAAGGGTGGCGTCATCAGAGTCGATCACCACGAGGTCTTCTGTTCCGACGAGAGCAACAAACCTCCCTGAAGAAGAAGAGACGATATTGTTCTCACCCTCTAGCGAGATACAATCTCCCTTCAGGAGATTGCCATCACGATCTCGTTCAAAGTGCTCCGCCCAAGCATCCCACGAACCGACATCATTCCATCCGTAATCAGCCGCTTCTACGACCTGCACATTCTTTGCATGCTCCATGATTCCGAAGTCAACTGAGATCGACTCGATCTTATCGTACAACTCCTCCACCACCTGACTGACATCGCTCCGCTTCTCAGGGAACTGTACCTGTTGAAACTCTCGGTACATCTCCGGAAGATGCTCCTTCAGCGCATCGAGAAAGACCGAGGGACGCCACGCGAACATTCCGCTGTTCCAGTAGAAATCACCACTATCCAGATACTGTTGAGCCCGTTGCGCATTCGGTTTTTCGAAAAACCGCCTCACGGCAAATACCTTTTCTCCGCGAGAATCGCCTCGCTGGATATATCCAAAGGCGGTGTCAGGTCGCTCTGGACGGATACCGATCGTCACCAGAGAATCATCAGCTTCGGCCACTGCAACTGCACGCTCCAGCGTTTCGATCAGCTTCTCACTACTTTTCACGGCGTGATCTGCGGGAAGAGCAAACATGACCCCGTCAAAACCTTGCGAAGAGAGCCACTGCGCTCCGAGTGCAATGGCGGCTGCGGTATTCCGACCGAAGGGCTCTGCTAGGATCTGAACGCCTGGTACGTGCTCTTCCACAAGAGGGACGAGATGTTCAGCGGTGATAACGACGATTCGCTCGCGTTCTACGAGGGGTTCCAAGCGGCTAACGGTGGCCTGAATAAGGCTTTCTCCACTCTCTCCAAGAGAGAGAAACTGTTTGGGATGAGCCTTGCGGCTCAGAGGCCAAAACCGAGCCCCTTGTCCTCCTGCAAGTATCACTGCGGCAATTCGTTCACTCATATACCGATCCTGTCGTTTGTTCACTCCCCACCATATCAAGCCGGTGCAAGGCGCTCAGGTGATTACTCAAACCGTCTTTCCAACTGGGGACCTTGACTCCAGAACACTTCTCAAAACGAGTAAGATCAAGCACCGAATATCTGGGTCGCGGTGCGGGTGTCGGATACTCACTTGAGGGAATAGCGTGGATCTCTGCCGGCACCACTCCTTCCGGAAACCGAGCAAGCTCCCGTATGGCCACGGCAAACTCGTACCACGAAAGCGCTCCCCGCCCGGTCACATGAAGAACTCCCGAGAGCTCACGCTCACGCACCACCTCTATCACGGCCGCCAACCACCCCGTCCAGGTGGGAGCCATAATCTGGTCATGTACCACAGAGATCTCTGATCGCTCCTCTATTAAACGGAGCATCGTATGGACAAAGTTCGCCCCAAAACTCCCGTGCACGGAGGACGTTCGAAGCACCACGCTCCTCTCAGCATAATACTCAAGAACCGCCTCTTCCCCTGCTCGCTTACTCTCTCCATACACATTGCACGGGAGACACGTCTCATCCTCCCGAAAGGGAGTTCGGGTGCCCTCCTGACCTTTCCCGCCAAAAACATAATCCGTGGAAAAATACAGATGAAAGGCTCCTACCGCCTGAGCCGCACGGGCAACATTGCGAGCACCATCTCTGTTTACCGCAAACGCCAGCTCCCTTTCATCTTGTGCGCGGTCAACAGCGGTATAGGCCGCCGCATTGACCACAGTATCAAAGCCTCCCTCACCAATGACCTGCCTGACCCGTTCTTCATCACAGATATCAAGTTCTTGTCGCGTAAAGGCGGTGTGTTGAATAGCCTTCTGCGAGCACCGGGCCACGAACTCCTGTCCAAGTTGACCACCCGCACCTAAGATGCACACATTCTTCATGAGCAGTAATTATCCAACGCCATCATTGTCCCACATAGTGCTGCTCGTAAAAGCGTTGATATTCGCCTGAGGTAATCGCACGCCACCATCCCTCATGCTCTTGGTACCAGGCAACGGTCTTCTCTAAGCCCTCTTGGAACTCAACTTCAGGCTTCCATCCCGTCAACTCACTCAGTGCTCGGCTCTCGACGGCGTACTTGCGGTCGTGCGCGGGGCGATCCGTCACGTGCTCTAAGAGTGACTCATCCTTTCCAAGAATACGAAGGATCTCTTGGGCAACAGAGATATTCGTTCTCTCGGATTCCCGTGGACCTCCGATATTGAAAACCTCTCCAACGACACTACTTTCAGCCAACGACAGGATCGCCCGGCAGTGATCGTCAGTGTGTATCCAACTGCGCTGTTGTAATCCATCTCCATATACAGGAAGTCGCTCATCCTGCATCGCCCTCGTAATAAAGAGTGGGATAAATTTCTCGGGGAACTGATAGCCTCCGTAATTATTGGTGCACCGCGTCACCACTGCCGGAAGGCCGTGAGTGCGGTGAGCTGCCAGCACCATAAGATCAGAAGCAGCTTTGGAGGCTGAGTAGGGGCTTGAAGGGAGCAATGGATACTGTTCATCTGCTCGTTGATCTTCATCCATCGATCCATACACCTCGTCGGTGGAGACATGGATAAACCTCCGACAAGAGTTTGCCAATGCACCATCAATGAGGTGTTGGGTGCCGAGTACATTTGTCGAAGCAAACGTGCTTGCGGCATAGAGAGAACGATCCACGTGACTCTCTGCAGCGAGATGAAAAACGATATCGAAGGCTTCCTTCTTCAACAGTGACTGCACCGACTCTGAATCACAGAGGTCTATTCGAGA
>JALEGQ010000027.1 GCA_022763385.1 bacterium
ATGACTCGATCGTCGAGTCCATGTTTGAGATTGGACAGCTCGAAGATGGGAACCGAGTACTTGATGTGATGGCGGGGGATGGGAACCTTGCAGAGCGGCTTGACTCCTTTGCCCGGAGGCGACGAATTGGTCTTGAAGGCCTCGACATTCTCGAGTTCTCTCGGGTGCAGTGTGAGATTGCGAAGCAGCGAAAGTTTCATACTCCCTCTCGAGTGCTGTGGGCAGATCTCATTCAGCTCCGAAATCTTGTTGATAGCTCCCGCGTTGAAACTGGATGTTACGACCGGATCTTCTTGAAAAGTGCCGTACATGAGATTCCGCAGGAAGAGCAGCTCGCGCTCTACGAGAACCTGTACAAGTTACTCGCCGATAACGGACTTTTGATTCAACTTGGTTTTCTCTTTGATGATCCCGATGAGCGAGATGAATTTCGAGAGATCACCCGAGTGAAGGACTCCCTTGCGGGACTCCCATCCATGGTGGAGCGACGGTACTTCGCAACTCGGAGTGAGTTCCACAATGTGTTAAATAAGGTGGGGTTTGGAAGCCCCGTAAAGTCCCAGCCGGTGACCTATCAGTTGCGATCGTGGGTGGCTTCTGCGCAGTACTTTGGTGGTGATGATTCAGATTCTCTGCACTACCGGAAGGAGTATGCGGCGGCGAAGGCGAAAGAGTTAGAGCTTCACGCCTCGCAAGCCCAGGCGCTGTACCTTCGGAGAGCGGGGAAGATCGTCTTTCACAGCGATCGCACCACCATGTATATGCCGGGTGAGATCACGGTCCTTCAGAAGCGTCCGTCGCACGGTGGACGGAAGGGGATCTATGAGCAGTATCCGTACGAGTTTCTTCGAAACCTAAAGGCTCACCGAGAACTTCTCGATCAGATCGAAGGTGCGGTCTCTCAGGGAAGTACCGTAGCCGACCTCGGATGTGGTCCAGGGTTGCTCTTTGAACGGCTCCAGAAGAAAACAAAGTTCTATCTCGGAGTAGATACCTCCGGGGAGTTCCTCGATAGAGCACAGACCCGACTCTCACCCGATACGGACAAAGAGACGGTCCGGTTCGTTCAGGGTGACCTGAATAACCTTACCCTCAACCGCAAGTCCTATGATACGGTGATACTGTCAAACGTGCTCTATCAGGAGAATGTCGATGCGGTTCCGCTGCTTCGGAAGGCGATTGAAGCGGTGAAGCCAGGGGGAAAGATTGTCGTTTCTGGTCCTCTGTCTGATGAGAGCTTTCGCAATATCGAGGGAAAGATGCGAGAGGATCTGGAAGCTGAAGGGTACCTTCCACAGTTTGAAGAGACCTTTCAGCAGATCTCTCAGGCAAATGCCCGCCTCCTCACCAAGAAGGGGAACTACTGGTCAACAGAGGGGATGGTTGCCCTGCTCTCTGAGCTTGGGGTCCGTTCTTTTGAGACCGTTGATTCGAATCTCTACTACGGATCTGGGTTCTTTATCGTGGGGCGAGTTGGATGAGTAGTCGAGATGTCGTAGAGAAGTTGGGGCTGCTGGATCAGCAGCTCCAACTTCAGGTTCGTCTCCCGCTGCAGGATCTTTCCGACGAAATTGAGCTGTATCTCCAGGAACGGGAAGGGGAGAGCGGAGGCTCTCCCTCTTCCGACCGTCCGATGCTTGAGCATGCGGCTGCTTCTCTCAGAAAGGTTCTCCGTGGGCTGGGTTTCATTGACTGGAAGCATCGGGGAGAAGACGTTGTTGAAAAGTTCTCCCTCCGGGAGATTCTCGAAAGCCTTGAGAAGGACTTTTATCACCGGTTTCGGGAGCGAGGCATTCACTTTGTGGTTGAAGCGCATGCCGAGGTCCCGGAGTTTATTCAGGGCTCACGGGAGTCGACTCACCTTGCTCTTGCTTCACTTATGGAGGAGTCACTCATTACCACCCCATCGGGTGGAGGGGTGGTGCTCCACGTGAGTAGTTCGTCATTCACCAAGGATGCGCTTACTCTTCGCTTTTCACTGGCGAACTCTGGGGAGGGGATTCCCCAGCATGTGATGGAGAAGCTCTCGGATGGTGATGTTGGAGCGTACGGAAACTCGCTTTCTCCCTTGGGAAGTGGGTTCCGTCTTTCGCTGGTGGCAGAGATCGTGAATCAGATCGGTGGAACGCTTCACTTCCAATCAGAGCAGGGGATCGGGAAGAAGATCGCCTTCTCACTGGAGTGTCTCCCGGTAACCTCTCCTGGAGAGCTGTCGTTCGAGGGACTTCGAGTGCTCGTGGTAGATGATAATCGCATCAACCGGCTGGTCGTGAGAAAGTTTCTTGAGCGCGAGGGGTTTCTCGTGGACGAAGCAGAGTCCGGGGCTGGAGCGGTTGCGGCTTTCGAGCTTCAACGGTATCACCTGACCCTGCTGGATATCATGATGCCCGAGATGAATGGGTATCAGGTGCTCGAGGTCTTTCGGGAGATGGATGCGGAGCGGAATCGTGACCATCCCTCGGTGATCTTTGCTCATACGGCACTCGGTGATCCAGAGAACGTCAAGCGCATCACCGAGTGCGGCTTCAACGGGATTCTCCGGAAGCCGTTCTCCTCCGACGCTCTTCGCAAGCTCCTCGAGGAGTACTATGCAGAGATCTCTCGGTGCGAGTGAGGTGAGAGCCGGCCAGGTATTCAGGTCGGGAGTTGTTCACACGCTCCCGACCTGTTGTAGAACAGGAGGCAGGTGTTTCCGTAGGTCCGTTCGTCGGAGAGCTCGAGCATCGGCGAATGGAATGCTTCGCGCTCTTTTGGGTCGATCTGGACGATGACCTTTCCGTTTTTAGCAATCACCTCATCTCGCTCGGCGAGCAGTCGGAGCGCTTCCACCCAGAGCCCCTCATATTGGGGAGGAGCGATATACACCGTATCGAAGACCTTGCTGGTCTTTCTGATGTATCCGAAGGCATCGGTATTCCGAACTTCCGCACGGTCGGAGAGCTTGGTTTTCTCTAGGTTCTTTCGAATTGTCTCCACCGCTGGTTGAGCCAAGTCGAGAAATATGGCCCGCTTTGTTCCACGGCTGAGTGCTTCAATTCCAACTGATCCACTGCCCGCGAACAGGTCGAGAAAGAGGGAAGAGCTGGCGACGTGGGGGTGGAGTATGTCAAACAGCGAAGTCTTTACCCGATCAAGGATCGGCCGTGTGGTATCTCCCGGAACGGAAAAGAGCTTCGTGCCCTTCGCCGTCCCTGCAATAACTCTCATATGCTCGAAATACTATTTGGACGAAACACTAATACAGTGGTCTTTCCTGATCCCAGTTCTCAAGATATTCACGCACAAAGGCAAGAAACTGCCCGCCCAACGCTCCATCGACAATACGGTGATCGTACGAGAGGGTGAGGTAGCAGATCTCTCGGATCGCGATCATGTCATTTACGACCACCGGTCGCTTTTTAATTTGGCCGAGACAGAGGATCGCTACCTGCGGTTGGTTGATGATCGGGGTTCCGATCATCGTTCCGAACACGCCGGGATTTGTGACCGTGAATGTTCCACCCGCAACTTCATCGGGGAGGAGCTGCTTTTTCCGAGCGCGAAGCGCAAGGTCGTTTAGCCCTCGTGCTATGCCGACAAAATTCCGCTCTTCGGCGCTCTTGATGACCGGGACGATAAGACCGGAATTCCCGAGAGCAACGGCGCAACCGAGGTTGATCTTCTTCTTCATGATGACGGCATTCCCATCAACTGAAGAATTGATCATCGGGAACTCGAGGAGTCCGCGAACTGCAGCTTCGAGAAAAAACGGAGTAAAGCTGAGAGAGAAGCCTTCTCGTTGTTTAAAGTCATTCTTATGCTTTGCTCTCCACTTCGCGATCTGGGAGCAGTCGACCTCCTGTACCGAGTACACGTGGGGGCTCGTCTGCTTTGAGCGAACCATATGGGCCGCGATGAGCTTCCGCATATTGTCCATCGGCACAACCTTGGTGCCATCTGCGTTCCATTCGCCCGTCGGGACATCGGAGACTGGAGCTTCGTAACGCTCGGAGACCGACGGGGGGGCGGGTCGTACGGCTGGAGCGGTGGCCGCAGGAGATGGCGGAGCTTCGTTTCGCTGGCTCTGAGAAGGACCACTTTCGACATACTGGAGGAAGTCTTGCTTGGTAACTCGACCTCCCTGCCCAGTTCCCTGGATCTCTGCCAGTTGCTCTCCGCTTATTCCGTGTTTTTCTGCGAGAGAGCGGACCACAGGAGAGTAGAAGCGCGTATCCCCACTGCTACTCGGCGAGGACGCCGCGGTGTTCCTCGTTTCAGGTGCCGGGGATGTGGCTTGGCCTGGCGAAGACGCTGAAGTTGTCGGTGTCTCCCTCGTCTCTCCCTTGGTTGTCTCCGCTTCAGCGCTCTTCTCTTCGGGCGCAGGAGTTGAAGCGGCGCTTGTTTCAGCGGCACCCTTCCCAGCGGCACCTCCCTCGGTATCGATGACAGCGATCTTTTCCTTCACCGGTACCACGTCTCCTTCTTGGAAGAGAATTTCTTTCAGGACGCCCGATGCTGGAGCTGGGATCTCTGA
>JALEGQ010000028.1 GCA_022763385.1 bacterium
CTCAACAGCGGAAAGGAATCCGGCCATAAGTCTGGAGGGAATCTGCTGTTCGAGAAAATTTCCAAATGCAAGACTCAGCGCCATTCCACGAGTTTCAACGGTAACGTGTTCACTGCGGGAATGCAGCACCGCCAGAGCAAGCTCTCGCAAGGGGACTGAAATGCGCTCTTCAGCAAGGGCCGTTTCTCGAAGCGGGCTCCCATCGTAAAGACACTGAAGGGCACACTGAAGGGGTCTCAGAGCATCGTCTTTCCCACGTTCTACCTGCACCAAGAGCTGCCGAGACTCATCAAGGATAGCTGCACACACCTCCGTTGCGACGATGCCCTGTCCGCGAAGTTCTTGCACAAAGCTGTTGTACGCATTTCGATCCGCTTCACCCGGTGGAAGAGCCGCTTGCTCACTGACAAGCGTTCGAAAGCGTTCCATATACTGTTCGGTCTTTGCGATGATGCCAGGATGGAGCGGTACTTGAGCTGAAGCAGGTGGCGGAGCGACCAGAGACGCCAGACCCACGGCCAAGCCAACGGCCAACTCCGTTGGACTCGATGAACGTCGAGAATAATCAATCATAGAGAAAACACCCCGCAATTCCAGAAACGATACACAAGGCGAAGCCCCTATTTCAAGCCAACCAAATCGCACTTGAATAATTCGTCCCTGGGACGAATTATTGTGCGCTGTATTTTTTTCGGCTGTTTTTTGCGGTTTCGATGGGGTATTTTTTGCGGTTCTTTGCCATTTTTTGGTGGAAGGCGGAGTCGAGGTTGATGTTGAGGTCTTCGGCGAAGAGGAGGATCCAGTAGAGGATGTCGGAGAGCTCGTCTCCGAGCTGTTCTTGAAGGTCAGTGGTGGATAGGTCGCGGATCTCTTCGTCGGTTTTCCACTGGAAGAGTTCAGAGAACTCTGAAACTTCAAGGCCGAGGGAGAGGAGCATCTCTTTGAAGTGGTGAAATTGTTTCCAATTTCTTTCGTCCCGAAAGGTCACGGCGGTCTGTTGGAGGGTGGCGATATCTGTCATCTGAGGTCCTTCTCTGTTCGGGAGAAGGATACGGGTTTTTCCCGATCTATTGAATACCGAGAATGTCTTCGAAGGCGACGACGAGCGCTTTGAAGCGCTGAAGCAGGTTCGATTCGTTTTTTTTGACGAGCTCTTCGTCTGGTTCGAGGTAGAGCACACCGAGTCGCTGTTTTTTTCCGATGATGCTCGCAAAACAGGTGTTCCCGACTCCAGAGAGAGCATAGTCGCTCTGGATGATCGGGCTGTTGCAGTGGTAGGCCTGCCCAACCGGGTTGTTCCCCCGGGTTGAGACAGAGAAGGCATGAATCGGCCGATAGACATCGGCAGGGGCTTTCCCGAGTCGGAGGCGTGCGGTGAGTTGGAAACTACTTGGTTCAAGGAGATAGACGGCTCCATGGGCAAACCCAGAGAGCGGAGCGGCTATTCTTATGAGCTCTTTAATCGCTGCCGTTTTCTCGATCGCACCGTGTTCGATCTGTTGATAGATCCTTACCAGTGTTTCTTGACCTTCGCGAGGACAGAATCGGATATAGCGGTTTCTCGATACCTCTTGCAGTTGGGGACGAGATACCGTTTTCGTCTTTGGCTCAAGTTTGGTCACCGATTCGAATATCTTTGGTGCAGACTTGAGGTAGAAGAAGCAGTTCTCTTTTACCTTCTCTTGGATCTCTTTTACTCCGCTCGGGCCGAGAATCGATTCGATAGATTGTTTGGCATTTTGCCAATCTTCTTCCGCGTTTGGATTCAGCTCGGTATTCTGTGCCCGAGCCAGCGTTGCTCCGACGTCGTACAGTTTCTTGAGCATCTGTGATACCTGCTCAACTTTTTCGTGTTGAGGGTGATAGGGAGCAAGTCTTGCATTGGTATCTCCCACCGCCGTTCGGATCTCCCGTGACATGCCCCAGTCTCGTGCCAGGGCGATGACAAGGAGTTGTGGAGAGAAGCCGAGCAGGGCAGTGAGTACTCCGTCGAGTCGTCTCGGGTCCTTTTCCTTTCGAAGTGCCTCTTCGTACACCTTCGGGTAGTTCCATGCGATGAGAGAGCGTCCGACCTGCTCCAGCGAGCCGACCGAGAATCCGAGGAGCCCATCGCTGTGTTGAGAGCTGGTGAGGAGCTCTGCGGTGCTGGAACTCACGAGTGCTTCTTTGAACTGTTGGGCTTGGAATTCCTCTGCGGAGCCAAAGGAGTGTGGACTAATCTTCTTTGCCTGAACGTCAAATATTTCAAGTTGTTCTTCTTTTGAAAGGGAAGTAAAGAGTTCTCGTGGCGTGAGGTGAAGTGGGGATTTCTTCGTTGAGGTGGACTGCTCCCTTTTTTGGATCTTTCGCCGTGCTTGACGGAGGAAGTAGGTAAAGAGCCCCATATCGGCTTTGAGATCGTGAAAGAAGAACTCTTCATCGAGCTCGTAGGCCTTGGTCGCGAGCCCCTCCTTGACGCGATCCAGCGCCTCCTCGTTCACCGGGAGCCAGTCTTTGTAAAAGACCTTGCACGCTTCAACGAGATTGCGGTTGGTCACCGGGGCCGAACGGGCCTTACTCGTCTTTGCTGGAGATGTGGGAGAAGGTGTCAACGCGATAGTACTCCTACGTTATCTTTGGGAAGGGAGTGCAATAATCGGTGCCACGTTGTCTAACGCCTCTTTTCAAGGAGTTAGACGAGGGGCAGTGAGAAGATCACTGCCCCTCGTTACCGAAGCTATGCATTTTGCTGCATGGCAGAACCCTTTTCCCGATGCTCGGTGAGACAGGCTGGCTGAATGGTTTCTTCTGCCGCTTTCTGACGCTCTAAGAGTGCGATGTCACAGTGAAGAGTTCGAACGAGTTCCTCGATTGAGGATTGCTGAGGGTTTTTGAAGTGCATACAGACCTCCGTATCATGGTTACTCGACCTTCCTGGTCGGTGGAGAGAAGGTATAGCCGTCTCTCCTGAGAGAAGGGAACGGAAGGAGCGAGAAAAAACTTTTCCTTCTGTGGTCATTTTCTTGAAATTAGTGATATTTGTGAGAGACGATTTCGTAGGGTGCGCAAGGCGGGAAGAATACTTTCAATATGGATCACAGCTATCTTCATACCCTGGACCCGTTTTTTCTGCAGTTCACCGAGAGCTTTGGGATCCGGTGGTACGGGCTTGCCTATCTCGGAGGCTTTGCCGCTGGGTACTTCATGACGTGGTGGCTCGTCAAGAAGCCGAGGATGCTTCTCCCACCAGTGCTTCTCTCAGACTTTGTTTTTGCGGTTGCCGTGGGGTGCATCGCCGGGGGGAGGCTCGGGTATTGTCTCTTTTATCGTCCAGACCTCTTCTTTGAGTTTCGTTCGGATCTCCCGTTTTGGGGAGTCCTCGCTGTGCATGAAGGGGGGATGGCGAGTCACGGCGGGGTGATCGGGATGCTCCTCGCCTGTGTGTGGTTTGGAAGGCGAGAGAAAATTTCGATTCTTCACCTCGGAGATCTGGTGATTTACGGCTCCACCCTCGGTATCTTTTTTGGCCGAGTGGCAAATTTTATCAATGGGGAGCTTGTTGGTCGGGCGTGTGAGTCCCCAGACTCTCCGGGAGGCTGTCTCTGGTCGGTCAAGTTTCCCCAAGATATCTTGAGCTGGCCTCAGTATGCGCCTGAGAAGTTAGCGAGTCTCTCTTCGGTTGTCGGTGAGGTGGGGGTCTCTCCAGAACGGTGGGAGCGCTTGATCGCTTTTGGAGAGATGTCTTCGATCTCCCGGGTGCTCTCTGTGCTGGTAGAGAAGGCCCAATCAGGAAGTGTTCTCGTGCAGCGTGGTCTTGCAGAGGTGCTCACGGCTCGACACCCTTCTCAGCTTTATGCGGCATTTCTTGAAGGGGGGCTCCTGTTTGTTTTTCTCTTCTGGTTTTGGCGGAGGCCGAGAAAACCAGGGGTGATATCGGCCCTTTTTCTCGTGCTCTATCCGGTGGGTCGGGTTATCAGCGAGCAGTTTCGCCAACCAGATCTCCACATCGGCTATCAGGCCTTCGGACTCACTCGGGGCCAGTGGCTCAGTATCGCGATGATTTCAGCGAGTCTCGTATTCCTCTTCTTCGTAACGAGAAGAGATTCCGCAAAGCTCGGTGGCTGGGCAACACCCGGCTCAGAAGAGCCACAGTAGAGTCCGACATCAGTAGAATTCGACATCTCAGTCATGCTTCCGGTGATCTGACGGTATTCTGACGGGAACGTTCTCCTAACGTACTGATATCTCTTGGGGTGAGTTGGCACTTCCTTTGCCACATGGAGGAGAGCGTCGTGGTTGAGATGCTCAACGAGAGGAGGAAATGTGATCCCAAGGTGGTGGCAGAAGATAGATCGGCATATCGCTGGAGGTATGATTCTTGGATTCACTTTTTTTGCCGGGGCGGCTTTCCTGACCGGTGGGGTGGTGAACTTTTTCAGCATCAGCGCTCTGTTCGTCGTTCTTGGTGGAACGGTAGCGGCAGCGCTTGTTCAGTTTCCGGAAGAGGTCTTTCGCGCGGCCCAGCGGGAGTTTCTTCAGGTTCTTTTTCCTGTTTCGGCTCCCTCGCTCCAAGACCGCTACGGGTACCTGGAGCGTCTCTCTCGGCTCGTCAAGGAACGAGGGTTGATCGTTCTTGACCATGAGTCGCAGAAAACCTCCGATCCCTTCCTGAGGCTCGCTCTCGAGCTCAGTTCAGACCGAACTGCTCCAGAGAAGATCCAGCGTATTCTCTCTCATGAGATGGCAACGACCTACCAGCGGCGGATGCAGGTAGTAGCGCTCTTTGAATCGATGGCAACGATTGCTCCAGCGATGGGGCTCGTGGGGACGATTATCGGTCTGGTGAATATGTTTGACTCTCTCGGAGATATCTCTGGAGTGGGACAGAGCCTCTCGGTTGCACTGCTGACAACGCTCTATGGTGCGGTGCTCTCACACCTCGTTTTTGGACCGCTCGCGGGAAAGTTGCGGGACCGAGAGGAGGAGTTTGCCCGGTTAAAGCGGCTTACCCTTGAGGGGGTGCTCAGTCTCTCTCAGGAGGAGAATCCGATCCTCTTTGAGCAGCGACTGAGGAGCTTTCAGGGGGGAGCACCAGAACAGAGGATGGCGTCGTGAGGAGCGGAGATATCCCCACCATGAGAGGAGCATCCACAGCGGTGTGTGACCACGAAGGGGAAGAACGGTTCCTCTTCCTCTATCTCTCACTGATGCTGGCGGTCTTCTCGATCGTTACCCTCCTCCAGATCGCTCATCCGGCAGCACTTTCCCCCGCTCGTGAAGAGCAGCAAGACGGTGAGGGTCGCAATCCGGCAGCACCTCCACTCGAGACTCGGCACGGAGATGAGCAGGTTCCCGTGGGTGAGACGCACTTCTCCCTCTTTCACGACGAGGACGCCTCTCTTGATGAGAGTGCTGCGGCGGCCCTTATTTTTCTTCTTCAGTCCCACGATCTTCGTGCCACCATCTCTCTGGTAGGAGACCGAGCACGCCCGTCGCTCGCTTATGCGCGAGCCCTTGCCCTACAACATCACCTTCAGCGACACGCCTTCTCTGCTCGGGATGTTCGTGTTGAGGTACACTTCTCACCGGAGCCACAAGATGAGTCTCTTCTTGCCCTCGTACGATTCTAGTGCTCCGAGAGAGAGCTCGGGGAGGAAGCGTGATACGAGATGGCTCCTCTCTTTCGCGGATCTCATCACCCTGCTGCTCGCAGTAGCGGCTATGACACTGACCACGAGTGGCGCCTCCTCGAAAAGCTTCTCTTCCGCCACCGAGGAACTTCCCCCTGCCGGACTTGGTACCGGAATTGCTCAATCAGAGGTGTTCGGCGAGAGCGACACGGTATATCTCTTCGCTGCAGATCTTGAGGAAGGAGTCGATAGAGTTCCTCGTTTGCAAGATAAGCAGCTGATATTGCAAGAGAAATGTCGAGGCTCATGTGTCTACGAGATTGAGGTCATGAGTTGCTCACGGAAGGAATCGGGGGCGACGTGGCACAGGTCTTTGACACAGCTACTGACGGTACACCGCCATTTTTTTGACGGGGTATCGCAAAGTCCTCCTCTTCTGCGGATGGTCTCACTCGGAGAAGAGTGTGGTCTTCTCGGATATCCAGGAAGGAGCGCGGATCTCCCGTTGATGGCGGTTCGGTATAGAGAAAGGAGTATGGTCTCAGATGGCTGACGAAGAAGAAAACAACGAGGAAGCGGAAGCGACTCCTGGAGAGGAGAAGAAGCCGGGATCCAAGAAGCTCCTCTTCATCATCGGTGGAGTAGTGCTGCTGATCTTTCTCATCGCCACACCGAT
Organism: bacterium; assembly: GCA_022763385.1. Lineage (GTDB taxonomy): Bacteria > Bdellovibrionota_C > UBA2361 > UBA2361 > RFPC01 > RFPC01. The sequence continues at coordinate 6,286 of JALEGQ010000028.1, forward strand.
CGTCCTCTTCACCGTGATGGGTGGTGGGGACGATGAGATCGAGAAGGAAGATGCTGACGCCGCAGAAGATCAAGAAGAGCTCGTGCTCCTCCTCGAAGGATTTCATGAAGAAGATGAAGCGAAGGAAGACGAGAAGCCACTCGGTGCGTTCTATCCCTTCGAAACCTTTGTCGTGAATCTCTCTGGAGGAGGATATCTTCGGTGCCAGGCGGTTGCAGAATTTGAAAAGCGAGACATTCCGAAGAAGTTTTACTCGAAGATCATTCCAGTTCGAGATTCTCTTATCAATGTGCTCTCGAATAAGTCACGAAGAGACCTCGGTGATGAGGAGGGACGGGCAGATCTGAAGGCTGAGATGAGAGATCTTATCAATGAGGAGATCCGAAAGGCCGAAGTGAAGCGGATCTATTTTACGCAGTTTGTTATTCAGTAGGAGTAGGGATTTATGAATCAGGTTTTAACACAAGATGAAATTAACTCTCTGCTCCGTGGGCTCTCTGATGGAGATATGGAGGAAGACTCCGTCGAGATGGCGGATGCCCCCAACGCGAAGAAGTTTGACCTCGCCAATCAAGAACGGATTATTCGTGGTCGAATGCCGACCATGGAGCTTATCCATGACCGCTTTGCGCGACAGTTTCGGAGTGATCTCGGAAATTTCCTCGGAAGAACCTGTTTTGCGAACGTTGGCGGCATTGAAATGATCAAGTTCGGTCTTTTCATGAAGAAACTGCCGCTTCCATCGTCGTTGCATATCTTTCGAATGCCTCCCCTCAGTGGTTACGCCTTGATGGTCGTTTCATCTCCCCTGGTTTTTGGAATTGTCGATGCACTGTTCGGTGGTGCGGGACAAGGAAGAGTGAAGATCGAGGGACGAGAATACACTCCTATAGAGAACCGTCTGATCGGAAAGGTCGTCATGATGGCGCTGGATGTCCTGAAAGATGCGTGGGCTCCAATCCACCCTGTAGATTTTGTGTATGTCCGTTCTGAGTTTAATCCTCTTGCGATCGCTATCGTTCCTCCAACGGATGTAGTCATTATCGTTACCATCGAGGTTGAACTCGAACAGGAGAGCACGACCCTTACGCTGTGCACGCCGTACTCAACGATCGAGCCGCTTCGAAGTAAGTTGGCAACCGGTTTCCAGAGTACGCGGCTTGAAGCCGACCAGGGGGTTCTCCGAAGGATGGAGGTGAATGTCAAGCAGACCACCACGAATCTTAGTGTAGAGCTTGCTCGAGGAAGTATTCCGACAAAAGATTTTCTTCAACTTGAGGCAGGAGATGTGCTGACTCTCGATACTAATCCGTCGGACGAAGCAATGATCAAGATCGAGGGAGAGCCGAAGTACTATTCATACGTTGGAAGTTACCGAGGTAACAGAGCGTGTCGTATTACCAGGCAGATTCCGAAGGAAGACCTGATTAACTATCGAAACAAACAGGAGCTCTTGAAGTATGGCAGATGAAGAACTTACTCAAGATGAGATCAATAGTGTTCTGGAAGAGAACCTTGAGGGAGTTGCTGAAGCAGCAGAAGGAGTTGCTGAAGCGGCTGAGGATGCACTTCCGGAGAAAGCGGCTGAGGGACGCACGGTTGACTTCATTAAGGAAGTCCCCCTTGCGGTCACTGTTGAGGTTGGGAGAGCAAGAATGACGATACAAGACCTTCTCCAGCTTGGACAGGGTTCGGTCGTCGAGCTAGCAAAGCTGGCAGGTGATCCATTGGACGTCTATATCAATGGATACTGCGTTGCTCGAGGAGAGGCGGTCATCGTAAACGAGAAATTTGGTGTTCGGCTCCTCGAAGTCATCGACCCGGAAGACCGAATTCAGCATCTTGGATAGTATATGACCACACGTTGGACGATCCTTATCATTTTCTTGTTTGGGGTGTTCTGTACCCCCGCATTGGCGGATCCCACTTCGGAGAACGTTGTACAACAGGCAGCACCATCTGCTGATGCTGAATCAGTGGCTAAACTTCGTCGAATACGAGAATCCGCGGGATTGGAGAGCTCTTCACTGAGAGAAGCAGAGAGCAAGGATTCTGCGTCTACCGGTGGACTCTTTGGAAGGGCTGTGCAGGGCCTCTTTCTTTGTTTAGGTGCTTTTGGAGTCCTTCTCTACTTTTTGAAGCGAGGACAGGGAAGAGTGAGCGAGGCGGGAGCACAGAGGATGGTGGTACAAGAGCGAATTGTCGTTGCTCCAAAGGCGAGTGTGGCCCTATTACAAGTTGATGGACGTGAGCTGCTGATCGGTATTACAGAGAGTCAGATCACTTTTTTCCCAGGAGACCAGAAGAGTTCAGAGCTTTTACTGGAGAAGGGGAGGGTGAGCAATGGATAGACGTTCTCTTTCCCAGCTGTTCTTCTTCTTCTTCTTCTTCTTGCTGGTGAGTTTTCCCTCTCTTCTTCTGGCCCAGACCACGATGCCGGATGTAAATATTGCGATAGGTGGGCAGCCGATCGTGAACTCTACGGAGGGAGTTTCGTCCGCGCTCAAGATCGTGATTCTCCTTTCAGTTTTCTCCTTTGTTCCTGCCCTGATCCTCACTACAACGTGCTTTACTCGGATCGTAGTAGTACTGGGAATGACGAGGACAGCGCTCGGAACTCAACAGGCTCCGCCAAATATGGTCCTTACGGGATTGGCTCTTTTTCTGACGGCATCCATTATGCAGCCAATTATGCAGGAGGTATACGAGCGGGGAGTCGCTCCCTATCTCGATGGTCAGATGTCTCCGGAAGAAGCATGGAGGGAGGGATCTGAACCACTTCGAAAATTTCTTGTTCGGCACTCTCGAGAGAAGGATCTCGCTCTCTTTCTCGAAATTAGTAAGTCCGAGTTTCCAGAATCACCCGATGATGTGCCGTTTTTGGTGGCAGTGCCGTCTTTTGTGCTGAGTGAGTTAAACCTTGCTTTTCAGATAGGATTTCTTATCGCACTTCCGTTCCTTGTCCTCGACATGGTGGTTTCGTCGGTATTGACTTCCATGAGCATGATCACATTACCACCGGTGGTGATCTCACTGCCGTTAAAGTTGATGCTGTTTGTGGTGGTTGATGGTTGGCATCTTCTAGTTGGCTCGCTTGTACAAACGTATTCAGTTACATAGGAATGATGAAATGAATCTCGATGATTTTCTCCTGCTTGGACAAGATGCTATTGTAACGGCGGTACTTGTTTCTTCTCCTATCCTCGTTCTTGGACTGATTGCTGGCCTTGCGGTCAGTATATTTCAAGCCGCCACACAGATTAACGATGCCGCCCTTGCTTTTATCCCGAAGATTCTCTCAGCGGTCGTTGGCCTTGTCTTCTTTGGCCACTTTATGATTGTCCGTATCGCTACGTTTACCCAGACAGCCTATGAGCGGATTGGGCATCTCGGACCGACCGGGTAAGAGCGAAGGGAGAAGTTTTTCTCATGGAGTTTGATGGACTTCATATTGGGCAGTATCTCTTAGAGAATACCAACGCACTCTGGAGCTTTGTTCTCCTGAGTATCCGGTATGGTGTGCTCCTCACCCTTCTTCCGGGGCTCTCGCTCTCTCCCTCCGCTCGGAGCCTTCGCATGCCGAGCGTCATGATCCTCGCTTTTGTGAGCACGGTGGCCTCTCCGCTTGCAGAGATCCCAGACAGCTTCGGAGTAGTATTCGTACAGGCTGCGAGTGAGGCAGTGTTGGGTCTTGCTATGGGACTCATCCCGCAGTTGATCGTTTCTGGTGTTCAGATGGCAGGCACTTTGTCGTCAACCACCATGGGGCTTGGCGCGAGTCAACTCGTGGATCCGACGCTCGGCGGGAGCATCCCTGCACTTGCGCGTCTTCTCGGGGACCTTGTCATTCTCGTGTTTCTCCTGACTTACGGCCATCATGCGGTGATCTATGCGGCCGCTGGATTGGGAGGCACGGTGGTGCCGGGAAGCTATATTCCGAGTGTCAGCTCTGTGGAGCTTCTTATTGTCCGGGTTGGAGACGTCTTTCGCCTCGGAGCTCTCGTTGCATCGCCGGTGATTGTGGCGTTGATGTTGACCAACTTTGTGATGGGGCTCATTTCAAAGGCGATTCCGCAGGTCAATATCTTTATCGTGAGTTTTCCACTCACTATCGGGATAGGGTTGATCCTGACCGGGCTTGCTCTTCCAGAGCTCCTCATCGTAATCGGCCGTGAGCTCGGCTCGGTAGACAGTGCACTCCTCGTCCTCTTTGACGATGTTCAAACCGTGTCAGAGAAATGACGAGCCCTTTCGTAGGATATTGAAAATACTCGAGGATAATCAGGTACGTTTTTTGCTCAATCCTCGTTCCGACTGATCAATTGAGAGGAAGATGTCTGAGCATTCCACCCCAGAGGAACGAACCGAAGCTCCCACCGCGAAACGGCTCGAACAGCTCCGTAACGAAGGTTCTCTGCACATGTCACACGAGCTCGTTCAGGTGGCGACGATTCTCTGCGGTGTGCTTGCCCTGAGTGTGCTGTCTAGCTGGATATACGAAGATTTTCAGACCTATATGAAGATGATGTTCGAGCGAGTTGGACAGCGGCAACAGTTCTCTCGCCGAACGGTCTTCGATATGTTCTCCGAGGCATTCACCATATTTGCCCCGGAAGTCGCTCTGCTTGCGATTGCGGTTTCCGCAATCGCTATTGTTAGTGTGGGGCTACAGACTGGATGGTCACGCAAAAAGAAGATAGTCGATATAAAATTTCAGATGATCAATCCGGCAAAGGGGATAACCCGGATGTTCTCTCCGAAGAACCTTGTGAAAACTGGAGCCTCGGTTCTAAAGCTGTGCGTCATTCTTCCGATTGCGTATTTCGCATTGAAGCGGTTTGCCCCTGAGATGATCATGCTCATGCACATGAGCATTAGTCAGGTATTTCAGTTCACAACTGATGCACTGTTTTATGTCTTCTGGAAGATTCTTTCTGTACTGATAGCGTTCGCAATCTTTGACTACTTCTTTACAAAATGGCAGTGGCTCCGTCAGAACCGAATGACGAAAGAAGAGGTGAAGGATGAGCGAAAATCTCTTGAGGGGGATGAAAAAACAAAGAGACAGATCCAGGCAAAGGGATTACAGCGAATTGTTGAGCGGATCCAGAACAGCGTTCCCCAAGCAGATGTTGTTATCACGAACCCGACCCACTATGCCATCGCACTGCGCTATGACCGAGAGACCATGGCCGCGCCAAAGGTCGTTGCGAAGGGGAAGGGATTTCTGGCGCTCAGAATCCGAAAGATCGCAAAAGAGGCAGGAGTCCCCGTGCTTGAGAGACGACTACTCGCTCGAGCGCTCTATGCTGCAACAGAGGTTGGAACAGAGATCCCAGCCGATATGTTCCGAGCGGTCGCACAGGTATTGGCGTACGTCTACAAGTTGAAAAATCCACATGCGGCTCAGCAGTGGTCGAGCTCGTAGGTGTTGTCGGGTGGATTGAGTAGTAGAAAGAGATTTCTAAGAGGAAGAGAGCAGATGGCAGGCGGTGGACGAAAGGGAGCAGACCTCAAGGCAAGCTCAATTCCGATAGCACTGATCGGAATTCTCACCATTCTTATTATCCCGATTCCGACAGCGCTCCTCGATATCTTCCTGGCGCTCAATATTACTCTCTCGTTGATCGTGCTCTTTGTCTCTCTCTATATGGGAAAGGCGATCGACTTTACTTCTTTTCCGGCTCTTCTTCTCGTGACGACACTTTTTCGTTTGGCGATGAACGTTGCCTCAACTCGACTGATCCTCTTAAACGGAGATCAAGGTCTTGATGCTGCCGGGAATGTTATTCAGGCCTTTGGTGAGTTTGTTGTTGGTGGAAACTATGTGATCGGTGTCGTGATATTCGTTGCGATCAGTATTGTAAACCTGAAGGTAATCACGAAGGGTTCCAGCAGAATTGCAGAAGTTGCTGCTCGATTTACTCTCGATGCGATGCCGGGAAAGCAGATGGCGATTGACTCGGACCTCAATACCGGCTTGATTGATGAGGACGAGGCTAAGAAGAAGAGGAAGGAGCTTTCACAAGAAGCCGAATTTTATGGAGCGATGGATGGTGCCGCCAAATTCGTCACTGGGGATGCGGTAGCTGGACTCTTTATCACAGGTATTAACATCATTGGGGGACTCTTTATAGGCCTCGTCCAGAAAGAAATGGACTGGATGACGGCGGCAGAGACGTACACCCTTCTCACGATCGGTGATGGACTTGTCAGTCAGATCCCATCAATTATCATCTCGACATCATCTGGTCTGATCGTGGCAAGAGCCGCCTCAGGTGATGACCTTGGAAACGAGGTACTTGCTCAGCTCGGAAGAACTACCAAACCGCTCTATCTTTCGGCTTTGGTGAGCTTTGGACTCGCTGTTGTTCCTGGATTGCCGTTCCTTCCCTTCAGCTTTCTGGCCTTTACCTGCGGGGGGATCGGATATCTTCGAAGCTTGGCGATCAAGAAAGAGGGGGGGGACGAGTCTGGAGAGGGAGTGTTGAGCGGTGGGAGTGGAGGTGAAGGCGCCTCACCTGAGCAGGAGAGTGCCCCGCGACCTGGAAGCACCGAAGAGGTCACCGGACTGCTTGGGGTTGATACCCTTGAGCTTGAGGTAGGATACGAGTTGGTGTCACTCGTGGAAGGAGGCGATCTCGTTGAGCGAATCCGTTCTCTCCGGAGGCAGTTTGCGATTGACTATGGGTTTATTGTTCCGGCTATTCATATCCGTGATAACGTTCGTATTGCGGCTTCGGAGTACAAGTTTCTTCTGAAGGGGAGTTCTCTTGGTGGTGGAGAGCTAAAATCTAATCATCTCCTCGCGATGGATCCCGGTACGGTCACTTCACCGCTCGATGGAGAGCAGACCAAGGAGCCAGCCTTCGGTCTCGATGCGATCTGGATCAGTGAGTCTGAGAAGGAACGTGCACAGTTCTCCGGATATACCGTTGTGGATCTCTCGACCGTGGTTACCACCCATCTGACGGAGATGATCCGGGCAAACATGCATGAGCTTATCGGAAGACAGGAGACCCAACACCTCCTCGACAAGCTTGCAGAAGAACATCCCAAAGTGGTGGAGGAGCTCGTTCCAACCCTCCTCTCTCTCGGACAGGTGCAGCAGGTCCTTCAGGCGCTCCTCCGAGAGCAGATCAGCATCCGTGACTTCCGAAGTATCATCGAGACGGTGGCAGATTGGGCGCCGACCGTAAAACAACCGGAGAAGTTAGCGGAGTTCGTCCGGAGAAGACTGGCTCGGGTGATCACCGAGAAATACTCAACAGAGGATGGTCGACTGCCACTGGCCAGTCTGAATCCCTCTCTGGAGCGAGACCTCGGCAATGCGGTGCAGCAAACGGATGAGGGATCGTACCTCGCGCTCGAACCGGGGAACGCACAGAAATTGATCAATGTTCTGAATAATGCGGCAAACAAATTTATCGAACAGGGCCTTACCCCAGTGATTCTTGCGCCGAATCATGTTCGCTCTGCACTTGCACGCTTTGTCGAACGATTTGCGCCGGGGTACGCCGTAATCAGTCATCAGGAGATCGCGCCAAGCGTTCGGGTGCAGTCTCTTGGGGTTATTGGTCTTGAAGAAGTGCGGGGATAGGAAAGACGTTTTAGGCAGTTTTGGATAGTAAATACAGTAAGTTAGGCAAAAGGTAAAAATTGAGCCGTTCGGGTCGAAATCCGAATCTTATAGAAAGGAACATATTCGTGTCGAAAACACTCACATTGATCCGTCAACAAGAAAAGAGAGAGCAAGCGATGCCAGCACGTGTCATGAGCTTTACCAGTGGAAAGGGAGGGGTGGGAAAGACTCATCTCGTAACGAACACTGCTGTTGCGCTCGCTGAGCGAGGGAGGCGAGTGCTCATTCTCGATGCTGATCTCGGTCTCGCAAATGTTGATGTTCTCTTCGGTCTTCAGATTCAGCACACCATTCATGACTATCTTGAAGGAAGGGTTTCGCTCTCAGAGCTTCTTGTCGAGGGACCTGGCGGGGTAGACATTATCCCAGCATCCAGTGGGGTCGATTCGCTGGTGCAGCTCAGTCACCGAGAGCGCCACGGGCTTCTTCTCGCTCTTGAGGAGGTTGCTTCTTCCTATGACTATCTTCTGATCGATACCCCTGCTGGTATTGGTCCTGATGTGCTCTCTTTTAATGGAGCATCACAGGAGATTCTCTGTGTGGTGACACCCGAGCCCACCTCCCTTACCGATGCCTATGCCCTCATTAAGGTGCTCTCCCGAAGATTTGGAGAGCGGCAGATACAGGTGGTCGTGAACAATTGCCCGAATGAACGAATGGCTGAGCAAACTTTTGAGAGGTTTGAGGGAGTCGTTCAGCAGTACTTGCAGGTAGAGCTGGGGTATCTCGGTTGGGTCTCGCGAGATGAGACGGTCCTCGATGCGACTCGAGCACAGAAGCCGTTCGTGCTGGAGTACCCGAGCGCTGCAGTATCGCGGTCGGTAACTCGGATGGCAGATTCCATTGACGCAGGATTCTTTGGAAACCGGGTAAAGGGCGGAATTCAGTTTTTCTTTCAGCAGCTTCTCGAAGCCGGAGGGAATGTAAGTGACGGAATCTAAGGTTACCAAAACCTATGCAGGCATTCATAAGTTGAAGGCGGTAGTCATACTGCTTTCAATACTTGTCGTAACCCTTTCAGGGCTTATGGCTCATGTATCGCTTACGACGATCCTGGTGAGATGTACGGTTGTTTTTGTGGCTGTTGTCGCAGTAAGTCGGATCGTCATGCAGATTCTAAAGACAAATGAGGAGATGAGCCGTGGCTAAGGCAAAGAAGACGGCTGTAGAGGCCTACAAGACCGTTGATAACTTCGAGAAAGAAGAGCTCATCAAGAGCTATCTTCCCCTCGTAAAGAAGGTGGTACACCGGTTGTCGGGTCGCCTCCCTAAGGATGTTGATCTCAAGGAGATGCTGAACTCTGGAATTATCGGTCTCGTTGATGCCCTTGAAAAGTACGACCCAAAGCATGAAACGAATTTTTCGACCTATGCCCAGTTTCGTATTCGAGGAGCTATCTTGGATAGCTTTCGCTCACAGGATTGGCTTCCACGGTCACTCCGCTTTAAATCCCATAAGATAGAGACTGCCTATCAAAGAGTAGAGCAGCGGCTTGGGCGCTCGGCGAGTGATGAGGAGGTTGCCGCAGAGCTCGGAGTCGATGTTGAGGAGTTTCAGAAGCTCCTCGGTGAAGTGGGAAGTGTGGTGATGCTCAGTTTTGAAGAGCTCGGCTTCGGTCACGGTGAAGAACGCTTTCAGGCGGACGAGTGGATCCCGTCAGGTTCAACAGACCCACTCAATAAGTTGCTGGGGGGAGAGAAGGTAAATTTGATTGCTCGGGCACTTGACCGCCTACCGGAAAAGGAGCGACTCGTGATCAGTCTCTATTTCTATGAAGAACTCAATCTCAAGGAGATCGGAGAGATTTTGGGAGTAACGGAATCAAGGGCATCTCAGATACGTTCTCGGGCACTGATTCGGTTAAAGAACTATCTCCGTCACGCATTGTAAGGGTAAGTACGCTTCTCCACGACACGGAAAATTGTTTTCTGCGAAGGAGATCGGGCTGTTGGAGTAGAGGGATGGATCAGGTGGCAAGCAGGGCGCCACGAATACTTGTTGCGGAAGAGAGCGACGATAGCCGCAGGCAGGCGGTTACCGCGCTGGAGAACTTTTTCCCTACGGTACAGCTTCAAGAGGCTGAAACGTGGGAGATTTCACAGAGCTCACTTTCGCGAGAAGAGTTCGATATCGTTATTATCGATCTCGATCTTGCGCATGAGAAACCGCTTCTCGACCTTATCTTTACTCTCAAGACCTTTGACTATGAGCCGTCGGTAATTGTTATCGCAGAACGTCCTTTCGCTCATGTCTTGAACGAGCTCTACCGATTCGGCTGTCACCGCTGCATCGTAAAAGATGAGCGGTGGATCGAAGAGCTTGGAACAGCGGTTGATTATCTTATCCGGATCCGAAAAGTAGCCCATGAGAATCACGTGCTGCGGGCGAAGCTCACTGAAGCGAACATGTTGCTCGAGGAGAAGAATGCACGTCTCGATGAATTTAGCGCAACCGTCGCACATGATATTCGAGGTCCATTAGGTGGTCTAGCGATGAAGCTGGAATATCTTCTTGAGAAGATGTCAGGAGAGTTTGATCAAGAGCGGATGCAGCACCTGATGGCCACAGCGCTTGGTTCTACTGAGCGGCTTATATCACTCGTCCAGACGATGTATGAGTATGCCAAGCTCGGTTCGAAGGCCTCAGAGATGAAACGAGTTTCTCTTGATCAGGTCGTGACAGATGCTATTCATGATCTTGCTCTTCCGGAAGAGCTCGATGTTGAGGTCCATTTAGGAGAACTTCCATCGGTGTGGGGAAATGCTCCCCTGCTTCAAAGAGTCTTTATGAACCTAATCTCGAATGCGGTGAAATATTCGGATAAGGAGCAGATCGTTCTTCACATTCAGACCGAGGGGATACAGAAGAAGATGGTGGCCTCATTTGTTGAGGTCTCTTTTCGAGATAATGGCCCGGGGATTCCTGCTGATGAACAGGACGATATCTTTTCACTCTTTAAGAGGGGTTCGGTGGGCCGAAAGCAGGCTTCGGATGGTACCGGAGTAGGACTCGCGATCGTCAAGCGGATCATTGAGTTGCACTACGGAGCGATCTCGCTCTCGAGTAGTACGGGAGAGGGGAGCTCATTTCTCTTTACTCTTCCCCTTGAGTCACCAACTGCCATCTCTACATAGGTAGTTATTCCAAAGAGTTATTGTATTATCAGGAAGAGACCCATCGTTTTCGTGCGACATGAGTCGGCGATCCGCCCACAATAGAAGAAAGTCAGCACATTATTCAGTGCTGATAAGGGTTTTGAAAAGGAGTTCAGTATGTGGAGCGGTCGTTCTTTTTTGTTTTTCTGTGTGGCAGGTCTATTCACTCTTCCTGGATTGAGTAGCGCAGCAAGTCCAGATCGGGTGGTGAGCATCTCTGCCCAGAGTATTTTTACGAGCGCTGAGCTTCGGTTGGATCCTGATATTGCCGTTCAGGTCGTCAAGTCTCCTTATCCCTATCAAAATAACGCACTGGCGATTTTTTCAAGGTTCCATCGGAAAGGGGCGATCGTTCCGTACTACGGTGGAAAGCCGATCCTTCGCTTTGATTTCTCTACTTCATTAAACGCTCCGATCAGTGACCTGGTGTGGGCGGACTATGACCGGAATGGAAAGCCGGATCTCGTGGTGAGTTCTGAGCTTTCTGGGCTCGCCATGAATGGAAAGATTCTCTTCTGGAACTATGGAGATTCTTTCAATACCCAAACGAAGAAGCTTGATCTTCCGACCCAGGTTTCCCTCATTCGAGATGGTGCACCTCAGGCGCGAATTGGTGGGAAACTCCTTGCGCTTCCCTCGCTCAGCCGCCAGGGGATACTCACGAGTCATTGGGGCGAGAATGCCCTCTATATGTTTTCAGTAGATCCCGCTTTTCAGTGGCGACGGTTTGCTCAGAAAGACCGGTCCGTTTTCCCAGACTTTGGTTCGAATATGGGATTGATACGGGCGGAAGCTCACTGCCATGCGAATGATGATCGTGATTTTATCTCGGTGATGACGAGCAACGGTATTCTTTTCTCCTATGATCCACGTGACTGGAGGGAGCTCTATCGGAGAGATCTCGTTGGGGCGGGGGTTATCAGTGAGGCGAAGCCGGTTTCAAGCGTAGGTGCGGACCTTCTTCGTGCTGGCCCGAGTCACTGTGATGACTATGTTGTCCCGAATAATGCCCGAGTCGGCACGGAGCAAACAGAGGTTGCGGCGGTCGTTGCTCATCACGATGGGTTGTATACGACTTCTTATGTGAGTGACCACCCGTCATTCCTTCAGCATCCAGCCACGAAAGTCGCGACGCTTCGGAAGTTTGGCGATGACCAACGTTTCTATGATCGGAATCAGAATCACCTTCCTGGGGCGCAGGTGCTTCTCGTGATGAATGAGGTGATGATTCAGTATTTTTCATCACAGGCGCGACCGACCTCGACTGATATTGAAAGCGTGAGCATTACCTGTGATAACGGATGTATGGATATGCAGACCGCTGAGCTCAACGGAGATGGTTGGGATGAGGTGGTGGTGGTTGATGGGCGAGGTGCAGATGCGCACGTGAACATCTACAGCCACGGTGGGTCTTACATCCTTGGATTCTCAAGTTCAACGCTTGCCGCAGATGGGAGCTCTCTCGGCTCGATCGCCATCGGTATTCGCAATACTGATAATAGCGGAGACGAAGAGTTTATCATCCGTGGACCGGCGCTCCAGAATGGGGATGCGACCCGAGTGGTCGTGTATACGAGTTACAATCTCGAGCCAACTTCCTCTGGGGTCTCGCTCGGACTTCGGGGTGATGAAAGGCTGCGATACTACGGCGGCAGTCCGACGGATATCATCGTGACAAAGGACTATCCGGTTGAAGTGGATGCGAATGGAAATCGGTTTGCGCGGGTTCCGTTTAACTTCAATGACCTTCATTACTATACTCCGGCAGAAGCGCAACAGCCGAACTTCCTCAGCTTCACGTTGCAGGCGATGGTAGTGAACGGACTCATGGCGGGAAATATTCAGATTGCGCTCTCTCCTGCTCGACGGATTACCACGGTGCCTCACATACAGTAGGCCTAAGGAAGAAGAGAGGCATTGGAGCTCCTCCAATGCCTCTCGAACTCATCTCACCCGCTTTCGGTGAGCAATGTATCTTTGAACTGCCTCATACGTTGAATGCCAGTTGCGTCCGACTTTCTGAGCACTGAGTTCGCCCTTTCGAGCAAGGAGACTGAGATACTCAGCAGAATATCGAGTTTTCGGAGCAATTTCTGATAGGGGGAGAAGCTCTTCGTCGATCTCACCAGTCGCATCAAGGTAGAGATCAAGCGAGCGCTCTACCGCTTGAGCAACGAGGAGATTTAACCGATCATTTTCTCCTGTATCCGCCTCTTTAAGGGCTCGATAGTACTTCATGCGATCTCTTACGAGAATAATTGCAGGAGGGTACCCGCTTTTCATTAAGCTCAAATTCAGGAGTAGCCGCCCAGTTCTTCCGTTTCCATCAAAGAACGGATGTATCCACACAAACCGGTGATGAAGCGCTGATATCGTAGTAAGCTGCCCATCGGCTCTATTTACCTGCTCTATCCACTCTCGAACGAGATCTGGAACTTTCTGTGGGTTAGGCGGGATAAAGTCCGCTCCGGCGATTCGCACTCGTCCACTTCGAAAAATCCCACCGAACTCAAGATCAATGTCCTTCATTACCATTGCATGAAGCTCGAGGATGTCCTTTGTTTTGATTTTTTGATTCTTACTACTCAGCGCTTCAGTGTATTGAAACGCCTCTTCATGGTTTTTAACCTCAAGGTGATCTTTCAGGGGTTTCCCCCCTACGGTTAGCCCCTCGCGGATGACGAGACGAGTTTCGTTCAGGGTTAGGGTGTTTCCCTCTATAGCGCTTGAGTTATGGGTTAACTCAAGAGACATCTCATCTCTCAGACGACGAAGAGCCGATTTTGGAAGAGGTCGCAGGGCCTCTAACTTCTCTCGCTTCTCCTTGATGCGGTTCAGGATCTTCATAGCTTAATATCGGATAGGTGGCATCTATATGCTATCCGATATTATAAGAGATGGCGAGTCGTTGATCAGATCTTTTATAAATTGCTCGGGCTCTTGAGTGCTTTTCGGATCGAGCATGAGTTGAAACTCATGTGAGATCGCCCCGGAGACCTCTACTTGGAGGGCGGCGTAGTGGCCGATAACGGTGACGTCACTTGGTGGAGCGTGTACATCCGGAACCTGAACAATCGTACCGCCCGGTGTGATTGCGAGGCCCTCGGTCCACATCCATGAGGGGTATTTCTCCATAAAACGAGCAGCCAGCATTCGCTCCCAGGGAGGGAGGAAGACGGTCACGACTTTTTCGCCTCGAAACATCGGAGTACTCGTATAGGTCATATCGTCGGCGAGGTGGACGATCTTTTCAGGCAGATGGCCAGAGATAAGACCGGTAACAGCACCGTCCTCTACGGCGAGAAAGTCCTTGAGGCTGTTGTGACCGGTCTCGCTTCCGGCGTCCACGAGATACTCCGCGAGTTCCGAAGAGATGCCGATCTGCTCGAGGAGGGGCTGGAGCTGTTGGTAGGCTGAGGTTGAGTAGACCTCCGTAACGAGTCCGGCGTTCTTCGCATTCCGACGCATAATCTCGTATGGCTTTGTAATATCGTGCACGAGGGCGCGCTCAACGATGAGATCCAGCTCTTCCGCACCGATAACTCCCGTTTCGGCGAGTGCGCTTCCTACTTTTGAAGCGGCGTGAGCAACGGCGAGACAGTGCTCTCCGATATTTCGAAAGGATTCTTTGGAGGGTTCGCCGGTGTAGGGGTTGAGCGGCACCTTCGGTTTTACCGGATGGATGCCCACCTCTTGAAAGAGCTCCATAATCTGCGGAAAGCGGTGAGTGAAGGTCGTTAAAGCTCGGAGTGGGGAAAAGGGCCGGAGGTTCGGATCGATCCCTCGAGACTTGCGGAGCGGAATCCGTTGGAGCCTCGGGGAAGGAGTATGCGGCGCTGAGGAGTTCTGTTCGTCCATATAGGGCTATCCTATAGCCCTGTTATGGGAAGTTCCACCGGCGAAGTGCACTCTCATTGCCCTAATAATGTTATAAATATAACAAGAAATGATAGGAAAATTTGCATTTACCCCCGATTTTTGCGAAGGATTCCCTTCTCGCTACGGTAGCGGCAAGAAATATCCAAACTTTTGTACAGGAGAAACGTGAGATGAGTGAAGCAGTTGCAGAGCCGGGGACCCGGACCGCTATATCACCGATTACCGGGGCCACCCTTCAACTCCCTGAGAATGTGGAGGTGGGCGAACTGATTGATGATCCGGAGAGCGGGGATGAGCTCGAGGTGGTAAGCCTCGACCCGATTACCCTCGCGGCCGCACCTCAGGAAGAAGAGGATTGGGGGGAGTAGTCGAGATGTCATCATCACCACGTATCGGGGTACTGTGCTCACTGATCCGTCCGGAGGAGAAGCTCCTCTTTCAGGCCTTTCGTGAGCAGGGAGTTCCCTTCGAAAGAATCGATGATCGTTCTCTTATCATTGATATCAAAGAAAAAGAA
>JALEGQ010000003.1 GCA_022763385.1 bacterium
CAGTGAGGTCTAAAAACTCGATCAAAGTTTCAAGATGTGCTGCTATTGTGGGAGCAAAGCAGTCTACGGGCAAATTTTTATGCAACGTTGGGGTCTACTGCACGTCGCTCTGTGGTTCTGCGTGATCGTCGGGAAGGACCCGGAGGATGGCGTCCTGAAGAAGCTTTGGGTCAACAGGCTTCTGAAGGAGAACAGAGACCTGCTCGTGGTTCCGGTATCTCTTGAGCTGTGCCGGGTCAACACAACCTGTCAGGGCGATGAGGGGAATGGGGCCTTTACGCTCAATAACGGACTCAATGCCTCCGTTTGGCATCTGCATGTCAGAGATGATGAGATCGGCGCTCCAGAAATTGAGCAGGGCGCTGAGATCTTCGACCCGTGAGAGGCTCTGCACTTCGAAATCCAGTGCTTCAAGTACCCGAGCGAGACTCTTTCCGGCATCGATATCGTCATCGATGACTAAGACTCGAGGTCTCTTCTTTACCTCTACAAGCTGAAGAGGCGACTCCTCAGCTTGTAGCCCCTGAACGTCGTCAGGACGAGAATCTGGAAGGACCTCATCTGTACTTCGAGGAAAAGAGAGGGTAAAGGTAGAACCTGCTCCGTGCTGCGAGGTGACCGAGAGTGTCCCTCCATTGGCTTCGGTTAACATCTTGGAAAGGGGAAGCCCGAGTCCAATTCCTTCAACCTGCACCTCACCAACCCGCGAAAAGGGTACGAAGAGGTTTTCGATCTTCTCTGGGGGAATCCCCACCCCGGTATCACGGACATCTACCTGCACCGTCTCTCCACTCTGCCGCATTTCAGCAACCACCTCTCCAGAAGTGGTGTACTTTAGTCCGTTGCTGACGAGATTCATTAATATCCGCTTTACCTGCCTCCTATCGGCGGAGACAACGAGGTCTTCGCAGTACTCCCCCCGAAGTGTCACCTGTTTGACCTCTGCGGTGAGCCGAAACTCTTCGATCACCGATTGTAACTCCTTGGCGAGAAAGAAGGGTTCTCTTCGAATTTCGATCGCTCCATCGCGATACTTCGTAAACTCAAGGAGCTCTTCGACGATCTCTCGCAAGCTCTGTGAGTTTGCCCGCGCGACCTGGAGGAAGTGTCGGTTCTCTTCGTGCACTCCCTCCAGCAGAAAGAGATCCAGAATCATCTGGATGTTATTGAGTGGGGTTCGGATATCGTGAGAGATGTGTGCAAAGTACTTTTCCTGACTCTTCTGCTCCTGCTGCGCCCGCTCTGAGACCTCTGTTACGGTGTCGTACTCCCGAAGCGCTCGTTGAATCATCCGGAGCGCTTCTCGGAGGATCTCTTTCTCCCGTTGCAGGGGAAGGGTCCCCCGCTCATATCCAAAGACCAGCGAGAGAAGATAGGAATCCGCCTCCTCCTCTTCTCGTTCATGAAAGGCGGCAAGAAGATAGGGCAGCCCCTTCCATGAAGCAAAGAGCGGGGGCGAGTCATCGTCGATCTCAAAGAGCTCAACGTGAAGCGGTGGAACTTCCTTTTGAATCATCTGAGAGAGAAGAGACGAGAGCTGCGTTGTTACGGGAGGAAGTGAGGAACAGGATTGAGAACTCTCTGCACAGGCGAGTATCTTGCGGTGCTGAGAAACCACCAGCACTACTTCAGAGCACCTCGTGAGTGCCTTGAGCTGATCCGGAAAAGATGAGATCGCCTCCATGCCCTTACTTCGCACGGCAGAAAGCGGCTCTCGGAGGACCGTACCGAGATCCTTTAACTCCCCTCCGAGGTCGCACTGCGATTGAGCCTGCCAGAGAAGTGCCCGCACCTGCTCATCGAGCGGACTGTCTCCGAGGGTGGTATCAGAGGGCTGTAAAAGGGTCTCTATCTCGGTGAGCTGCTCTTCGAGAACACCTCTCTTTCGCCACTCATGGAGCCAGAGGAGGGTAAACAGGAGTGCGGTAATACCGAGCGGGAGCATCTCAGGCGGCCTTTACCGAGGAGGGATTCTTCTGCTTGAGCGCTCGCTCAACATGCGCACAGAGGAGCCGAGGGTCTTCGTTCTTTCGAAGATACGCCTCTACCCCACTGCGCACCGCTTCGATTTCGGTATCGACCTCTTCGTCCGAGGTCAGCATAAAGAGGGTCGTTCTCTCCTTGTTCGGGGTCTCTCCGAATCGCTTCAGGAACTCGACTCCATTCATCTCTGGCATATGGAGATCACAGACCACCACCCGCGGAACAATGACTCCTGCTGTTATATCCTTGAGGGCCTGCTTCACTGAGCTATACCGTTTTACCGAGATCCCCTCCCGCACAAAGAATCGCTCCACCACAGCGCCAAAGGTTTCGTTATCGTCAATGAGTAAGAGCGACACGGTGTACTCTGGCTGCTTTGCTTCCACGGTGTTTTCGCCGTGTTCCTTGGATGCCGGGAGCGTCGTGCTTTCGTGAAGCGCTTTCTCTGCCTCAGCGAGCGGAGAGTGTTGTGATTCTTGGATCTCTTTATCTATCTCTGGCACCCAATTTAAGCGGTAGTAGCGCTGTTGTTCGAGACACTCTACCTGAAGAGAGGGAAACTCCTCTGGAGCTGCGTAGTTCTCCAAGACCCGAATAAGTCCATCACGGAGATCCATTCGAATATCCCCCCGCCCACTCTGGCCATCAGGGGTGGTGAAGATGTACTGGATCTTCTCTTCGAGAGCGATACGGACTTCACGTACTCCGTAACTCTGGACATCACGGAGGAGCATGAGGAGTGCCTTCTCGGCGAGGAGCCCTTGCTGTACCCTCCGATCTTCTTCCTCCTGAGCTCGAAAGGCTTCAAGGTGACACTCGCTCTCACCGAGTGCATGAGCAATTTCACTCCACGGGGCGAGGAGGTATTCAAAGTCAGCGGCTCGCCTCCAAACTTCAGGAATCTGCGCCGGATCAGAACAGATCACTCCCCGAAAATCTCCCTCATGGATAATAGCGATATACCCGTCACGGCGCATCGTGGCGATCGTTATCCCCTCTGGCAGGTGCTGCGCTTCGGTTGGAATCACCCGCGGAGCCAGACGTCCTCTCATAACATCGGCAACCTCGGCGAGGAGTATCCGTTCTCCCTTGCCCAGTCGCTCAGACGCGACGGCAAGCAACCGTCTTCGATCAGGGCACTCTCGCTCGACTTCAGCAAAAACTGCCTTCCCAACGACTTTTTTGAGCGACTCACTCAGTGAGGGGATTGAGTTTCTGCGAAAAAAGGAGTGAAACGGCTTCATAGTGAGATATCTCCTCGAAGAACGGTGACCTTCATGTCAGAGGCTTCCTCTGGCAGCCCGAAGCGCTTGGGAAGGGAACCTCCTGAGCTATTAAGCACCCAACTCACCCGCATCCCGATCAGGATCGCGTAGGGAACGTACTGCACGGTTTTACTTCTTCCCGACCTCCGTTCTTCTCTCCCGTACAGCGCCGTTGGGACTGCATGTGGAGAGCGTGCTCCGGATGTCCTAGACGCCACCGTATCAAGAGCAGCAACGAGCTCGGGACAGGCGCTTCCAGCACGTGCTCCAAGCTGGGAGATCTCGTAGCAGTTTGGCGGAAACCGTCCCGAAAGAACCCCGGTGCTGGGGTCAAGGGAGAGCACTTCGTACGCCATCTGGGCGTGGTACTCCCCAGAGAGCTCCTTCTTCTCGATGATCTCTTGGATCTCACGAGAAGCTCCCACCACCATCTCTTCGAGGTGACGCCGAAGCGCTCCCTGATCGACTTCGAGTTGTAGCGCTCCCCCGGTGTTCACGAGGTGGAGTGGACGGAGGGCATCATCATGCACGTAGTGATCAACGATTCGTTTTGCGGTCTGAAAGTGGTTGAAGCGGTCGATGGCGAGCACTGCGGCAAATACGAGCAGGGTAACGGCAAGCGACATCACCGCCATCTCAAGGAGCGCCATTCCTCCCACCGAGGAAGGAGCAGCACCACGGAAACTTTGCATTCGATTCTGCATTCGATTCCTCATTGCGATATCACTCCTCCTCGACGACTGAGCGCGAGTGTTGAGATGACCTGTTCTGAGAGTTGCTGTGCGTCATCAGCAACGAAGAGTTGTGCGGTAAACCGTTCCTGCACCTCCGGCGAGAAGCTCCTCTCGACCCGCTCGAGAAGGCGGCCAAGGTGGTCAGCGCCTGCTCGAAAATCGTGTAGGGTTCCCGGAAGCCCTTCGTGATGGAAGGCGAGGTAGAAAAGTCGGAACTCTATCCCTTCATGAGATTCGACCACCTGTCCCATCTGCTCGAGGGCTTCCTGAAGTGCGCTTTCGACTCCCGGGTTTACGGCACCGCTCACCGGGTCGACATACCGCACTCCGTTACTCCAGGGGAGATCTCCGGCAAAAAGGATCGCTTGCTTGCTCGCCTCGTTGATCAATCCTCCCCGTGTATCGATGGGAGGAGCACTAAAGAGGCCGAAGGCGATCGACTGGAGCACGCCGGGGGTGTCCTGACGTTCGTGATACCGAACAGACTGCGACCAGATCACCTGCTCAACGGACAGCGCCCCGTAGCTCGGATTCACCTGCCACCCAGAGGGTTGGTCGATCAGAAACTCTCCGCCATCACTCCCCCTCCACAATCCGATGAAGGCATCCGGTCCGAGAGGAACCGTAAGGTGTCGGTGACGCGACTCTCGTTCTGCTGCTGCCGCGCAGTGCTCATTCTTAACGAAGGGCGTATCCCATGAGTGAAAGGTGAGTGAGCTGGACTCGTTCGGGCGAGAGGTAGAACCGTAACTCCGTAGTACATCAGTGAATGCCCCCGTTCCAGCAGGAAATACTCCTACCCCAAGAGCGTTATCACGAAAGCTTGCAAAGTACTGGTAGGTTTCGATCGCTGCTTCCTTGAGGGCCAAAAGCGCAGGAGAAAAACACTGCTGGGAAGCAACAAGCGGGTCGACTGAATTCGGGGCTCCATCTCCATCGAGATCGTGAAGATATGAGAGCGTCCCCTGCTGAAAGAGGGTTGCCGGTTGCTCATGGGAGGGGTACCACCCGGATGTGGCGGTGAGCGGAGGAGCCAGATAGGAGGAGGTGTCGAGATATATCTGAAGATCAAAGGGACTTACCCGCACCAGCGATCGTACGGAGAGTGGTATCTGCACATCCGACCCGATCAGATTCGCAAAGGAGGGGACGAACGGGCGAGTGTAGGTGAGAGTGATCACATCCGAAGCTGAGCTCTCAGGCCGGTAATCAAAACTCGTTGCTCCACTCTTCAGCAGTGTGCTCTCACTCACCACGCTCTCAAAAGCAGTCCTGGCTTCATCTACGTAGGGGAGAAAGCGTTGCACCCGGATGCCTGCCTTATCCAGGAGCGCTTGTGCCTGCTTCTGTTCCTGAAAGTAGAGCGCCATATCAAGGGTAAGACTGAGCAGAAAAAAACAGAACGGAAGTACAATTGCAGCGATAAAGAGCAGCGCACTTCCACGCTCAGAGTGGTGCCATCTTCTTCGGGGTCTCAGGTGCTTACGGGAGATCTGTTCCGTGCTCATGGTCCGATTCCTCCTGTCGAAAGCTTCATCACCTGGATCATCGGAGAGGTCATAAAAAAGAGTACCAGCCCAGCAAAGGTCACCATGAGTGGAATGGTCGCTTTTACGGGAAGCTTTGCGATCTCTTCTTCGATCATCTCTTGGAAGTAGAGTTGGGTTGAGTCACTCAACTCTCGGAGGGGGCCAACAAGTTCTCCTCCCTCTTTCTGAGCGACCGCCAGGTGAATAAAAGCGTGACGTAGCGCGGGGCTTTCGATCTTTTCTGCGACCTGGGAAAGGGCATCTTCAAATCCCATTCCCCGCTCGTTGAGGTAATACACCCGTTCAAGGAGGAGGGTGACGGGATCTATCTCCTGCTGGAGCTTCTCCTCGTCATCTCGTGAGAGTTCACTCACCACCCGGATCCCAGAAAAGACATCAAGTCCTGCCTGCGCCGTCATCACAAGTCGCTCCATCACGACCGGAAGGTAGAAATTGATGTCGTAGAGAAAATCGTGTTTCTTCAGAACGAGGAGGCGACGGTAGAAGAGAAAAACCCCTGAGAGTACTCCGGCAAAAACTCCAACGGCCAGGATAAAATTCTGAGAGAAAATAAAGGCGAGTACTCCACAGACAATTCCCCACAGTATCGGATTCTGCCTCATCTTCTTCTCGAATGCTCGCCGCTGCTCTCGTCGGAAGAAGCCAGCCTGAAAGAAGAGGTCATCTTCCTCCTTCTCTCGAGCGCTCACCCCACGGAGCGTCCGCTTCTCTCTGTCTGTGGTGGAACCTTCTTCTCCCTCGAGGAGCTCACGGGCGTGTTGCAGGTCCAGCAGGACATCTGCAGCAGAGCGCCTTCCGTACCGAATAAGAATCGATACCGAAACGAGAACAAGGGTGAGAACAACGAACCAACCCACCATCTTACACCTTCAACTGTGACATGCGGAGCATCCATCCGATCCCGATGACAACGAGTCCAACACCAATGGCGATCACGACCCTCCCCGTCGGATGAGAGCACGCCTCAAGAAAAGCCGTGGTATTGCTAAATCCCTGGATCCCTCCGATGAGGACCGTACATCCGGCGATGCCAAATGCAGAGAGCTTCTGGGTGGCGACCGCGCCCCGACTCTTTCGCCGAAACGATTGACGAGCTCGGGTGACTCGAGCAAGACGTTGTAAGCAGAGGGAGAGAGAAGCCCCTTCCCGACGTGCTAACTTAAATGCCATCCGAAAGAGCTTGATATCTGGGTGACGCACCGTATAGCCGAAGCGATCAATGGCATCGTCTTCGGTGTCTCCATCGGTTAACGCTTGTTCGAAATGGTGAAGCTCTTCACGAAGCACTGAGTCGGGCTGAAAGAGCTCTGCCGCACGACACAGCGCTACCAGCGGATCAAGGCCGGTCTTCAACCCAGAAGAGAGCGAGAGGAGGAGCGCAGCATAGTCACGGTCAAAATTTGCTTGGCGAGAGGCGATCAACTGCTGCAAGGTATGGTGCTGTAAGAGGTAGATAACCACCGGAAGAAGGAAGAAGAGGGGGGTATCAAGAGCAAGAGTGAAGAGGAGCGCTACGAGAAATGATCCGGTAAGAAAGAGTAGATACCGCTCCCGTTCCTGAGGGCGGAGGCCGGCGTATCGAAAAAGCTCTTTTCGGTGAAGCCCCGCCAGAGGCCCCCCCTCTCCTCTCGGATTCTTTTCTCGGTGAAGAGCGCTCTCGTGTCCTTCATCTTTCGTCCTGTGGGAGGTCTCGGAACGGCTCGAAGAGCGTGAAGACCTCTCTGCGTCGCGATCGAAAGGGTCATCTCCGCGTTCTTCCCCGAGTAAGGCGCGCGCTCTTTTCATCTCACGTCCGAGAGAGAAGGGCTGCAAGAGGTCTGAGAAGCTCCACGAACTCATGCCCGCCTCCTCTTCTGGGTAGCCGAAGAGTCTCCTTGAGCAGCAGCCTCTGCATAGGCAACCGCCGGATCGAGCTCAAGGGTGTTTGGAAGCTGCGAGAGAAAGAGCGCGTCGTCTCCCCGTTCGAGGTCCGCTCGGAACTGGCTCGACTTTGCGAGCACCTTCCACTGTGGTGTTTCTCCCTGCTTTTGGTACGCAAAGATATCCCGTTGGCGGAGCACTCCATCGGCGGCTGCCCCGACCTCGGTAACCTCCATAATTCTCCGTCGACCAGTTCGGCGGCAGATATTGACAAAGATAATCACCTGCACGGCGGTTCCGATCTGTTGGGTGAGGACCTCCTTTCCCACTCCCCGTTGAGCTCGACCGAGAAAGAGCTCGAGCCGAGTGATCGCATCTGAGGCACTCTTGGCGTGGATCGTCGAAAGTCCCGGGTGACCCGAGGAGCACACATCAATAAAGGCTTCCGCCGCTTCGGCATCACGGATCTCTCCAAAGATGATCCGATTCATCGCCATCCGCATTCCAGCTCTAATGCACTGCGCCGGGGTCACCCGTCCCTCCCCATCCATATTTGCTTCGCGGGTGGTCATATACCGAGTCTGAGAATGTTCGAGCCGAATCTCTGGGGTATCTTCAATGACGAGGATTGAATCTTCCTGTGGGATCGTTCCCGCCAAGGCTCGCGCCAGGGTGGTTTTTCCGGTTCCAACCTCTCCCACAATAAAGGCGGTGTGCCCTCCTCGGATAAGAAGCGAGAGGTAGTGGAGGACCGGTTGAGGAGCCAGACCACTCTC
This sequence comes from bacterium, assembly GCA_022763385.1. Lineage (GTDB taxonomy): Bacteria > Bdellovibrionota_C > UBA2361 > UBA2361 > RFPC01 > RFPC01. The sequence goes on from JALEGQ010000003.1 coordinate 8,169, forward strand.
CAAGAGATCTTCCACCGCAACGGAGCTATACCGGTTCAGCCGGATCGTGAGGTACGGCCCCGTATCGCAGAGAGAACGGTGTACCGCGTGAATCCGAGCAAAGCTTCCGATCATTCCATCAGCAACCGGCTTCTTCGTTGAGTACGACGTGCCTGCCTTCTGGAGCAACCGTTCTACAAAGGCCTCATAGGCTTCCTGACTGGGGAACCGGAGCTGTGTGGAGTGCGTTCGCCGCGACCGTTGAAAAGAGACCTGATTGTAGTCGTAGACCATGATGTCTGAGACATCCGGAGAGTCGACGAGTTCCTGTAGGACTCCAAAGGGCCGAGCGTCTCGTTCGAGCTGCGAGAGCACCTGGTCTCGCTCAAAACTCGTCAGTTGAAATCCGAGCCGCTCGGAAACCCGATAGACTAGCTGCTCGTAGTCTGGTTCAAGCGGCTTCTCTTCACCGTCATCTGCGGTTTCACCGTCGTGTTGGCCGAGCTCTCGTTGAACTCCCTGGAGGATATGGATCAGTGCCGGGGTTAGCCCTTCGTCCCGCTTCAATGGGAGCGCGACGGCACCGACATTCCGCTTCGGAGCAAACCTTTCGAGATCCTCGAACTCAACTCGTCGCATTCCTTCCTCTCTCTTCGGACGAACTCACCCAGAGTCCCCCTACTTGACATCCTCGTTCTCTGGTGATTCCTCTGGCTCCAGCAACCGTTGTGGCTCAACCTCGGTTGGAATCCACCGGTCTCCACTCAGCGCAAACCGTTTCGGTGTCTTTCCTTCAATTCGGACATACCCCTGAATCCGATCGCGCTTTGAAAGCTGTGGGCCTCCGCGAAGCTGCTCCTTTCGAAAACGTCGCTCACTCCACCGTCCTTCATCTCCGAGACTTCGAAGAGCAAACGAGATCTTCCCCATCGGAATCGCGGTAGAGATCGCCAGCGCTTGATCCTGACTCACGAGGAGGGTCACCGTACTCGGAACACTCTTACTACTCGTGTTCTGGATCGGATTTACCGAGCGGGCCGCCGAGAGGATTCGCACCTTCTCGGCAACCACACTCGTCCCCTCACCGGTAACGAGGAGAACATCGACGATGGCACCGCTACTCGCCCACCCTTCAACGGCACCCGTGGCATCAACCCGCACCGTAATCGCTCGCATCCCCTCTGGAATGCGCTCGATCACCGGATTTGAAGCACTCGGATTCACGCTCAGGTTCTTTAGAAAGATCGGGAGGTTTGCTGGAAGCGGTGCGATCGCCATTGAGCTCAGGTAGGGCTCTATCTGAAAGAGCGACCCTTCCGGAACCTGATGCCTCGGAAACTCAATCAGACGAAATTTCACCTCTTTTAGAGTCGTTCCTGCCGAAACGGGCGAGACCGGCACCGGAACCTTGACCGTATCGAACTGCCCCACCACGGGGTGAGCCGTTACGATCTCTGCCTGTACCTGGTCCTCACCCGTTCGGGTAAAGAGAAAACTCGCCAGAACGATAGCAACAGAGAGCAATCCGAATCCGAGCAGATTCTGATTACTCTGTCGCCGCCGTCGAGATGAAGAAGTACGAGCCGTCATACCGTTCCCTTATGGTTGACCACCGTTAATTCTCGTCGTCTTCGCCTTGCACAGCATCGGTGGTATCGCCAGTAATGTGATTCATGTTACCGCCAATTCCGTTAAAAAACTGGGTGATACTCTGGTCGAAGATCGCAAAGGCTCCCGCAGAGATCGCAAGGACAAACGCCGCACCTGCCGCATACTCCAGAAGGGTCAACCCCTTTTCATCTCGATGTCCCTTTCGAATCACCTGTACTGTTTTTTCTTTCATTTTTCTCCTCCATCTTTCCCGCTGGTACTCCAACGAGAGTTCTATTTTTCAAACAAAAAACTTTTCAAAACCTCTGCCAAAAAATCTGATTCCCTTATTCCTTTACTGAAGAACCGCCTTCGATATAAGGGCATCACTCTCTCCGACACCATTTCGGTGAACGAGTTCCTCTTTCACCTCCAACAGGGGCTCAGGCTGCTGCCCCTTCACCGGTGGAGTGGGCTCTGCCGCCGTTACCAGATCAAGAAATCCCTTCGCGGTTGATGGTGGTGAGGCTAGCGGCTCTCCCTCTGCCGAGGGGCGCTCTTCCGTCACGAAAGGTGTCTCTTGCGCAGGGAGCGGCAGTGCCTTTCGGCCTTTTCGGCCAAAGAGCAGCGCTTTGCCTCCCCGGGGGACTGGGGCGTCTTCTCGCTTCTCGGGAGCTCCGAGTGTGATCGTGTTTCGCGTTTCACCCGCCTGAGGAAGCGCGATCACTCCGGAAACTCGTGAAGCAGAAGCAGTGCGCCTCTCCTGAAGGGCACTTAAGAGCTGGGTAATCACTCCTCTCTTCGTCTCTTCGACCTCAATCAACCCGAGCCTCCCGGCGAGGAGCTCAACAGCCTCCTGCCCCTGGCCCTTCGCAAGAGCCGGAAAGGTTGCGCCCGACGCCGGCCACTTTGCTCCGCTCCGACAGAACGGAACCCCGGTGGGATGCCAGTGCTCTGAGGTGAGATTTGCTGCTCGATTAAACTCGCGACGGAGCACCTTCTGGGGCAACCCTCCCTGACTCGCATTCTCTACGAGGTGAACCTGAGCCTTTGGCGAGAGCACCTCCTGAATCTTCTTGAGCCGATCAACAGAGGAGTACAGCGTTGCCGGATCATTGTTGAGCACAAACACGACACTATCTGCGGCGCGGTAGAGTGTTTTCTGGATCGCTCCGCGCACACTCCCCGCATCAATAATGATCGCATCAAACTGCTCATCAAGGACTTCAAAGAATGAGAGGAGTGTTCGAAGGAGTTTCGTATCACTCGCATAGAGAGTGTCACTCTCGGGAGGAGGCGAGATATGGAAGAGAAACTCTTCATCCTCCCACACCTTTCGGATGCACTGCTGGATAAACTCTTCCGAAAGGGTCCGACTCCCCTCAAGCAAGAGTTGAAGATTTTCATTTACAAATGGACGACACTGTAAAAATCGGCTGAGATCTTGTGTCTCAAAGTCAAAATCGATCACCACCGTCCGCTTTTCATGCAGCGCAACGGTCTCACCGAGCGCTGCCGCGACGGTAGTAACCCCTACTCCCCCTTTTCCGCTATCAACAACGATGAACTTTCCACCAGCCCGCTCACCCTGCTGTCGGGAGAGAAGCACTATCTTACGGAGGAAGGTCGCCGCACAATCATCACGCGAGAGGGTGTCGTTTGCACCGAGTCGGGCCATTTGCTCGACATGTGCCAACGACTGAAGCTGCTCTGAAGTACACGCGATAATGGGAGTGGTCGGGAGGAGCTCGCGAACCTTCCCGAGCTGCGAGAGGTCCTCTTCAAGAAGCGAAGGCCCCACGATGCAGAGATCTGGCGTGCCACTAAACTTGAGCTCTTCAAGAGAGACTGGCCGGACATCAACCCGGGGAACAAACTCGATCTCCGGAGTATCCTCGTGGAGAAGGCTTTGAAGCCACCGCACTAGCTGTTCTCGTTCTTCTGCGCTCCGCTCGAGCACATGAATCGTAAGCATCAGATTCCTTCCACTGCACGTTTCAATTTGTTGCGGTAAGATTATCGAATATTCGAAGATTTTGTTTCCTGATTTTTTTGAACGAGATATGAAATAAGAGGAGTCTTTCGCCTAAACTTTTGAGATACCGATCAGATCCGAACAGATGAATGTACAAACATACTCAAAAAAAAATTGGCTAAAATGGAGTTGGGAGCGAGAAATATCCCTTGAAGGGGAGATCTCCACAGCTCAAGCAAGTGCGCTTGTTCACCTTGTCTTTCAAAAGATTCTTCCGAGATCACTCTTCCACGAGAAGGCGATAGCGAACTACAAGGGGAGAGACGCGGGCCAACTCCTGCTAAAACTCCCTTCAAAAGCAGAAAAACCGCTCCAGAACGAGATCGTAAGCTGGAGCGGCACCAGCGGAAGAACAGGGGAGCCAGAGCGGTACGGCCTCTCCATAAGCTCTCCATTTCTTGCATTTCGTCAGGGAGCGATCCTCCACGAAGTACGGGAAACCCGCTCTCTCTCGCTCCCTCGATCGGTACCAGCCCACCTCCTCGGCTACATCTCCCCCCTCCAGGTAGAGAGCTTCCGCCTCGGAATAGAACGGTTTCGACCGAGCCGAAGCCCGCTCTCCTTTGGCTCAACCCCTGAGGTGCAGGAGCGCCTCCATCTCGACTATACAGAGGGCCACCTCAGAGCTGAGATTTCTGCCGAGGGGCTTCGAGCTCCTGGAGAACTCCCCTTTTCCGCGACTGGAGAGCTCCGAGAACTCCTCGATTTTTTTAAAGTAACCGAACACTCATTCGGCAAGTGATATCAAAGCACTAGCTCTCTTCTTCCATAATGCGGCGAAATGTAGGACACTGTTTCAGTATCGGTTCTCATATGAGTAGTACGTGAGAGAGGAACACAAGATGGTTGCCCCAGAGAAAGGATTGGAAGAAAGCGGAGTAAAAGCGGAGAGAGACGCCCCTCGCGCTCCGGAGAGAGGTACTCAGGCGAAAGGCGCTGAGGCGAACCCAACACTCGGCGCCATTCAAGCAGAGGCAGCTCGTCTTGCTGGGACTTCTCAGGTTGCTGAAGCTGCCCAAGTTGTAAATTCGCGTGATGCGCTGAGCGATCTTGAGGACGCTCTTCGAGAGGGAAGAGAATACCGCTTCGACAGAGTAACGTTCACAGAGCTTCCAAACGCTGTGCATATGATTAAAGTTTCAGCTCGACTCGTTCCCGAGGGAGAGCTTCACCTCGCTCCAGCAAGAGAGGGATTCGTTCGGGTAAGGGGAATGTTTGAGATCCTCGACTCTGAAGTCCATAACCCTACTTCTGAGCGCCCCGGCTTCACCCGATTTAGTGGAGGGGTCACCTTCAACGTGTCCACGGAAGTTGCTCTCCCGAGCGGGACAGATGGAAACATCATACCGATGCCTACGACTCACGGATCGAGCGCACTGAAGGCTGCTTCATAAACCAGAAGCTCCGTTTTCGCCCCGTGTTATCGAGCTACGGTCTCGTCAGAAACGTTTTTTCACTATGAATAGATATGCCACCAGCATTTTGCTCCCCCTGGGAGGCGTTTTCGGGCTTCGCCCTGCACGCAGCGACGTGCTGCGCAGGTGAAAATTTTTTTGGTCGCAGCACTACTTGTGGTTGAATACCACTTGCAGTACCACTATCCGTACCGATTGTGCGGCCGATCATAAGGAGATCTCATGCTCACCGAAAAACTCGAAACCCTCCTCAACAAGCAACTCAACCTTGAACTCTTCTCTGCCTACACCTACCTCGCCATGGGCAGCTATATGGATGAGCGAAGCTTGGATGGGTTTGCCCACTGGATGAAGCTTCAAGCAGAAGAAGAGCTCCAACACGCCCAGAAGATCTACACCTACCTCTCTGACCTCGGCGCCAAAGTCCGCTTCGAAGCACTCGACCGCCCCAAACAGGAGTTTGATTCCATCCTCGACGTGTTCCAAACCGCTCTCGAACACGAAAAGAAACTCGCCCGAGAGCTGAATGAGATCTCCTCCGTCGCCTCAGAAGAGCGAGACAACACCACCGCAGGGTTCCTCGATTGGTTTCTCAACGAACAGGTAGAAGAAGTCGCCCAAACCAACACTATCTGCGACAAACTCAAACTGATCGGCGAAGACGGCCAGGGCATTCTCCTCCTCAACAACGAACTCCGCGACCGCCAACGAGAAGCGATGGCAGAAGAGTAGTTCCGTCCCGTGACGGACAGGACTGGAGAGACCACCGGCCAGCCTCTTGACATACCTCGAAAACGGCGTACGATTTCGAGGTATGTACCGAAGAGCTATTAACATATCGAAAAACTACAGTTTTTTCCTCTTTGGAGCCCGTGGTACTGGCAAATCTTCCCTTATCCGAGAGCTCTTTGCTGAGGAGTCAACCCTCTTCATCGATCTCCTTCGACCAGCGGAGTTTGATCTGCTCAACAGAGATCCTGAAGAGCTCTCCCGAAGAATTGCAGCGCGGGAGAGCTCTACCCGGTGGATCGTTCTTGATGAGGTGCAGCGTATCCCAAAGCTCCTCAACCTCGTGCACTTTCATATCGAAGAGAGCAAACAGAGCGATCCGCTATTTTTTGCCCTCACCGGCTCAAGCGCCCGAAAGTTAAAGCGAGGCTCTGCCAATCTGCTCGCCGGAAGAGCCATTACCTACTCTCTTTTTCCCCTCACCCATACCGAGCTCGGAAGTGATTTTGACCTCTCACACGTCCTCCATTGGGGGAGCCTCCCAGAGGTTTCGAATCAGCCAGATCACGAACTCAAGAAGAAGATCCTTCAGTCATACACCCATACCTACCTCAAGGAAGAGGTCCAAGCCGAACAACTTATCCGAGCACTTGATCCGTTCCACCGTTTTCTTTCCGTGGCAGCCCAGATGAATGGAAAGATCATTAACTACTCCGCCCTTGCACGGGAGTGTGGTGCCAGTGATTCTTCAGTAAGGGAGTATTTTCAGATCCTGGAAGACACCCTCCTTGGCTTTCACCTTCCCCCTTTTCATCGCTCAGTTCGAAAACGACAACGGCAAAATCCGAGATTCTACCTCTTTGATAATGGAGTGCAGAGAGCACTGGCAAATCTTCTGACTATCCCCCTCTCTCCCCGAACATCTGCATACGGCGATGCCTTCGAGAGCTGGCTGATCAGTGAAGTACACCGTCTTATTCACTACGCGGAGAATGACTTCATCCTTTCGTATCTTCGAACAAAAGACGATGCTGAAATCGATCTCATCATCGAACGTCCTGGGATGAAAACAGCCTTGGTTGAGATAAAGTCAACCAACGAAGTAACTCCCGAAAGCCTAGCGACCCTAAATCGCTTCGCCAAAGATATGCCGGACTGCGCGGCCTACTGCCTCTCTCAAGATCCACACCCGAAAAAAATTGAGCTTGTCACGGCACTTCCGTGGCAAAAAGGACTGCAAGAACTCGGTGTCTGCCCAGAGTAATGAATGTCCACTTTCTTCAGGGGCAATACAAGTGGCTAACCTCAGTCAACCGCTTATGGGAGTTCTGGGCTGTATTCTCCCAAAACTTCCTGCAAATCAAGAGAAAAAAGTTTTCTACTCCCGTCTTCTTGTACCAGCTCTAAAGCTTCTGGCTGTCCTCCTAATCCTATACATACCCGATAGACGTTTTCATCAGAGCCACGCACCATAGCCAAATACTCCCAGTCAGTACCCATTTCGGAAGCTCCCGCAGGAACACGAAGGCATTTAGCCAGCTCATGCCCGTGCTCTGCTGCAACTGAACTGGCAATTTCTACAGCAGCATCAGCTCCATCGAATTGCCTCGGGACCGCAAGCTCAGTGAGCGAGCCCATCCAAATACCGCGACTAGCTACAAACGTACGCATTATGACTCCTAATTTACGCTGCCACTTAATGTAAGTATTCGACCGCATTGAGCGCGAGTAGTCAAAGGGCATGAGGAGGCGTAACCCATTGAAATGAGGTGAGTAGAGCGATAAGGCAGGTGCGGTTGGATATCCCGTTGAGCTGAGACGAGGTGCCAGGGGATGAGGAAGAGGTGAGGATCACCGCGAGCTGAAGAGGTAATCGAGCTCCCTGCTCGGCTTGATCTCCATAACTCTCACCAGCCGCCCATCCTCACACTCGGTGCAGGAATCGCTATCATCCCCCTTTACCATAGGAACTCCCAGAGCCTCCCGAAGCACAGAGAGTGCTGCCGCCTGGACTCACAGTCGCTGCCTTCCGCTCGCGGGATTACGTCGGCTCCCTCGATCTCCCCTCTTTCGGGGCTCAATAGCGCAGCCCACACGCTCGCTCCCCGTGCCCTCCGGTTCGGTTACCCTACACCATCACGGTTCACTTCTGTTGTGCCGGCAGGCTTACAACAGGTGAGACTTTCACTCACTGGAAAGATTTAGCGAATTTCAGTTCGTACTTCCCTTCGCTCCTGCCCAATCTATATCAGTAAATACCATGAAAGCGGCCCCATTATCGTCCGGTGATTTGTAGGCCCCCTTGGCTTTAAGGACAAACGCTGCAACTGAAGTCATTTCCCAACCGTCGATCTCATCTGCCTGCCATTTAGCCTTGGTGAGTTTCCAGAAATCTCTCGAGTTTCCTAGGTGCCGGACTTTCGAAATTTGATCCTTAACACTGTCGACAACCGTAGAATTAGCCCAGGACCACAGCCATGTCTTTGAAATAGAGGAGACCGACCCCACAAACTGAATATCGGCGATGACTTTTGGAACACCTCCCGAAGAAAACACAATCTTTCCGGTATCTTGATCCCAATCGTAACGTTCCCAAGAGGATAACTTGAATTTGAGCTACGCTTGAAAGTTGTGTATGACGCCTGAGCGAGGAGCCCGCGAAGCGGGTTTCCTGCTCGAGGCGAGCGTCCTATTCTGTTGGTGAATCAA
>JALEGQ010000029.1 GCA_022763385.1 bacterium
CCCCCGGCTAACTCCCTCCCAACCATCCGCCCGGCAACTATATACCGTCAGCCGCACAACCCCCTCTATTTTTATTCTAAAAAAATCGGCCCTGACATGTCCGGGCCGATTTTTTCTCTCTGAGGATTGGGAAGGAGACACTCTTCATTTTGATAGACACGGTTTTCTCAGACGTGATAGAACCTCTCCAAGATCATTATTCGACTGGCGAATACGGAGTGTTTGGTGAATTACCATCGCGTTTTTCAAATCTTTTTTGGTTTTCTTTTGTGTGGCGCTATTTGCGGACAGGCGGTGGCGCAGCCGACATTTGTGACGCAAGACTTTCTCTACGATGTGCCGAATCCTGTTCACGTTTGGGATGATTTGGGGAACAGCACTCATGTTTTTAATTACCCAGTTGGTACTTATATTCGACAGAATGACATCGTGAGTGATCGAAAGTATGTTTATGCAGTAGTTGGTGGAGGTCCGAATGGACCTGCTCATGGGATCTATAAGGATCAGCATTTATGGATTCCCCAGCCAAGCGGAGCGCGATTCGGAGGAATAGCGGTCGACCATGAATTTGTCTACACCTTGAAGCAGGGCTCTTTCGGACGTATCGCGTTCATGGCATTCGATAAGAACTCTGGAGTTGGGGCGGAGCTCTGGAGTATGAGAGGGCCCTCAGGTCCTTCTGGTCGGTATGGATCTATTGTTGATTTGGTTGTTCACCAGGGGGTGAGCTACTTCACTTATCTACTATATGACGATCCCATCAGGGATTTAATGCTCTACGAGGATACAAATCATGTATTCACTATTTCCAACGTGCGGCCATCCGCAGGAGGTCTTGCTCTCACGCTTGCAGGTGAACTGTATATCGTATACAAAGATTTTTTATCTCGGTTTCCTGAAGATATCTTTATTGTTGATAGAAATCTCAACGTGATTCAGAGGAATAGGGGATCCTCCTGTCAGATCGGAGGATCTGATGGCTATTTTCTTGACTATGACTTCATTAACGAAAAATTTATCACTAAATCTAATAGCAAGAGCGGGCACTCGTATTTTAAAGGTTGTGACCCAATTCTTAACCCTCTTTACACCTTCAGTCTCTCCGTCCTCCCTCCAGTAGAAGACACCTGCTCTTCTTCGCTTTCACTTCCCTATGGCGGTCGTTTTCGGCGGGTGGACTTTCACGGTATTCCGGTCCCAGAGCGAAGTCCGACGGATCGATCGGAATCGGATCGTCCTGAATCACAGCTCTATGTCGACAGCTACAGCCTTGAACCGCACTTGAACATCTCGGACGTACAGCTTCCCATTGAGGGAGACGATCTTCTCCTTGAATTTCGGAGAACTGCAGGAGTGACTTCAACCCGAGAGTCAGCTGCTCGCGAGTACCAACCGATTACCTATCCCTCTGATCGAGTTCTTGGTCCCGGATGGAGATCCAACCTCGGAACACGAGCTATCCGCTCGTATGACAGGTGCACTGACAAGACCTTTATCACTGTGACCGATGAAGAGGGAGTCTCATACCGATACGAAGATGATGGATCAGTCGGTATTGGCAACTCTTTTGCTCCAGACACCTTTTTCTCTCTCAATAATCAAGCTGAAAAGGCGGACCTCTATCGCCTTGATGATCGAACCATCGTTCTCGAGAAGACATTCGGAACGAAACTTACTTTTGAAAAGCTGAGCACTAACTATCCCCCCTCTGGTGGGTCTGCTTACTTTGAGGAGTACTATCGCCTCATTTCAACCGAGGATCGAAACGGGAACAGGCTCCTCAGGCGTTACCATCGTGACCAGCCAGGGAACCGTCAGAGCTATCATGTGCGTGAGATCTACGAGGAAGCACATCCTGAGCGAAAACTCACCTTTCAATACCGAAATGGCACCGGTGGAAACGGAGGAGACTGGGGAGATCGTCTCGTCTCTGTTACCGATCCCCTCGGAAGAGTGACCACTTACGAGTACGGCGATTCAAACGGCTACCAACTGGGATTTCTCACCTCTGTCACCCGAGAGAGCGTACAAAACGGAGAACGGGCCCCTCCCAGAGTTGAAGCCCCCGTGACGCAGTACGATTACTATCTTTCCGCGCTCCCAACAGAGCAGGCTCAGGATCCAACGACCCCTCCGGCTACCGATCCCCAGGTAGTCAATCTATTTGCCGCCGTTTCATCTATCACTGATCCACGGGGACATGTAACCGACCTCGTGTATGTGGAGGAATATTTCCCCTCGCAAATAGGAGGGAGAGACTTTCTGCATACCTATCAAAAGAAGCCTCGACTCGCCTCCCTTTCAACTGCTGATGGGACGGTACATTTCGCTCTCCCCACGGCGACTCATACTTCGTTGACCAGTGAGGTCACAGACACTCAGGGGAACCTCACCACCTACACCTTCATCGGTGCCGTTGAGCCAGCCGACAACAGTATCCGTGCCATGCTGAACATAACGGATCTCTCAAGAACCTCGCCGATCGGTACTGTGAGCTATCGCTGGTCAAATGATGCCTTTTCTCACCTGGAGCAGGTTACGGATCTGAATGGCCATACGGTACATTTTGAGTACACTACTCCTCGTTCTCAGAAAAGCAGTCAGCCGACGAAAGAAACTCAGATCGACACCATAACCGGAAGCTCTATTGTCCGTACCTTTTCCTACGGGGCTTTCCATCGTCTTACCTCCGTTACTGACGGTGAAGGAAAGCAGACCGGCTATCTCCTGGATCAGAAAGGGAATAGGAGGCAGATTCAAGAGGAGCTTCAGAAGACAACGATACAGAACTTTACTGCCGACGGATTTTTGGGGCAGGTTACCGACCCGGACGGTCGGAACACTTCTTACTCGAGAAGTTTTAGTTCGTCTAATCTTCAGAACTATCTTCGTGTTGTTGAAACAGTACGTGGTTACGGAAACGAGCTCGGCCTGACCACCACCCGCACCTATGATGTGATGGGGAATCTCGTGCATGAGACAGATCCACGGGGATTTCACTACTCCTTCGGATTTGATGCTCTCTATCGCCAGACCTCTCGCACGGAACCGCTGAGCGGGACGGCCACGGTTGCCTACACCCTGAACGGAGATCCTGCCCTTGAGAGTGACTTTAACGGAAACGTCACCCTCCGTCGCTACGACTCTCTCAACCGGGTGATTGAAGAGCGACGGCGGATGAGAAGCGCCTCTGGAAATTCTGGCGACGACATCGTTACTAGATATACCTATACCCCCGCAGGGTTCAAGCGAACCGCAACAGACCCTATGGGGAGTATTACCCGGTATCGGTATGATTCGGGGCACCGTCTCACTTCGGTGACGGCGGACCAGGGAGGCCTGAACCTGACGGAGCGCTATCAGTACGGGACGAATAGTGGCTCGGGAGCATTTTCCTCTCTTGAGGGGTGGAGCCCAACACGGGTAACCAATCGTCGTGGCTACCACACCGATACCTTCTATGACGGTTTCTATCGCCCGGTGCGGACGATAGAACGGTTTTCTCCATCGACTGGCTACTCAGCGCTTCCTCAACCGAATGAACCAACCACAGACTACTTTTATAACCGAACTCATAATGAGATCGCTAAAGTCATCCGAGCAGAGAACCCGGCTGGGGGCGACCGAGTACTCTTTACCCTCTATGACGAGCTACACCGCAAGATCGGAACCGTCCTCGATATCGACGGTGACCTTAATGATGGTGCTCTGTACGGCGGGAGCACTGGAATTACCTCGCTCTCCCTCGGTTTTACTGGAGACGGAGAAGATCAAGTAAGTGTATTTCGCTACGATCTCAACGGCAATATTACGGGGAGCTCAGACCCGGAAGGGAATATTACCCGCACCACCTTTGACGGGGCCAACCGTCCCACTGTTATTCGGCAGCCGGCAGTTGCTGCCGGCACTCCCACCATTCGAAAACGGTATGATCAGAATGGAAATGTCACTCGGATAACGGACCCGAACGGGAATGTCACACAGATCATCTATGATGCACGAAATCGGGAGCTCATCCGTACCGTTGATATGGATGGAGACAATGTCTTCCGACTTGGCTATGGACCTGGCTTCACCGACATCTCAACGGCGCGTCTCTATGACCGCATGGACAATCTGTGGTATCGGATTGACAGCAATGGGAATATTACTGTTCACGAATATGATCGAGCCTACCGTGAGACGCGAAGGGTTGATGCAGCCGTCCCGGTTCTAGACCCGAATGATCCAGATCTCAAGGTTCATCCGGTCACGATTACGAAGTACGACCGAAATTCCAATACTCTCGAAGAGATCGATCCGAATGGTATTGTTACTCAGTACGGATATGATGCCCTTAACCGTATGCTCGTCCATTCACGGGCAGTAGGGACCCCGGTTCAACAACTTACCTTCTTTGCCTATGATGAGAACGATAACCGGACCTCCGCGACGTTCGATAATAGCCCCTTCGGAGGACAGAACTCGACTTTTCATTATGATCCCTTTGACCGACTTATCCTTGAGAGCTGGCCGGCCGGAGCTGCTTCAGTAGATACGGTACGGAGCTACTATCGGAACGATCTCTTAAAGAACAAGGTTGATCCGAAGGGGCAGACCGAGGAATACGAATATGACACGGCAGGGAGGAAGAATCTTGTCACCTTCCGCCGGTCTGATTCGAGTATCGAAGAGACACGAACGTTTGCCTACGATAGGGCGAACAATATCACATCAGTTTCCGATGCGGGGGGTACCAGTACGCTTCGCTATGACGGGCTTTATCGCCTCACTGATGAGACGAGGAACGATCGAATCGCCCGCCCGTATACCGTCACTCATGAGTACGATCTGAATGGGAATCGCGCAGCAACAATCTATCCATTAACGCGAAGGAGGGTTGAGCGGGACTATGATCGGCTCAACCGTCAAGTTCGAGTCTATGATACGGGCCTTGATCCCGGCCTCTCCACTGATGACCAGACAACGGTCTTCCGCTATGATGGCAATGGAAATGTTATTTTTACTTCCCAGCCGAACGGTGTACGAACTACCTCTGTCTATGATGCGCTGAATCGGCTCACCGTTCGCTCCTCTCGGTGGTCTATCGGCTCGGGAGGTAGGGGGCCCGTCTACGAAACGCTTTTCCTTTACGACCTCACAGAGAATCGCATCGGGATGTTTGAATCTCTGAACGGAGCAGCTCCTGAACTGACGCTCTTTGATTACGACGAGCAGTACCGCCTGATCACTGAGACACGCCCAGGACTTTCACGATTTTTCTTTTACGACTTGGCAGGAAATCGCCTCTTTTCCATAGAGAATGGGCAGGTCACGGGACACGAGTACAATGAGCGAAATGAGCTGATCTCGTTGTATAGTGGATACATTCGAACCCCTCGATCTCTTATTAAGCGTTTCACCTACGACGAAAACGGAAACCTCACCCGACGAGAAGATCTTACGGGGGCGACTCCGGATACGAACTACACCTGGGACACGAACAACCGTTTGCTCTCGGTTGAAAAGGGGGGAAATGAAGTCCTCCGTGCCGAGTATGACTATCGGAACCGAAGGATTCGGAAACGGGAAGGGGGGAGAGAGACCTATTTTGTTTACAGCGAAGGGCTCTCGCTTCAGGAGCAGGAAGGGATCTTTCCAACCGTCGATTATATTCGGGGCAATGACCTCGGCGGAGGAAACTCTGCGATCGTATATACTGCTCGGTATACACCGATGGATCCCCAGAGCAATACCGTGGATCCGTGGGATCTCCTCGAAGAAGATGAGTATTTCTGTCCCGATCATATCGGAAATACCGTTGCGCTCACCGACACTGCGGGATCAGTAACCTCAACCGAACAGTTTGACGCTTTTGGGGTCACCCGTGCGTCTACCGGGAGTACTCCCAATACGCGGCGAGCCTTTACGAAGGAGCGGGACGAGAGCACCAATCTCGATTATCACGGTTTTCGCTACTATGACCCCGCTCTCGGCCGGTATATCAATCGAGACCCAGCAAACTTCGCTGATGGCTTTAACGTCTATCTCTATGCGAAGAACAACCCGGTCAACCGCTTTGATCCCCAGGGCCTCTTCGTGGGCTTCCTCGTTGATGCCCTCTCGGTCACCTACGATACCTATCAGGTGGTTACCCGGCAGATCACCCCGGCAGAGTACGGAACAGCGATGGCGCTCACCGCTGCGTCCCTTGCTGCCAATACCTCAAGCTTTGGCACCGCCGGCCTCGGGATCCGAGCAGCGGCCTACGCCGTAAAGGGCTCCAAAGCCGCCGCCAAGATCCGCACCGCCGCCAAAGCCGCCGCCAACACCGGCAAAGCCCTCACCAAACCCGCCCTCACCGCCGCCAAAAAACTCGGCACCGGCGTCAAGGCCCAGCTACAGAAAGCCGGGAACTTTATCGCCAGAGGAAGAGGTGCTTCAAAGACGGCGAAAGGAACGGTAGCGAAGAATCTCGATGGTGGTGTAGAGACTTTCGACACGGTGTTCAAGAGAAGAATCGACGCAGAGTTCGATAAGCTGCCTGAGGATCTTTATGTGTATACGAGTCAGAAGGTGGGAAAACTGATTGAAAAAGGTGAGAAAATTGGTCGACCAACTGACGTAAACTATCTTACAACAAGAGGAGATCTGAGCCCTCTACAGGCTGGGATTGAGTTAGGTTTACCGCAGGCAAACACGGCAGAGAAACTGTTCAAAGTAGGCAAGAGTTCCCTTGACCGTGATAAAGTTGTCAATGTTCGCAGATTGACAGGAAATGTCTATAAGCGAGGAGGGGGAGGAGTAGAGGTTATGTATGACGCCATCATTGGGAAGGGCTCGTTCTTGCCAGTGCGCCGATGAAAGACCAACCTGTTGGTGATGCACTCCGTGATGCACTTCGCTCGTTCAACGAACGATTTAAAGGCTACAAAGACGGGGGGTATGAGCATTCTGAAGCTCTCATCAGATTTTGGCGAAGGTTGCCAAGGGATGAGCAGAGGGTTCTTGAAGACATCTTGTTAGAAGAAATCTCTAATCGTACTAGAACGGGCGGCATTGGAATTTCGGTTCTTGGGGCGGTTGGTGGCGAACGAATAATAGCAGAGCTCTATAAAGAGCTTCATCTTTGTAAAGTTGAGGATGACTGGAAGGGAGAGCTTGTAGGGACTTTACTGCAGATGGGACAGGTTACTCCGCAGCTCAAGAGAACGGTTATTAAAGATGCGCAAGACTTTGCTCCGTTCGGGCTCACCAATCTTTTTTTACTTGCCGATATTGATCGCGACATATTGGATCTTCTTCCAGAGCTGATTGTTGAGAAGCTGAGGAGAGGCGATACGATGTATGCTTTATCTTGTGCTACGAGTTTAGTAGATGATTGTTCTGATAAGTCTCCCCAGCTGTTGGTTCGGATACATGAGCGCATACGAGATATTGACCCAAATAGTGGAAGAGAATTTCTCCGAATGGTGGAGGAACACCTTGAACAACCTTTGGTGCGTGATGAGCTTGGAGACGAAAAAATCGAGATGATTCGTGAAAGACTTCAACAATACGAAGAATAGGAAGGTTTTTTGTAAACGAGAAGATAAGCTGTTCTCGAGGATTTAAATTTTCTTGATAGTGATAAAGTTGTGGACGTTCGCAGATTAACAGCAAGTATATATCAGCAAGGAGTAGAGGTTATATATAATGTCTTCATAAAAAAAATTCTTCGTCTCGGTGCGCCGATGACACACGAGAATATCGAGAATATTTATGATGGATACCGTTATATAAACGAACGATTTCGGCACTATAAGAATGGGTGGTATGAACATTCTGAAGCTTTAGTTTGGTATTGGAAAAGGTTGCCAGAAGATGAGCAGGGACCTTTTGAAGATATTCTCTTAGACGAGCTCTTTAATCATACCAGGATGCGCGGAATTGCACTTTTCGTTCTTGAACAGGTTGGTGACGAACGGATAGTAGCAGAGCTCTATAGAGCTTTGTACCTTTGCAAGACTGACGATGACTTGAAAGAAGACCTTGTAGCGGCTTTGTTGCAGATGGGACAAGTTACTCCGGAGCTGAAGAAGACGGTGATAAAAAATGCTCAACAACAAACTGATTCTGGTCTCAACAACCTCATGATCCTTTATCGTACTGACAGTACTGTTGTTGATGTTCTTGCCGAACTTTTTGTAGATCACTTAGAAAGAGAAGGGGCTGATGTATTCCGCTGTTTAATTCAAGGTATTCTTTTTGATTCTTCGGGCAAGTCTTCTGACTATGTGATCGGCCTTTGGAGGAAGATACAGCAGATTGATGCACCGTGTGGTGAGACCTTTCGAAGGGTAGCACGTACTTTACTCGCGGAGTCAGTAACGAAAGATACTCTCAAGGATGCAGAAATTGAACAGTTATTACTGCTTCTATCGTGAATTTGAGATGTTGGTGTCCCAAGTATTTGATATGGAGAACGTCTTTGTCTTGGTTGGGCGGTTGAAGGCCAATGTCGAGCTTACCTCTCCAGTGCTGTCCGAGTTGCTGGTTGATGGGGAAGTGATGAACAAATTTATCGTTGGAGGGCAGGCTGATTTTTCTGCTGACTTTCAGTCGCTCTGGACGAAAGAGAGGCTTGGCATTGATCAGGAGTTTGTCAGTTCTCACGAGGTGATCATTCGGAATGCTACGGCTGAGAAGGACTCTCGCGGCCAATAAGGATATTGGTGGATTCGGATTAGCTTGAGCCAACTCCACGGAAACTACAGCTCGGTGCTTTCGGAGACGAGGGATGACCATGGGGTTACTTGCACGCCTTGGAAGGTAAACGATTCGGAGCCGCCGTAGATGAGGCGGCCGGAGTTGTGGTTTTGGAGTTCGTTGAGCCAGTGGATGTTTTTTATCCAGTCCTTTTGGAAGGTGCTGCCGATCTTGACTTCTATTGGTTCGAGGTGGGTTGAGCGGTCGAATACGATATCGATTTCATGGCCGTGTTGATCTCTCCAGAAGTAGGTGGCGGGCTCTTTTGCACGGGCAGAGATCGCCTTCAGCATCTCTGAGACGACCCAGTTTTCAAATATCTCCCCTCGGAGGGGGTGATGTTCAAGTTGTTCAGGGGACTGAATTCTGAGGAGATAGCAGAGGAGACCCGTATCGTAGAAGTAATACTTTGGAGACTTGATGATCCTCTTGTTGAAGTTTCGAAAATGGGGTTCAAGGCGGGTCAGGATAAAACTTGTTTCGAGAACGCTGGTCCACCGCTTGATCGTTGGCTGTTTCACTCCAACTTCAGTAGAGATGCTCGAGAAGTTTGAAAGCTGTCCGACTCGTCCGGCAGTAATTCTCATAAACCGATCAAAGAGGGAGAGATCTTCCACCGCGAGAAGAGTTCGAACGTCTTTTTGGACATACGTTCCGTAGTAGTCACCGTACCAGTCCCGCGGTTGAAGATGTTCATCGTAGATTCGCGGATACCCTCCCTGAAAGAGCGCGTCCTCGAGGGAGGTGGGTTGTCGCTCCCGGGGAAGCTCTTCTCGATAAAAGGGAAGAATGGTGAGGATTCGTACTCGACCAGCAAGAGACTGTGAGATCCGTTCATTGAGCTGAAAACTATTCGATCCGGTGAGGATAAACTGGCGCTGATCGCCTTTGTCATCGATTCGCTCCTGGAGGTACGAAAAGAGGTTAGGTGCGTACTGGATCTCATCAATAACTAGATCCTCATCACTCGAGGAGAGAAAAGAGCGGGGATCTTCTTGAGCTCTCGCACGGGTGTCAGGATTTTCGAGCGAGAGGTGCCGGTGCTTCGGGAAGGTGGCTTTTGCAAGCGTTGTTTTCCCGGACTGTCGCGGACCAACAAGGGCGATAGCCTTGTAATTTGCAGCATACTCGGTGAGACGGCTTTGGATCTCTCTCCTAAACATTTGAAAATACTAGAATAATCTCAGAGGGTTGTCAATTCAAAATCGGATATTGGATCTACAAGATGGGGGGGTCTGCGCCTTCTGGTCGGTCTGAGCGGTTGAGAATAAAAAGTTGTTCTCTAGTTTCTTTTCTGGGGGGCCGACTCTTTCCTTGAGTAGGTAGAACTGTGTTCGTGAGATGCGGTTTGATGTGCTCTTTGGAATGGTGCCATGGAGGGGAAGAGACGGTGAAAGCGAGAGAATCTCTGGTGCGGTTGTTGGTGCGGCTGGGGGTGTTGGAAGAGGAGCCGCAGCGGAGTGTCTATGATGGCAAGGCTGAGTTGCCGATTCGGTTGTTGTCGAAGCAGGGACGTTTCGATGAGCGGGAGGCGGTGAGGTGTGTTGCGGAGCATCTCGATATCGTGGTGCTTGATCTGGAGTGTCCGGAGACGAAAGCGAAGCTTGCGATTGGGGAGTACGAGTGTCGGATCGATACGCAGCTCTGTTGGGAAAAGAAGATGGTGCCACTCTGGGAGGATCACGGGGGACTCTCGGTGGCGATGGCGAATCCAGTGGACCTTGATGCGTTTCAGCGGCTCTGTTTTGCACTCGAGGTGAAGGGGACTCCGGTTGCGGCAACGGAACGGGAGGTGATGTGCCTGCTTCGCGAGCATATTCCGCCTTCGCGGATTCAGTTTGATACGCTCGACACCGACGATGAAGCGTATGACGATGCGATAGAGATCCTCACGCCAACCGAAGCGAATGAGTTAACCTCTTCCCTGGAGCACTCCGAGGTGAAGCCGGTGATTCGGCTCTGCAACAAGCTCGTGGCGGATGCCTACCAGGCGGGGGTGAGTGATATTCATCTGCAGCCCACTGATGGTTCTCTCGATGTCCGATTTCGGATCGATGGGGTGCTGCACTCCATTATGGAGGTGCCACACCGACTCCAGGCAGCGGTGATCTCTCGGATGAAGCTGCTCTCTGGGATGGACATCGCCGATCACCGAAGCCCTCAAGACGGTCGTTTCGGGGTGCAGATCGATGGCCACGCGCTTGATGTTCGAGTCTCGTGTGTTCCTACTGGATACGGGGAGAATGTTGTCCTGAGGTTGCTGAGCAGTGAGAGCTCTGATCTGACTTTTGACCATATCGGCCTGCCTCCCGATGTGGAGCAGGCGGTATCCTCGGTTCTCGCCATGAAGGGGAAGATGTTTCTCGTTACTGGCCCGACCGGCTCCGGAAAGACGACGACGCTCTATACCTGTTTGAATCGTCTTCGGAATGGGACATGTAATATCGAGACGGTGGAGGATCCGATTGAGTACCGCGTTCCAGGGGTACAACAGATTCAGGTTCATGAGAGTGCAGGTGTGACCTTTGCCTCGGCTTTACGTGCTATTCTCCGCCAAGATCCCGATGTGATTATGATCGGAGAGATCCGAGATGAAGAGACGGCAAAGATCGCCTTGCAGTCGGCTCAGACGGGGCACCTGGTGCTCTCAACGTTGCATACGAACGATGCGCTCGCTGCGATTACCCGTCTCTATGACCTGAATGCACCGCCCTATCTGATTTCAAGTAGCCTCGCCGGGGTCATCGCCCAGCGTCTGGTGCGAACGGTGTGTCCCGAGTGCGAGGGAGCGCCCGGTGCGGAGTATCTGGATCGACACGCCCATCTGATGAAAAAATTTAAGGTGGAGTCTGAAGAGCTTGTCGTCGGAGCGGGGTGTAAGGCGTGTCACTACACGGGGTTTCGCGGAAGAGCCGCCCTCTATAGCTACCTGGAAGTGGGAAGTGAGGTCGAGCAGTTGATTCACGATCAGGCGAGTGCCGCAGAGTTGGAAGAGGTGGCTCGAGAATATGGATATAGAACGCTTGAGGAGGAAGCGCTCGCGGCGGTGCGGAGTGGACGAACGACCTTTGATGAGGTCGCCCCGTATCTCTCTCGAGAACACCGTGCTCCAACTCAGATCGTCGAAGAGCTCGCCCTGGAGCTTGAGGATGGCGAGTCGTCGGGCCCCGTCGTCGCGAGCAGTGATCTCGTGGTGTAGCCTTGCGACCCTTCCTAATGCGTAGCAACACGGGGCTGTCGTGTGCGCTGCTGCTCTTGGTAGGCTTCGAGGTCTGCTTCGCTCATCTGTATTTCGAAGAGCTTGCTGAGGTAGGCCCTGCCAGAGTCGGCGAGGATGCAGACGGCGGTGTCTCCGGCGGTGAGGGTGCGACCGTTTGTTTCGGTGATCCACCGTTCAAGAGTGCAGAGGACGGCACCGCTGCTCGGTCCGACGAGAAAACCTTTCTTGGCGTATTCCCGCGCGAAGTGGAAGGCTTCTTCGTCATAGATCGCAGACACTTCGTCTATGACGGTGCGGTTTAAGACATCAGAGATGACGTCAACTCCGATCCCTTCCGTGATGTAAGAGCGAGGGGTTTCCGCAGAGAGGAGTGAGTGGGCGCTGTCAGCACCGATAACGGTGATCGTTGGGTTCTGTTCTTTTAAAAACCTTCCTACCCCTGAGATCGTTCCGCAGCTTCCCATTCCGGAGAAGAAGTGAGTAATTTTACCGCCCGTTTGCTCCCAGATCTCAGGGCCGGTCGAGGTGTAGTGGGCTTCGGCGTTCTTGACGTTGTAGTACTGGTTCGGCATGAAGGCCCCGGGGATCTCCCGAGCGAGCCGTTTAGCGGTTTCGCTATAGGAGGAGGGGTCATCGTGGGTTGCTGCGTCCGGTGCGATGTGCAGCTCGGCTCCGTAGGCTCGGAGGGCGGCTTTCTTCTCGGTGCTCGTGTGGTTGGGGACGACGATGATGACCCGATACCCCTTCACGGCACCGATCATGGCGAGGGCGATCCCTTGGTTCCCCGATGAGCCTTCGACGATCGTCCCGCCGGGTTGGAGAAGTCCGCGCCGTTCGGCGTCTTCGATCATAAAGAGCGCGGCGCGATCCTTGATGCTGCCACCGGGATTGAGGTACTCAAGCTTGAGCAGGATGGTTGCTTCGCTCTCCGTTTTTAATGGGATGAGCGGGGTGTTCCCGATCTCTCGAAGGAGGGGAGGGCGATCTTGGGGGGACGTTTCTCGGGGTGAGGTCGCTTGCTTTTTCATATGGGTTAGGCTTTCTCATTTCCGTATACTTCGCAAGGAAGGCTTCGGTCGATCCGTTTGAGGAGCCCTGAGAGCACTTTGCCACTTCCGAACTCCTTCGCTCCCTGGACTCCGAAGGTGCTCTTGGCGGTTTCCATGCACTCTACCCACCGAACCGAGCCACACACCTGGGCGATCAGGTTTTCTCTGAGCGTTTCCGGATCGGTGGTGGAGGTTGCGGTCACGTTCTGGATGATCGGAAAGCGGGCTGCGGTAAAGTCCGTTTCCCGTAAAAGAGGAGCAAGTGCTTCTTCTGCGGGTTTCATGAGGGAGCAGTGGAAGGGGGCGCTTACGGGGAGCAGTTTTGTTTTCCACCCTTCCTGGTCGGTGAGAAAGCGATCGACGTCTGTGGCGGATCCGGCGAGCACAATCTGACCTGGGGCGTTGATGTTGGCGACTTCAAGGGTGGAGTATGATCCGTTGGAGATAGCCGCTTCAATTTCAGGGAGCTCTTTGCCGAGAACGGCAACCATCGCCCCTTCTCCGGCTGGAACGGCTTCTTGCATAAAGGAGCCTCGCGCGTGTACGAGGCGAACGGCGTCGCCGAAGGCGAGGGCTCCTGCGGCAACGAGCGCGGAGTATTCTCCGAGGCTGTGTCCAGCAGCAACGGCGATCATATCTCGGTCGTTCTCTTCACACCACGCCTCAAAGGCGATCGTGCTCACGGTGAGAAGGGCTGGTTGGGTCACCTCGGTCTGGGTGAGCTGCTCAATGGGGCCATCAAAGCAGATCGAAGAGAGCGGCTTTCCGAGCGCCTCTCCGAGGAGGTCGTCTGCTTCTTGAAAGCGGGCCTTGGCCTTTTCTGATGAGGAGAAGAGGCTCTGTCCCATGCCAACAGCTTGGGCTCCCTGTCCCGGAAAGAGCGCCAGCAGCGCTGCCGTTGTTCCAGCTTTCTGCTCTTCCATACTTTCTGTCACCGTAGCCTCCTCTCTCCTGTTTCGCAGAAGGAAGATAACGGTGTGATAGAGATTTGTCGAACATCTGCCGGTAGGGGGCCTGAATGGTTGAAGATTTCTACGAGAAATTCTGATTAACCCAGTGATTTCACTAGAAAAAAGGCGTTAAGAATCGGGCGAGGAAGGTCGATGTACTCCTTAAGGATATATCTGCGTACTCGCGCAAGCTCATTGGATGGGAACCGGTTTGGAAACGCACCCTACGGAAAGAGAGGAACGACCTCCGTCGATCCTCGTTGTTGATGATAACCCGCTGATCGTGAATGTACTGAGCTCGCTCTTTGCATCGCAGAAGTATGAGGTTCGTTCCGCAAACAACGGGAAGGAGGCGCTGGAGCTGCTGGAGCAGGACGATACCGATGTCATCGTGTGTGATGTGATGATGCCGGTGCTCAATGGTCACGATTTCTTTGAGAAGGTGCGTTCCGTCGCTGAGTATTCTCACATCCCGTTTATCTTTCTCACCGCACTTTCGGAGCAAGAGGAGGTGCACGCGGGGATTGAATCGGGGGCTGATGACTATATCACCAAGCCCTTTGATCCGCAGCGGCTGTTGGCGATGGTGAAGGGGAAGATCGCTCGTTCCCGGGGGATCAAGACGCAGAATGCGGAGAAGAATGAGAAGTTTCGGAAGCGGGTGATTCACACCCTCTCGCATGAGTTTCGGACGCCGCTGGTGGCGATCAATACCGGAACCGAACTTCTTCTTGATCAACCAGAAACCCTTCAAAAGGATAAAGCGCAGTCCCTCCTGGAAGCGATCCAACGAGGCGGTCAACGGCTTGAGAAGTTGGTGAATGATTTCATGTTGATGCAGCAGGTTGAAGCGGGGATCGCTCAGCGGCTCTATGATACTCGCGCTGAAGTCATAGGAGTTGGTGAGCTGGTAGGGGAACTGCTCGAGTCGAGGAGAGAGATATTGGAGTCAAAGGGATTTCAGGTGCAGTTCCATGATCACAGTAGTGGGCAGCAAGCTCGAATCTATACCCCGCAGGTTCAGGAACTCGTCTGGAGATTGTTGGAGAACGCGATGAAGTTCTCTGAGGATCGAAAGGAGGTTGAGGTGGTGCTCACTCCGAGAGATGGGGAGGTCGGTATTGAAGTTCGTGATCGGGGAATTGGGGTTGATATGTCGGAGGTTCAGCGGGCCTGTGATACCTTCGGTCAGATCAACCGCGAAAAGCTTGAGCAGCAGGGGGGAGGGCTTGGTCTTGCCCTGGTGAAGCGGTATGCCGCTATTCACGGGGGGTGCTTCACCCTTGAGAGCCGTGAAGGCGGGGGATCTCTTGCCCGTGTCTCTCTTCCGTTTGCCAAAAAATAGTCCAAAAAGCACTACCAGCATCGAGACCCTCTCTTGTCGGATCCTATCGGCGGTGAGAACATGTCGCTCTGTGTGGGCGTTATCTTGATCGCGCTCTGCTCGATGTCCAAGATTTCCTTTGAGAGTGTGTCTTTCAGAGATAAGGGTGTTTTTTATGAACCGAACGTTCGGCGGTTACTCTTTCTTCCTGTTCTTGCTTTCGCTCGTTTTTGGAGCGTTCCCGGTTTTTGCTTCACCAAAAGCGGTTTCGTCTCATGCGCAGCAGCCTGAGCCGCTCTCGCTGGATTCCCTCGCGGAGCTGCGGAAGGGGGTGCGCGAGCATGTGCTCAGCAATGGAGTAAAGGTGCTCTTCTACGAGAGAGATTTTGCTCCGATATTTGCTGGTGTTGTTTCGGTCCGGGTCGGAGGGATCGATGAGCTCTCCGGGAAGACGGGTGCTTCGCATCTTTTCGAACACCTCGCCTTTAAGGGGACGCCTGAGATCGGAACTTCAGATTTTGAACGTGAACGCGAGCTTCTGCGCGAGCTTGAAGAACTCAAAGGGCAGGAGGTGCTCCTCCAAGAGCAGGGGAAGGCGCTTTCACCGGATCAGCAGCTTCGTGTAACAGCGCTGCTCCGTGAGCTTGAGGAGATCTGGGATATCGCTGCCTTTACGAGTTTGTATCGGAAGTGGGGGCAGTCGGGGATGAACGCCACGACTTCTAAGGAGTTGACGAACTACTTTTCCAGTTTTCCGAATTCTTCTTTTGAGTTCTGGTGTTGGATTGAGTCTCAACGGCTTACCCGGCCGGTGGCGCGACAGTTCTACAAGGAGCGAGATGTGGTGCTTGAGGAGCGTCGTGCGCGGTATGAAAATCGGCCTTCCGGGAAGCTCTATGCCGAGCTGTTACAAGAGGCCTTTGCCGTCCATCCGTACCGTCATCCAGTGATCGGGTACGAGCGAGACCTCCGCGCTCTTCAGCCATCCGATGTGCTTGATCTGCACCGGGAGTACTATGTGGCTTCGAATATTGTGGTTTCGGTGGTGGGAGATCTTCGCTTTGAGGAGGCGATCCCGGTCATGGAGAAATACTTCGGTCGGGTGTCGAGTGGGCCACGGCCGAAGCCTCCGGTGGCGGTTGAACCGCCGCAGAAGAAAGAGCGTCGGTTTACGGTGCCGTATGATGCCGAGCCGATCGTGGTGGCTGCTTACCACAAGCCGATCTTTCCTGATCCTGACGAGGTGGCGCTCTCGCTCTTTCTCGAAGTTGCCTTTGGCAATCGAATCGCTCCATTGTACAAGGAGATCGTCTTGGACAAGAAGCTCGCCTCAGAGGTTGGCTACTTTGATGCTCCAGGAGATATGTACCCGAATCTTGCCGTGCTCTATGCAGAGCCGATCGCTCCGCATTCGAATGCGAAGGTGCTAGGGGTGCTTGATCGAGCGCTCCAGAAGATGCTTGCAGAGCCGCTCGATGAGCGACGGCTTCGGATCGCCAAGCGCTCCCTGCTGAAGTCGGCGCTCGTCGGGATGAAGAGTAATATGGGACTTGCGCGTGAGTTGATCGATGTGGAGCAGAAGTATGGAAGTTGGCGGGCGACGCTTCAGTGGTATCGAGAGATGGTGGCGCTTACCCCGGCAGAGGTGCGGGAGGCCGCAGGACGGATCCTTCGTCGCGATAATCGAACGGTTGGCTTTCTTGAGCGTGAGAGGTAGTCGGTATGTGGAAGAATGGTGATATGAGTCTTTCAAAATCTCCTCAACGCGTCGTTTTCACCCTGGTCCGACTCGTGTCGGTGGTGGTGTTCGTCGGGTGTATGCTGTGTTCCTGCGCGAGTCAGCGAGGGGGGGCTGGTTCGGATCGCCTGTTGCGATCCGAAGCGAAGCGGTTTTTGGAAGGGGCGCCCGAGTTGGTAGAGATTCACCGACCCGAACCAGAGGAGTGGGAGTTGCCGAATGGCCTGCGGGTGCTCTTTCTCCGAGATGAGGAGATCCCGATCGTCTCTGGGACCCTCTTTTTGCCGGGTGGCACCCTCTCTGATGGTACGAAGGCAACGGGTCTCGTGAGTGCGATGGGAAGCCTCATGCGAGTCGGAGGAACAGAGGAGCTTTCGCCGGAAGAGCTCGACGAGCGGCTCCTCGAGTTGGCGGCGGCCGTGAGCTCTGGATATGGCCGGGAGTACGGGACGGTCTCTTTTAATGCCTTGAGTGGGGACTTTGAAGAGGTGCTTGAACTCTTTGCGGATGTGGTTCGGCGACCCCGATTTGATCCCACCCGGGTTTCTCTCTTTCAGGTTCAGACATTGGATGCCATCCGGCGACGAAAGGATGATCCGGTAAGTGTCGCCAGGACGACGGCGAGTACGTTGATGTATGGGGACTCGGTGTACGGTGGAGTCCTCCGTTCTGAAGATGTGAAGTGGATAACGCGAGATGAACTCTTTCGGCGGCACAAGAAGTTTGTTCGCCCTGATGGAGCAACGTTTGTGGTTACCGGGAAAATTGATCGGGAGCGGGTGGCTGATGGGATCGCGCAGGCCTTTGCTGACTGGGAGCCACGGGGGGGGCTTCTTCAGCGAACAGCAAAGCTTCCACGTCCCTCAGCACCAGGTATCTACCTGATCGAAGGAGATTTTACTCAGGCAAATATCTATGCCATTCAACCGGGGCCGAGGCGTCATACTGAGGATCGCTATGGGATTCGGCTGTTGAACAACATTCTCGGAGATGGATTGGATTCGCGGCTCACAAAATCGGTTCGGGCGGATCTCGGACTCGCGTACACCATCTACGGGGTGATCTCGCCGAATGTGGAGAAGGGAGAGAATCTACTCTTTATTCAGACGAAGTCTGAATCTGTTGATGAGGCGCTGCTGAAGGCGATTGAGGAGCTGAACAGTATTCAAGCAACTCCTCCCGGGGAGGCAGAGCTCGAGACGATGCAGTTGGCAGCACAGAACAGTTTTGTGTTTCGCTTCAGCTCGCCATCCCAGATACTAGAGCGGATCGTTATCCTCGAGATGTTGGAGTATCCGGAGGATTACGATGAGCGGTATCTGGAGCGGATCTTTGAGGTAAAGCCGGCGGACGTTCAAGCGGTTGCGGAACGGTGGTGGAAGGATGAAGCGTTTCGCATTGTGATCGTGGGAGATTCGGAGGCCTTGCAAGAGATCCGGAAGGCGGTAAAGAGCTCTCCCTCATTGAGAGGGTATCCGGTGCGAGAGCTCACTTTTGATGAGGTGCCCAAGGGGGTTCTATGAGGATACGAAGCCTGGTTCTGACCGTTGTCTTCTTTGCCGGATGCGTCGGCCCTCGGCCCGGTCCTGACAAGCAGGGAGAGGGGATGTTGCTCGGTGCGGCGACTGGCGCCGGCGCTGGTGCAGTCACCGGGGCGCAGATCGCTTCGACTACGGGACCTGGGGTTGCTATCGGGGCTGGCTTTGGTGCCCTCGTTGGTGGTCTCAGAGGAATGGTGCAGGATCGTTTTGAAGATGAACTCGTGAGGCTCTCGAGATCGATTCGGCGTGAGCGGGGACGGGCCTTTGCCCAAGAGTTTCTCGCGGATCACTATGAGCGGCGGGCGGAGCTCCATCCCGCCCGTGATATTTTTCCGGCCGATGTGTTCTTTCGAGACGACGAGGTACGACTTCGCCCTACGGCTCGACCACTTCTGGAAGAGATACTTCGCATTCACCGCGAACGGTTTGGGTGGTCACGGTACTCGCTGAAGGTGTATGTCCGGAGTGCTGATCCGGAGAGCTCTTATGCTCGGTATCTCGCCGAACGGAGGGCAGAAGCGCTTGGAGACGAGCTAGTTCAACTCGGAGTGGAGCCACGACGAATCGCCGCGGAGGGAGTTATCATGGAGGGGCCACTCTTGGTGGATCCACTCGATCATCCGCTCCGGTATAGCGTCGCAGTGGAGTTCTCGCCGTATGACCTGTACCTCACCGAGAAGTATGAACGAGCCGCTGAGGCCGAAGACGGTGAGGAAGAGAAGGAATCAAAAAGCTGAAAAGATTTCTCGTGAAGAACGAGAAAGAGAGGAGGAAAGATGGATCTTGAGGGGAAAGGGTGTGTGGTGCTGGCGTCTGATGCGGAGACGATAGGAGATATCAAGACATCGCTCAGCCTTCTCAAGATGAGTGTGAGGGGAGGGACGACGGTTCCTGCCGCAAAGGCAGAACTCTTGAATGACCCCGCGCCGGTTATCATTCTCGTTGAGGAAGACCTTCGAGGGAAAACAGGAGCGGGGCGAGAGCTCGCCGAGAGCTTGCAAGGGCATCCCACCCTCTCTGGAGTTCCGGTGTGTCGTCTCGTCACAGACCTGGAGGGACTTGCAGAAGAGGCGCTTTTTGCTACCGCTTTTAAAGTGCCGGTAGAGTTTCCAACCTTTACCCGGGAAGTGAAGAAGTTTCTCTTGGAGGGAGGAGCGGTGAGTGCACCGTCAGATAGTGCACCGTCAGATAGTGCATCGGCAGTTGCCGTCAGTGAGGTTCCGTCTGGTCAGCTCACGGAGGAGGCTCAGCCGGAGGCGAGCGCACCGGTAACTCCAACTGAGCCGGAGGAGGTCGTGCCCCCATTTCAGGAAAGCGCTGTGGTCGCTTCAGGGATTTCTGGGGAGAAGAGGAGCGAAGAGTCATCCGAGAAGGGAGCAGTCGGTCATCGATTGCTCAATCGGAGGCTCCTCGTTGCCTATGGAATACAGTTAGCAGTGCTCGATGCGCTCGAGCGGGACTCAGAATTCCTCTCCGCCTCCCTTGAGGAGCTCCCCGGCTTGGTGACACAGGCCACCGAACGGATTGCTCAAGAATTTGATCTCAGTGAGGTGCTTGAGCGGCAGCAGGCTGGATAGAGCGTGGTTCTGGGGGGAAGAGGACTATTTTTCTCAGAGGGGGCATCCCTTCATAACCAGTTTGAATCTTATGTGGGCGAAGGTGATTGGCCGTTGAGCAGAGGAATGGGGGTTTCCGTTCTCGCTCTGCGATTGGTATCGTAGTCAGTGAAGGATAAAAGGAAAGGAGTGAGGGAATGGTGAAGCAGAAGAGTGCTGAGTCAAAAGAGAAAAAGACCACGGCAGCGCAACGAAAGAAGGGGCCTGCCGGCACCGTGCCTTCTCACGAGAATGACGTGATCTCTACGAATAAAGAGCTGAAGGAGTTTTTGCTCTCGTTGCGTGATCGGATGACCGATGGGTCTGTGGCTGCTGTCACCGTGGTGAGCGCCATGCACTATGTCTTGAGTATCCCGAATATTGGAGAGCTCCTCACGAAGGAGAACAAGGAGATTTCGCGCGATATCTGGCTCAGAGTCAAGCAGGCGGGAGTTCAGCTGAGAAATCCACCACTCCTTTTTGATGCAGATGAAGAGGTTTTCTCTCAGGGTGCGACCCGGTAGCGCGTTGTTCAGAAGAATACCTCTTTCATTTTGTGTCAGGCAAAGCCGTACTCGTTGATTCCTTCTTTCAGTAATACGGCGTTTGGCCTGGCCGGACGGTAGTGGTGTCTGCTATAGTATGTGGCGCAGTAGAGACGTAGCCGAAAAGCGGTCGCCTCTTCTTTTTCTTTTGAAGAAGTATTGATGAATATAGCCCTTCTTGTTTTGCTCGGCCTTGGAGCCGGGTTTTCGAGCGGTCTGCTCGGTATTGGCGGCGGGGTCATCTACGTGCCAGTTTTGATGTACCTCGCTGGAATCCCTATTCATTCGGCGATCGGTATCTCGCTCGCGCTCATCGTCCCGAGTGCAGCCGCGGGGTTTGTCAAGCACTATTGGGTCGGCAACGTTCACCTCCCAACGGTGTATATCATCGCGCCGGCCTCCATTATCGGTGCCGTGATCGGAGCCTACAGCAGCAGCGCCCTCCCCGCAGACCTGCTCAAGAAGGTATTTGGAATCTGTTTGATTATTATCGGAGTGAATACGGCCTTCTTTGGCGGTCAGGCAAGCATGGACTCTGTTGCTGAGGAGGGCTCAGAGGGGGACGTGTCCACGTTCCCACAAGATGACGTCCTCCCGCGCGATTCCGACACCGAATACACGGCGGCTGGGGGATTTTCCCAGGATTCAGCTCCACGTGCGGAAGAAGAGCGCGACCACCTCACGTAAGCACACCACCTCACGGAAGAGAGCTTCGACTCACTAATTCTAAAAAGATCTGATCTCAAAAAGACTGATCTAGCTGCGGATATCCTTCAGCGTTAGCCCGTACTTCTGTAGCGTTGCTCGCACACCGAGCTTGTCCATCGTTCGAAGAACCCGGGTCGAGACCTTCACCCGAACGAATTGACCCCCTTCAGGGTGACCGGACTCAGGCACAAAGATACGCCGTGATTGAAGATTCGGCTTAAAAAGGTGTTTGGTGCGGTTCTTCGCGTGGCTCACGCGGTTTCCGAACTGTCCCTGCTTTCCTGAAATTGAACATCGTCGTGCCATAACTCTACTCTTCCGTAGTATCCTCGGTCAGCCGCCTACTATGCCAAAAACAGGAGCAGAAAGCCAACCCCCTCCCGAAAATTCAAGCGCCCAAAAGGGCCCAAAAGGTGCCACGCACCACCCAAAAGGCGATTTTCATGGTACCCGGTACCAACCGAGAGGTGCCACGCACCAACGGGGGTTAGGAAAATATCTCGGAAATTCGGATGGTTGGGAGTTCGCCGGGGTTGTTTTGCGAGACGTATGCTCGCATGAAGGAGGTTGAGGCTCCGTAGTCGACTTTGGCGAGGATCTGGAACCACGAGCTGTTCACGGAGGTCTGGCTGAGGATCTGAGACATGACATCTTGTCCAATGATGGGCGTGAGCTCCGCTACTTTGTTCTGGTCGTCGAGGGAAACTTCGGCTCTCAGTTGGAGAATCGCCTGGACCTCTGCGGAGCCGATCTCTTCGTGGAGAGATTCGAGGATAATCTGCGGCGCAAAGTTGATATTGATCTTGCCAACGCCGCTCCTCGTGAGGAAGGGCGAGACACGGCGGAGGCGGTCGGCGTTCATTCCCGGAACGGCAGAGAGCTCGCCGAGCCATTTTATCGATTTATTGGGAAAGGTTCCTTCTGGGAGCTCCGATTCGATCCCGCTTGGAAAATCGTCTTCATCGTAACTCTCATCATCCCGATCCATATAGTCGATCAGGTTTGCCACCACCTCTCGAGCAGTGAAGACCCGACCGGGAAAGAGCCCACTTCCATCAGTGGCTCCGTCTGTGTCGAACTCCATCCGTTCGAAAAAGCGCACAAAGACATCTCGCCATCTCTTGTCGCCACCCCTCAGCATTTGAATCGGCAGTTTTGATTCCTCAGGACGAATCTCGAGCTCGAGTCGCACGGAGGGATCTCGGATTTTCAGCACCTCTTTTGGGACTTCAAGCCCCTGCTGGAAGATCGCCCAACTATCCTGGGGGGTGTCTTCAGGCGAGACATCAGCCTTTAAGATGGCCCGTCCGAAATTTACGACCGACTTTAAGAGGTACTCTGCCTCAAGAGAGCGACGAGAGATCAGGTGAAGGCGAGTATCAAGGGTGCTCGTGTAGGTGAGCTGCGTGATGATAATGGTGCAGAGCGAGACCACCATCAGGACCAAGATAAGCGCTACCCCGGATTCGGATGAGGCCTGATTTGCTTGTCGGGCCGGCCATAAGTTGTGCATATCCCCAGTAAACGATCACTTCTCCCGCAGGAAAAGAGCAATAACACCGGAATTTTCCCAAAATTATGCCCTTAACAACCGTTACTTTCCCCAGTATGGTGATGAAAACAACCGTCACTTTTCCCAATAGAGAGAGCTAAATGTTGGAAATATATAGAGATATCTATGAAAAGCTTTCCTCTTGGCGGGAGTCAACGACGCGTCGTCCGCTTCTCGTTCGTGGGGCACGACAGTCGGGAAATCCACGCTCTTCCCCTCTATCTCGCCTCTCAGCTCTCTGAAACCTCTTCGGAGTACGGGGCTGCAACGACAGAGAGAAACGGTGACTCCTCATAAGAAGAGAGCTTCTCAAGCCGACTTGGCCTAAGAAGCTCTCTTCCGTGCTCTGTCTCCCTGCGTTTCGCTACTAGCAGTAGTGCAGCTTTTCTTCTGTTCCCTCTGTGTCACTGTTCAGCGAGAGCGACGAGAGGATCGCTCGTGCGTCGTCTCGGATCATCGCTGAGAGGCCGTTGATCAATCCGACCTGTCGGGTTACTTCGCCCCAGTCTCCTGCTTTGATGCTTGAGCAGAGCTCTGTTGCCATGGTGCGCTGCTTTTCGAGGATTGTGTCGTACGAACTTAACCGCTTTACCACCTCTTCTGGAACGCCTTCTTTTTCTTCCAGGGTCTTTCGGGCTCCGACGATCGCCTTTTCAAGGTCTTCAAACGATTGAAAGAGCCGATTAATGATTCCATTCTCTTCGTGGTCTTGCATGGTCACCTTTCCTTATCTGCTGGTGTTGTTCTCTCTCTATTCCTGATCCGTCATTCGGCGTCTCTTGCTTCTCAAAAAGGTGAGTGAGAAGAGATATTCCGAAAAAACGGAGTTTTTCTGCGTTTCGACCATCCGTAGTCTGAGACATCTCCAGGAGATACGAGTGGGGGGTAAGGGTTTTTCGTAGTGGAGCGTGCTCCAGCTCAAAAAAATCGACCTTCTACTCTCGTTCTCGCCTCTGATGTCGTTCATTCCGTGCGAGTATTACATCCACTACAAGTATCTTGCCAAACTGCTAACTGCCTGAACTCCTTAGGCAGTATACTCGAAGAGCCCAAAGGGGACAAAATTTATGCGGTGCTGTTTTGTTGAACATGTTGAAATTTCAATGGGTTAGCTGGACATCTCCTCAGGCAGGCTGTACGTTCTCTGGACACTCTGTCGAGGCGAACGACACCTCTTTCGCCAAGGGGAGTGGAACACCCAGCATTGCAGTCGCCGAGAGAGTGAGGTTGTGGCCCATCCCCGTCTTCCCATACTTCCAGAAGAGAATTCCCTCCGGGTGAGCTCTCCTTTTCAGGGAGAGCTCACATGGCCTCCTCAAAAAGAAGATGAGCAGCCCCGAGCGCTTCGTGCGCTCTCTCGTATCGTTGACGGTGGGCTCTGTCACCGGTGTGGTTCTTGTGTCGGGATCTGTCCCACGGGAGTTCTTGCCCTCGATGAGGAGGAGTACCCTACTGTTAAAAACCTCTCTGCCTGCACCGACTGCGATCTCTGTGTGAAGGTGTGCCCAGGGGACGAGTTCTCCTACGAAGATCTTTTTGAGCAGAAGTTTGGCCGAAAACCTGAGCTGGAAGAGACTCACGGGGAGTTCCAAAGGGCAGTACTTGCTCACGCCAGCGATGAGAGTCTCAGGGCTGGTTCCACGAGTGGCGGGCTCGTCACCGCGCTTCTCGTGGATCGGCTGAAGCGTGGTGAGATAGACGGTGCGGTCGTGATTCAGTCTGACGAGGATCAGATCTGGAAGGGGAAACCGGTGGTCGCGCGGAGTGAGGCAGAGCTTCTCCAGGCAACGAAGTCAAAGTATGCGATCAGCCCCACAAATCTCGTCTTTGAAGAGATCTTACGATTGCCGGGTCGGTACGCCCTGGTCGGACTGCCGTGCCAGATTCACGGCTTTGAGAAGGCGGCGGAGTTGCAGCAAGCACTTCGGGAGCGGGTAGTGCTCACGATAGGGCTCTTCTGCCACGCTGCTATTGAGCATGAGGCATTTCGTATTATCTGGGATTCACTCGGAGAAAAAACCAGAGGCGCTGAGCGATTTGTTTCACGGATCGGAAAACATCCGGGCGCCCCTCATCTCCAGTATGCCGATGGCTCAACGTATCCGGTATACTTCGGCGAGAAGAAGGGGTTTCGGCCTTCGTCGATGGAGATGATTAATATCTTGTACCGGCTCTACACCCCGGCCCGGTGTCTCACCTGTTTTGACGCGCTCGCTGAGTTCGCCGATATCGCCGTAGGAGATCCGTGGATGGCCCCCCCTACGGATGAGATAGACTTTCACGATGGATGGAGCTTTGCTCTGCTCCGATCAGCACGGGGAGAGGCCGCGTTTCAAGAGGCGCTTGAGGCGGGAGCTATCGGCGCTGCATCCGTTACCCGAAAAGAGGCGCTCGCCTGCAACAAGCAGATGGCGACCGAGAAGCGGTGGCGGGCCTTTCGGATGATTGAGACCCATCGGCGACAGGGAAAGTCTATCCCAAACTACGGACGGACCTCCTCACACTTTCCTCATCACGGAGGGGTGCAGTTTGTCGAGACAGAGCTCCACATGCTCACCCATATCGGGTGTTTTCTCCCCCGTATTCGGGGGAAGCTACTCCGCTTTTTTCTCGGAGAGGGGGGATACCGTTTGCTCTGGCTTAACAACAAGCGCAGGACGGTGAAGTTTTTTCTCCGAGATCAGATCGCCCGAATACGGCGGAATCTCTTTGGACGGGGGACGGAGTAATGGCAGCACCTCAGGAACAGGTCGCCTCTCACGCAAGTGGTGATTCCTTACGAGCACCGCTTCCCCGCGTGGAGTGGGCGGAGGAGCTCTTTGCCCACTCACCGCTCAAGAAAGAGAAGCTTCGACGGGTGAGAGCGTTTCTCCCGACACGGCTTGAGGGTCTCAACCTGCTCGACATCGGCGGGGATAACGGAGTATTGAGCTACAAGTTGCGACAGCTTGGAGGAAGGTGGGCGAGCGCCGATCTCATTCCGGAAACGGTGCGGGCGATCCGCTCACTGGTTGGTGACCCGGTGTATGAGATCGGTGACGGAGAGGGGGGACTCGCCGCGCTTCCAAAGAATTTCTTTGATGTGATCGCGGTGGTCGATATGCTTGAGCACCTTGAGCACGATGAGTGTTTTATTGATGAGCTTGAAACGCTTCTCACGGAAGATGGAGTCGTGATCGTGAATGTGCCGAATCCAAAGGAGGGATGGCTTCGAAGGCTTCGCTTTCGGCTCGGGCAGACCGACGAACAGCACGGTCACGTTCGTCCCGGGTATAGCGAAGACGATCTCCGTCGGCTTTTTCAGGGACGTTTCGAGATAACGGCCTCACAGTCGTACTCTCGATTCTGTGCGCAACTCGTTGACACCGTGATTAACGGCGGCCTCCACCTCCTGAAGGCGGGAAAGGGAGGCAAGAAGGGCACGATCGTCACGGAGGAATCGTTCTCTGGCTCTCGGAAGAACTCCTTCCTCCTCCGGATTGTCAGTCCGCTGCTGCGAGTAATGCTCCTGCTCGATGCGATCTTTCCCTTCACCCACGGGAGTATGGTGATCGTCCGGGCCGAACGGGTGAGAAAGGAGCAGCACGAGTGACCACAAGCCGAGACAACAGTGAGACCGCTCTAAAGGTAATCGTTGTTGGAGGCGGCATTATCGGCCTGGCGACGGCGGCGGAGCTCTCCGAGCGGGGATATGCCGTTGCGCTCTTTGAGCAGGGCCGGATTCACGAAGCGACCTCTGGGAATAGTCACCGCATCATTCACGGGGGACTGCGATATCTTCAGCAATTTCAGATCGGAAGGGTGCTTCGCTCACTGGAAGCAAAACACCTCGCCGCTTCGCAATATCCGGAAGAGATCGTGCCCCTCCCGTGCTATCTCCCCGTGACGGGTCGGGGACTCCAACGGGGAGCGATCCTCGGGGTGGCGGGAGCGCTCTACGGGATGCTTTCAACCCTTGCCGGATATCCGACCGAATGGAGCGCTATTCGGTCGAACGAGGTCGTTCGGGAACTCTCGCCATATTTTTCGCACCTTCCGTACCGAAAGGCCTTCCAGTGGCACGATGCTCGATTGAAGGACCCTTCCGCGCTTGCGAAAAAACTCCGTGACCGGGTGATCGCCGGTGGCGGTGAAGTAAAAGAGGGGGTGCGGGTGGAGGAGGTCGCTCCGGCGTCTGAGCCTTCGGCACGATCGCAGTGGGTGAGAACAACGGCGGGGGAGTTTTTCGCTGATGCGGTGGTGTTGGCTCTTGGCCCACAACACGGCACGGTTCGTCTTTCACCGAAGAGAAAAGAAGGGCGTCCACAGATGTGGGCAAAGGCCTTTAACCTCGTTCTCCGAGAAGAGCTCGTGCGCGATGTCGGTGTTGGTATTCCAACGGCTCGGGGGGCAGCGCTCTTCTGTGCTCCTCGATCTTCCGGTCACGATGGTCCGTGCTCGGCGGTGGGAACGTGGTACGTGCCGGTTCCTGACCAAACCGTAGAGCTCGTCGTCACTGAAGAAGAGCAGGGAAAGGCCCTCCGCGAAGTGAGCGAATCGCTCGCTCTTCCGGAGCCACTCTCGTCGGATCTCGTTTGTGGAGTTGAGGTCGGTCTCCTCCCGGCGAAGGGGGTTCGAGACGGTGAGCCGGAGTTGATGGCTTCAGAAGAGATCCGTGCTCACGATGGGGTGTGGTCAATCCTCAGCACCAAGTACACGGTCTTCCCCGTGATCGCACGGGAGATCGCCGATGCCGTCGGGCAGTACCTCTCTTCTGAGCGGTAGCGAGACGGGTTCCTCCAGGTGGCGGTTTTACGGCAACGTGATACCATTGTGGAGATAAAACTTTCTGAGAGACGAAGCGATGAAACGTTTTACTGCTGGTATTTTTGCGGTGCTTTTCCTCACGAGCTGCTCTCCCGCGATGGGAGAGGGGAGTCCCGACGAACTTCCTTCTGAAGAGCGAATGATTGACAGTTATGAAGCGTGTGTGGCCGCAGGGCATCCGATCTTCCGGAGTTATCCGCCGAAGTGTTCTCCGGGTGATGGTCGGATCTTTGTCTCCGGCGAGGAGCAGGCGATAGAGGTGCCGTTGGCAGTGGAGGCGCAGGGAGACTCGGGTGACGAAGCGATCTGTCGTGACCAGTGTGGCAACGGTGTCTGTGAACAGATCGTCTGCCAAGGAACGGGGTGTCCGTGTAGCGAGTCGCCTGACGAGTGTCCTGAAGATTGCACGCCAAAACTCTTTTAGAGGGGGTGCCGGTGAATCACCTCCTCCTCTTTCCCGATGAGATCCGTGCGGATGGAGCCGTACGGGTGGTTGGCGGTCGGGCGAAGTATCTTGCTGAGTTTCACGAGCGACTCGAACCGGGCGGAACCCTTCCACTTTTAGTCTGGGAGAGAGGAGCGGGAACGTTTACCTGTAGCGGAGTCAGTCCAGAGCTCGTGCAAGGAGAGGCGAGCTTTCGCCAAGCTCCTCCTCAGACCCGAGCGTTTTCTCTGGTACAGGCCTTCTGTCGTCCTCAAACGGTAAAAAAGGTACTGCAGGTGAGTGCGATGATGCGGCTCCACGAGGTGATCTTTGTCGCGAGTGAGTTCGGTGAGAAGAGCTACCAGGGGGCAAAGATCTTTGAGGCTGATCGACTCCGGGCAGAGCTGGTAAAGGGGCTGGAGCAGGTGGGAAACTTCTCACCGCCGAGGGTGCGAACCTACTCGAAATGGCGTGACTTCCTTCGGGAGGAAGCAACCCTCTGTGGGGAGGGAGCACTACGCCTTGTTGGAGAACCAGGCGTACCAGGCAGTAATGCTGACGGGAGTGTTGTGGCCCGGGCGCTCAGAGAGCGGAAGCCGTTTCCCCCGCATGTGGTGTTGGCGCAGGGGCCTGAGAAGGGGTGGTCTGAAGACGAGTTGAAGACGCTTCGAGAGTACGGATACGAATGTCATTCGCTTGGGGAGGATCACTACCGGATCGAAACCGCTTTTACCCTCGCTCTTGCCGAGCTTCGTCTGTGGGAGGAGCTTTCGGAGACTCCGAGGGCACGAGGGTAGACCCCAACGTTGCATAAAAATTTGCCCGTAGACTGCTTTGCTCCCACAATAGCAGCACATCTTGAAACTTTGAGCGAGTTTTTAGACCTCACTGTAC
>JALEGQ010000030.1 GCA_022763385.1 bacterium
ACAGTGAGGTCTAAAAACTCGATCAAAGTTTCAAGATGTGCTGCTATTGTGGGAGCAAAGCAGTCTACGGGCAAATTTTTATGCAACGTTGGGGTTTAGAGCTCCTGCATCTAGCGGTCGCACTGGCAGCACAAAACGTTTCACTTTTCCGGGGTGCCTCACTGCGTTTAGTAGGCGCCCCGAGAAGAGTTGCTTCACTTCGCGAGCATATTCTGGGGAGAGGAATGCGCAGGTAAGGGCGCGGTTGGGGCAGAGATGGCAGAACACTTTTTGCCACGCTTGAGGAAGTCATAATAGCGGTCGATAAAGTTCTTGAGGGCTGTTTTTCGCTTTCTTTCTGGGCAACTCCGTAGCTACCATGTGTACATTAAGCGGCTGTTTTGCCTTCCATTTTTGAAAGTTTCTTTCTGATCCTGCGGATTCGTGGTTTTAGATCTGCTCGTTCAAAGCCATTTGGAAAGAGCAGAAATTCAGGTTTTACCCCAAGAGCTTCAGCCAAAAGAATGGCCCTATCTTCGCCAAGTCGCGAGCGGTTACGTTCAATATTAGAGAGGTTGCTAACGGCGATACCGACAATTTCAGAAAGTATAGATTGCGTCCACCCCTTTTTCTGACGAAGCTCTTTGACTACTTCACCGGGGGTGAGCATTACTCTTTTTTTTCTTGCTGTAGTCATTTCTTTTTCCTGTAATCGTGTGGGGTAACTCGCTCGACAGAAACTACCTCAAGCCCGTTCTCTTTGTTTGCTTCATAAATTACACGCCACTGTTTATTGAGCCGCGATGAGCGATATCTTGACCATTCACCACGAAGCTATTCATCGTTATAACCAGAAAAGCTCTTCAGAGCGTAAATTCCGTAGGCCTCAACCAAGTTCGCCCAGATTTCATAGGCTCTTACGATTCGTTCCGGTGCTTTTGCGAGCTCTTTTCGTCTCAAGTATGACAGTCTTTGGCATTGCATACTTATCCTGTAGTATAACATGTATTGTGGTATGGCTGAAATAAAATTCTCTTATCTGAGAGTAGGTTTTTGCGGAATATGGCGTTGTAAATTTTTTCGGTATTTTTCTGCTCGACGCTCGGCCACAGAGGGCGTGTATCGAACTCTGAGAAGATAATGCGATTTGGCTGCCGCACAGGGCAGCCGAATCGCCAGTTCCAGTATCCGACTGTATGAAAGTCCACTTCCTTCAGGGGAATGGAGTCTCAATTCACTTCGCGAGCATATTCTGGAGAGAGGAATGCGCAGGTGAATGGCATGGCCGGTGCAGAGATGGCAGAACACTTTTTGCCACGCTCGAGGAGGTCATAATAGCGGTCGACAAAATCCTTGAGGGCTGTTTTTCGCTTTTTCCCCTCTTTGTGAGACAGGGGGCGGAGGAGGTGCTTTACGTCACCAAAGAGCATAAAACAGGCAGAATTTCCCCTCCCGACGGCAAACTGATAGGAGCCGTCCTCGATCAATCTCAGTCGGTAGACTCCAGCCGGGATGGCGTTAACGTCCTCTTTTATCTCGACAAATTGCCCAGCGGTTAAGTGGTTGCTCTTCATGGTACCTCCAATAATGACAGTTTCCTCCGTTACTATCGTTGAGTTTCGGAAAAAGTTTCCAAAGTAGGGGAGATAATTTGAAATAATGTTGATTGTGATGGGTGTGCCCCCGTGTGCTGTGTTGCTTCTCCGGAGGGGCAGAACGAATACACCGCCTTTAAGACTTCCCTTGTTTTGGAGGACGGCTATAGTGTACGAAAGTGGGACGCACCTCAGGGGAGTAAAGAGATGAGAGAGATGATGAATTTTGGTAGAGGACAGTGGTTTCGGGCGGGGGTGTTCAGTGGGCGAGGGGGTGTTTTCCTCTTGGGTGTTGAATCCGTTGTGGTGTTGATGATGTTTTTTATTCCGACCCTTGGGTTCTGTGCTGAGTACATTAAGTGTGAGGCGACGAGTGATTCTCGGAAGTACTGTAATATTCGTGGTGCCGAAGAGAGTGATATCGAATTCGATCGGCAACTGAGTCGGGCTGCCTGTATTGAAGGTAGGTCTTGGGGGATCGATCGAAGAGGCGTTTGGGTGGAAGATGGTTGTCGGGCTGAGTTCCGTGTTGTTCGTCGTTATGACCGATACTCAGATCGCTATTCAGATGATCGAGAAGAGCTCAAGCTTGAGCGTCAGAAGTTGGAGCTGGAGAGAGAACGGCTCGAGTTAGAGAAAATGAAGGCCGGGAATTCGGGGACGAATCAGGTGGTGAATCAAGGAACCTGTCCCTCAGGATCGAGGCCGGGTCGGTGTACCAATAAGCAGCGACGGAAGGGGTGCAAGGACTTTCGAACGCCAACCGGTTTGGGGTGTTTTACTGGTTAAGAATGAGGGCCTTTCGCTCATGGTCGAGTAGCCATTTTTTGCGATTTATTCCGGCTCCGTATCCGGTGAGTGAACCGTCTGCTCCGATTATTCGGTGACAGGGCACGGCGATACAGATTTTGTTTTTGCCGTTTGCACTTCCTACGGCTCGGACGGCTTTCGGTTTCTTCATGTGCCGTGCTTGCTCCCCATAGGTGGCCGTTTGGCCGAATGGGATGTGTCGCAACGCCTGCCACGCTTGTTCTTGAAAGTCGGTGCCATGAAATTTTATCGGTAGGTCGAACTCGGTGCGAGTCCCTTTGAAATACTCCCGAAGTTGTGACTTGCATCGTTGGGTGAGGACATTCGGAGAGATCTCGATGTTTTCTTGATCAAACAAAATTTTCAGAATGTTTTCGTCATCTGCCTCGATACTTATAGCTCCGATCGGAGTGTCGAGCATATCGGAATATAACTTCATCGTGCTTTTATCTCTGCAAACTGGGGGTCTTTATTGAATTTCCCTCAGGAGTGTCACATATTTGGCTTCGTTTTTCCCGAATTTTCCGGTAGTTTGGGACGATGACCGATATGACATCACCACTGACGATTGTTGCTCGAATTCAGGCGAGAGAAGGGGCCGTTGAGCTTGTTCGGGAGGAGCTCCTGAAGCTTGTTCCCGAGACACTGAAGGAGGAGGGGTGCTTGCAGTACGATCTCCACCAAGATACGACCGACCCGAGGGTCTTTCTTTTCTATGAAAATTGGGAGAGCCGTGAACTGTGGCTGGCTCATATGGAGAGTGCGCATATTCGACTCTATCGTGAAAAGACCGAGGGGGCTGTAGAGGACTTTGCGCTCAATGAGATGAGGCTTCTTGCTCCTGGACTCGGTGCTGTGCGTGGTGGGTAAGAAATGAGGCGAGTGGTCTCTTCAACGGTGCGGCTCTTTGCCCTTATCTTGGGGGGGTGTGGGGCTGTGTTGCTTGGCCTGCTCGTCTACGGCGCTCTTGTCCCCCCAGCCGGAGAGCTCTGTCATGGTGAGTCGGCGGGCGTTCCGAACTACCACTGCCGAACGGTCCGTTACGAAGAGGCTCAACGAAGCCTTGATGAACTCTATGATCAGGGAGATGAGATTCCAGAGAGTGAGATTGCACGGCGTCTCTTTCAACTCGTCAGCTCCTCCTTTGTTCACCGATCGCAGAGCTACAGAACTCGACCGTGGGATAATTGGTATTTTTGGTTCCGGAGTGTTGCCGCGCCAACCCGCTTTGAAAGTGAGCTCTTGGTAGATTCCCAGGATCCCGTCTTGCTCTGGAAGAGAGGGGGAGGGTTCTGCCATCAGGCGGCCTGGATCTATGTGGCGCATCTTCGCTCTCTCGGTGTGGATGCTCGCCTCCTGAAACTTCCGAATCACTATCTTGCCGAAGTTTTTGAGCCGGGAAGTGGGTGGAGGGTCGTAGATGTGGATCTCAATATCTTTTGGGAGTCGAGCTACGAGGAGCTGATGGCTTCTTCCGATGCCGAGCAGGCGATCCGTAACAGAATTCAGGAAGTAGGGTATGGTGAACGGAAGCGAGAAAAGCATGTGCGGGCGTACCTCGAAGGGCGCTCTCACCCAGTGAGACTGCAATATCTCTACGACCCAGAGCTGTACGCTGCAGAGGTACAGAGTCGACTCTTCCTCTGGCTCTTTCCGATGGCACTCCTCGGAGGCTCTTCTCTGCTTTTCTGGCTGTCCGCCAGAATACGCAGCAAATGAGTCGATATGATATTGCTGTTTGGCATGCCAAGCGTTATATTGCCGACTCGTTGTTATACTCGCTATGCGCTAATTATTGCTCCGGAAGATGAAGCTGAAGAAGAAGTGTTGTGAGAAGTTTCTGAAGGGCAAGAAGGCGTGTAAGCGGTGTCCATGCCTCGCCAAGTGCTTAAAGAAGCTCAATCTGGTGGAGATCGGTTCTAAGAGTGAGAAGAAACGGGTGTATGGCGAGATGAAGAGGCACGCTTCCGCTTCTTAGCCGTAAGAGTTCCCAGCCGTCAGAGT
>JALEGQ010000031.1 GCA_022763385.1 bacterium
CACATATCCGCTCGCAGATCTTGTGGGGTGTGATAGGGGAGTAGTGTGTGAGGCCGTGCCTCAGAAACAGGGCGTCCCAGAGACAGGTCGCCTCTCAGAAGAAATAGAACCTAAAGTAGAGCCTAAAAAAGAGCCCTAGAAAAGAGCCTAGAAAAGAGTAGGAGAGGAGCTGTAGAATTTTACTCCCTCCGCTGCAACTCGTATGACGGGCCTGCTTTCAAAGTCGATAACGGTATAGCTCTTTAACGAACTGCTGCTGGGTTCGGAGCTGGGTTCGGATGGTGTTCCCTGGGCATCTTTCACTGATTGTAGAAATTCGTCTTGGGGCTGTTCGACGAGGTACTCGAGGACCGTTCCCTTAAGAGCTTCAAACTCCGTCTTATCCCATGCGACGGCACCGCAGAATGAGAGGATTGCGGGCTCCTCGTTCCACAACGTGAGGGTGATCTGAAGCTGTTGCTTGTTGGGGGTATTGCTGTTGGCGGTATCGTTTTTAGCCATAGCCGGGACACATTCAATCCGTTCCAGCACCGCATCGGCAAGAGATTCTCGAAAATCGTTTTTGACTTCACGCATGGCGCATCGCTCTTCCATCGTATCCTCCCGGAGAAGCTTTTCTTCCGAGAGTATAGAACACTTGCTCACGAGGACAAAGCGTTCTGAATCTGTTTTGGAAGATCAGAGAAGTATCTCGCAACCACGGCCAATGCGGTAACCGAGTGCTCATTTGCTTGCATGTCTTCGATAAGGGAGAGGATCGCGGGAATTGTCTCGCTGTCGCGCAGTGCCCGAGAGACCGAGGTCGTCGTCTTTGATTGCTGGTGCTGAAAGACTCGGCAGGTGACAAGAGAAAGTGCCCGGCGGATATCTTTCAGAACGCCAAAGAGAAGCTCTGCTTCCCACCTTGAGTTGGTATTTATCTCACATCCTATTCGTAGCACATCAAGAGCTGAGACGAGCTGACTGACCTCGGCAAAGCACTTTGCTACCTTCAAGACATCTTCGTCGAGTCGTCGAGTAGCCCACAAAATCTCCATAAAGAGCAGGGCAAAGGGGAAGCTGGCAAAAGAGCGGGCCGAAGCCTCACACAGTCCGCGAGAGAGATATTCGGAATACGCGTTCTCAAACTCAGCTCGCTGCCCCGGTAAGAGGCACTCTTCGATATTT
Source organism: bacterium (assembly GCA_022763385.1). Lineage (GTDB taxonomy): Bacteria > Bdellovibrionota_C > UBA2361 > UBA2361 > RFPC01 > RFPC01. The sequence continues at coordinate 1,168 of JALEGQ010000031.1, forward strand.
TGTATCAGCTCGCTGTAGCCTTCGCGGTAGTATCCCACGACACTTTGAAGAGTTGACCGTGAATGATACCCAATAAACCAGGCGGTCAGATTTCGCAGTGCTTCGTGAAGATCGCTCAGGAGTTGAAGTGTCGCGGGAGAGTTCTCTTCTCGGCTCAGTTGACGGATCTCCTCCCGTATCCCTCGAGCTCCCATAAGGGCATCTGCGGCGAGGGTTGATTTCATCACATTCATCGCAGAGGTCGAATGGGTCACACACATCCGGTGTACAAAGGTAACCCCAAGAGAGTCGATCAGTTCGTTTGTGACCTGGGTGCCGATGATATTTTTTGCCAGCGGATGGGAGACAATCTCTTCTTGGTAGCGCTCTCGTATCTTCTTCGGAAAGTATGAGAAGAGGAATTGCTGCAAGAGAGAGTCTTCAAGAAGAGATGAGCCCTCAAGCTCCTCCTTCACCCAACGCTTCACGGAGGCAAGGCAGATAGCAAGTTCTGGTTTCCACAGTCCGAGCTGTTGCCGGGAACGTTCAGAGAGCTCTTCATTGTCAGGAAGATTCTCAATCTCTCGGTTTACTATCCCCTTCTTGGCGAGTGAGTTGAGCAGGCTCTGAAAGTAGTCGATGCCTCTTCGAGAGCGCTCCACTCCGACGGTCAGTGCAAGAGCATGGTTAAAGTTGTGCCGCAGCACTTCATCCACAACCTCATCCGCGATCTCTTTCAGGAGGTCATTTCGCTCTGATACGGTGATCTTCTCTTTCGCCATGAGAGTCTGGAAGAGGATCTTCAGGTTCACCTCGTGGTCTGAGAGATCCACCCCGCCAGAGTTATCGATCGCATCGGTATGAATGTGACCGCCTCGTTTTGCAAATTCAATTCTTGCTTTCTGAGTAAGGCCGAGGTTTCCCCCTTCACCAACAACACGAGCTCTCAGCTCCGTAGCGTTAATACGCACGAGATCGTTGGCACCATCGTTGACATCAGCGTGTGATTCTTGTGCTGACTTCACATAAGTCCCAATCCCCCCGTTCCAAAGCAGGTCCACGGGGGCTCGAAGGATATGGGAAATCAACTCTTCCCCTTCCATTATTGAAGGAACTTCATCAGGGAGTACGAGAAGTTCTCGAACTTCATCCGTAATGGTGATCTCTCGTGAGCTGCGCTCGAAGACACCCCCACCCCGGCTCATGAGGGCTGAATCGTAATCGCTCCAACTTGACCGAGGAAGTTCAAAGAGTCGCTTCCGCTCAGCGAAGGAGGTTTTTGGGTCTGGATCTGGATCAAGGAAGATGTGACGGTGATTAAAGGCGGCGAGAAGTTTAATATTATCGCTCTCGAGCATTCCATTGCCGAAAACATCTCCCGACATATCTCCGATACCCACAACGGTAAAGGTCTCTCTGGCGCCATCAATCCCGATATTTGCAAAGTGCCTTCGAACACACTCCCACGCGCCTCGGGCGGTTATGCCGTACAGCTTATGGTCATATCC
>JALEGQ010000004.1 GCA_022763385.1 bacterium
CGAGTGGAGTGAGTCCACCGAGCGAGGGAGTTTTCTGACTGGCACGCCGCGGGAGCATGTCGGTGAGACAGCAGTGGAGATTTGTCCTCCCACGTACGGCTCTGAATCACCGTCGCTACCACAGCACTCAGCTGAGGAGAAGAGGATCTCGCTCTCGCTTTCAGCCCCATTAAGGCTCCAAGGCGGAGTATTCCCTTCAAGCGGCTTGGCCCTAATATGTGGTGTAGAGTGGCGATTATGTTGCGTAGCAGAGATCGGAAGATTAAAAATCTCTTTATCTTCAGTAACTTGAAGCGGAGAGTTGCTAAAGCAGGATATTGGAATGAGGATATGAGTCTGCAGCATCAATATCTGTTATATCCCTACTAGAAAGTTTCGATGAACGACGAAGTAGAAATAGTTTGGGGCTCTGTTGAGCAGCTTGACGATGTAAAGAAGCTTGAGAATGAGGCGGAGGCAAACTGGGGAAACCCCGACTCCTTCTTTGAAGAGGAGCTTGCCGCTGGTCGTGTAGCAATTGCCTACCTTGATAACGAACCGATCGGTTATTTAGTCTTTCAGGTTATTTGGGGGAACACTCCCTTCCTCGCACTCATCAGGGTTTCACCCAGTTCTCAACGATCTGGGGTTGGAACTTTACTTATCCAACACTTTGAAACGAGACTACAAGGTCATGGATTCGATAGTTTCGTGACTTCGTCTGAACGCGTGAATCCCAATACAAAAGAGTTCTTTCCTAAACTTGGTTTGAAACCCATTGGCGCACTCGAAATGAAACATGGGGAAGAACTGTTTTATATTAAGTATTTGAACGCGTCATGAAATACGGGATATAATCGGGTAATCAGGGGCGCTTAGGCCCCCGATCCCCCCAACACCGAGCATGCGGGACCGCACTCGGCGTTTCAAGTAGGGTAGTGAATCTGGATCCAGATTGATTTCATTGAGCAGAGACCTTGTTGTTCGAACCACTCATTGGTGAGCCCGGAGTGAGTAGCGAGAGTCTTTGAAAGTCTCCAGTAACTCTTTCGACTCATGGCGTGACGAATGGCAAGTTTTACGTCAGTACCGAGCTTTGCAAGCTCACGCACTTTTGTTCTTGCATATCGCCACTGTTTCCAGAGGCAGCATCTGAGCCGTCTCCTGAGCCATGAATCAACCTCCGTGAGCACTTGATATCCTTGTGCAATACCAAAGTAGTTCATCCAACCTCTGATGTACTGATTGAGTTTCGAGATACGGTGCTCAAAAGAGACTCCCCAAGAGCGGGAGGATAATCGTTTAAGATTATACCTCAACTCTTGAAAAGCACTCTCAGTCCACTGGAGCTTGTTCCCCCGGAAGGTGAATCCGAGGAACTCAGTTTCGTGAGCTTTGACGACCTTGCTCTTTTCTTGATTCACGGGGAGCTTGAGACGTTTAGAGAGAAATCGAGTGATAGAAGATAGCATGATCATCAAGGGTAACCCCTCCACAGGGGACTTTCACCCCATGAGTTCATGCCCATGCTGGGCGTATACAAAAAAGCTCAAGGGAGCTAACGCCCGCTGGCTCAAACCGTTACAACTTTTCTAGGTCCTGACCGAGAATTTTTACTTCGATAGGTTTGAGACTTTCCATATGCACGTCCCTCTGAGGAAAGGCGATAGTAACCCCGCGATCTCGACATAATTTGTCGATCTTAAAACGAATCTCACTCTCTAACATCCGTTTCTCCATCATCGTCCGTATCTGAGCCCAAAAGTGAACTTCAAAGATGAGGGCGTTATCTCCAAAGTCGACAAAGAGCACGATAATCTCATTCTTTCGGAGGACCGCACTATTACTCTCTGCTGCTTCACGAAGTAGCTGTGAGACCGTGTCTGTCGGCGAACCATAAGCAACTCCCACAGATACGTGAAGGCGCACGTTCGTATCGCTTCTTGTCCAATTGACCACCTGTTTTTCCAGAAAGGCACTGTTCGGCACGATGATATCAATATTGGCAGATGTACGGATTACGGTACTTCGAGCTCCAATGCTCTTTACTCGGCCATAGGTCCCATCGATATCAAGCAGGTCTCCAACTTTAATGGGGCGCTCCGTGAACAGTATCAATCCGCTCATAAAGTTGTTCACCACATTCTGACTTCCGAATCCCACACCGATCGCCAGAGCTCCACCGAGTACGGTGAATACCGTAAGAGGGACATTCGCAACGTGAAGTGCAAAGAGGGCAAAGAGAAAAACGAGGACATAGAAAAAAACTGTTTGAATGATGGCGGTAACGGACTCTGTTAGCCGAAATCGACTCAGAATCCGCTTTGCAAAGAGATGGCTCAGGTAACGAGCCATGAGGTATCCGAGTATAAGGAGGAAGAAACCTATCACGACCTTTCGAACAGTGATCGGTCTATTATCAACGGTACTAAAAATTTCGTAATTCCATACGGTGCCAAATAGCCCAGAGATATATGAAAAGTATTCCTCCCAAGGAAAAGAGGAGGCACTGCTGGCGGGAGGAGCACTTACCGCCTCTTGGCAAAGTGCAGTACCACTGAAGAGAAGTATAAAAATGCAGGACGAGATAATGGTGATGTGAGTTGCAGAAAATTGGCAGAGACGCATACGAATTAGTTTTTGTCGGTTCATATCTCTCTATCTCCAAATGGACGAAAGCTGCTAGAGTGTCTGCTGAATAGCCCGCAGTAAGACTATACGAACAAAGTTCCTGTCAGGGGACTATTTTTTGGGCGGGAAATAAGCTTACCCCCAACATTGCATATGGAGAATCCTCTTTTTCATCTGAAGAACTATCTCACCTATCACCTCGAACGATTTCTTATCCGGGGAACCCACTACCGACTGCTCGCTATTGCAGCACTCCTGACCCTCATTTCTGTAGCTGCAGGACTTCTTATTGTCACCCTCACCAGTGATTTCGAATCAACGAGTGATGCCATCTGGTGGGCATTTCTTCGACTTACTGATCCGGGATACCTCGGAGATGATGAAGGAACGACACGTCGAATCATCTCGACGGTGGTGACAGTACTCGGCTATGTCCTCTTCATGGGCTCTCTCGTTGCGATTATGACGCAGTGGCTGGATGCTACTCTTGCTCGGCTTCAGAGAGGGGAAACCCCAATCTCAAAGCAGAATCACATACTCATTCTGGGATGGAGCGAGCGAGTGCCGGTTCTCGTGCGAGAGATCCTCCTCTCATCCGGAAGAGTGAAACGGTTTCTTCAGCACTTCGGAGAGTCAAAGCTTGAAATCGTCATCCTCGCGGAAGGGGATTCAGCAAAGCATCATTCAGAGCTTCGAACCATGTTAGGGCCGCTGTGGAGTGAACGAAAGATCACCGTCCGCAGCGGCACCCGTCTTCGACTCGCACACCTTTCCCGAGTGGCATTTACCAGAGCAGCGGTAATCATCGCTCCCGAAAGTGACTTTGATTCTCTTGAGGGACTTGACCAGGACACATCGGTGATAAAGATGCTTTTGACGGTAAGTGGTGCAAGAGATCAGCAGAAAGAGCGTCCCCTTCCACGTGCAGTTATCGAACTCTCCACATCAGAACAGGAGGAGACGGCAAAGCTTGCATACCGAGGAGAGCTTCAGACGGTGGTCGGTCAGGAGTTTATCAGTCGGCTCATCGTACAGAACATTCACCATCCGCACCTCTCATTCCTCTACGCGGCTCTTCTGACGCACTCCGACAACCAGGGGATATTCATCCGTGAAGTCCCCGAAGCAGTCGGACGAACAGTACAGGAGGTTGAGGAGGGACTAAAAGAGGCGCTCTTTCTTGGATTTATCAGAAACGTTGGAGCAGCGTTTGTTCCGACTCTTCTTCCTGCTCAAGACGAACGAGTACAAAAGGGTGATAAGATTATCGCACTCTCTCAGTCCTTTGAAAGTTTATCAGAGATCGCCTTCCATCAGATAGAGCATTCAACATCCATGCTACTTCCCGAACCGAGAGTAGAGCCCCCTCGTACTCAGCGGATTTTGATTCTCGGTTGGAGTCGAAAAATACCCCTCATCTTAAAGGAACTACACTCCTACGAGGGGAGAGAGTTCGATGTAACCATTCTCTCAGAATTGGAAACAGAAAAGAGGGAGGAGGAACTCTCTCACGTTCGTAGTGGGAAGAGTATCCGACTCCACCACAGGGTTGGAGATTACTCCTGTAAAGAAACCCTTCAGCAGATCTCTCTTGCTGAATTCGATTCAATAGTCGTCTTATCAAGTCGCCGCCTCACCTCGAGGGAAGATGCCGATGCACGGTGTCTTATTGGATACCTCCACCTTCAGGCCCTCCTTATGGGTGAGCAAAAAAGGCCTCAGGTGTTGATTGAGTTGCTCTCTCCAACAAACAGGACACTTATTGATCCGAACTTCGCCGAGGCTATCCCCAGTGGCCTCCTCGTCAGCCACCTCCTGGCCCAAGTAAGCCTTCGTCCCGAGCTGTTGTCCATCTATGAGTTACTATTTGGATTTGGTGGAGCGGAAATTTTTCTTCACCCACTGCGCAGCTACTGTCCTGCAGAATCCCCTTCTCTCTCTTGTTGTGAAATCCAAGAGTATGCCTCTCAGAAGGGAGAGAAGATGATTGGGATCTTACAGGTACGGAAAAATCACCACCTCCTCCTCAATCCCACTCCCGCAACCAACTTCGAGATCAACGACGAAGACCAGGTAGTCATTCTCTCGCCATAACACTCCACTCAATGGCGATTATGTGACGGAACCGACTCAACCAGCAGAGCAGCTGTCACAGAGACCATCCATATGGAGGACATGAGGGTCGGGAGTAAACTTCAAGGTGTTCTTCATGTGGAAAAGAAGGGGGGCAACCACTTCGTTCGGGACATCAAGTTCCCGCACATCATCGCACCCCGTGCACCTCGACATAATGTGGTGCGAGTGCACACAGTTCTGATGAGTACAACCGAGGTATGCTCCGTTTGGAGAGACCTTATGCACAAGCTTGAGCTGCAATAGAGTATCAAGTGCCCGATACACCGATACCCTATCGACCTGAGCTCCTTCCACCTCGCGAGAGAGCCTCTCGTAGACCTCCGGAGCAGAGAGCGGCTCGTCAGCTGCGGCGAGACACTCGATAACCACCTTCCGCTGCTTGGTGATTCGGTGACCAGAATCACGGAGCGCTTCAAGACTCATCTCGGTAAATTTTTCGGCTCGACCCTGGGTCATCAGCTTCACTCCCCTCAACAACAGATTACGACTTTTTATCTCTCTTTTCCACTTAAACGTATTGCAATCTTATTGCAAGAACAACATACTCCCCCGAACTCTCTTCGGGACTTCGACGAAAAGGGAGGGAAATTCAGGAACACAGGAACAATGGAGAAAGATCATGAGAACAGGTTCACTTCTTGGGGCAAAATTCACCGTAGCGGCCTTACTCCTTGGGATATCCCTTTCCGCGGGGGCAGAAGAGAATGAGAGCGCTCTCTCAGAGCTTCCCCCCGTTACGGTTTCAGCGAACCCGCTGAATCCCACTCTCCTTGAATACGGAAAGCCGATATCAGTGATGGGCCGTGAAGAGATCGAATCTCGGATGGAATCAACGCTCGGAGAAACGATCCGACTCGAACCGGGAGTCCGTAGCTCCTTCTTCGGACAGGGTGCAAGCCGCCCTGTCATTCGGGGCTTTGCGGGAGACCGAGTCCGGGTACTCAAGAACGGAGTCACCACCGGAGATGTCTCCGACGTGAGTGAAGACCACGTGGTCGTCGCAGATCCGATGCAAGCCGAACAGATTGAGATCCTCCGAGGACCAGAAACATTGCTCTATGGAAGTGGGGCTATCGGTGGAGCGGTAAATGTAACCGATGACTCGATCCCAGAAGCACCACTTGGAAAACCGTTCGAAGGGAACGTTCTCGGACAGCTTGGAAACTCTGCTGATAATGAGAGAACACTCGGGGCAAAACTTCGTGGAGAGTCGGGCAACTTGAATTGGCACGTCTCTGGGTTCGCTCGCGAAACCGATGACTACGAGATTCCCGGTTTTGCAGAGTCTTCCCGCTTTCAAGAGATGGAGGCGATAGAACACGATCACGAAGAAGAACACGAGGATGATCATAAGGAAGATCACGGAGACGAGCACGAGGAAGAAGGGGAAACTCGAGGAAAGCTCGACAACTCTGATACTGAAAGCTGGGGAGCAACCGTTGGTGGGTCCTATGTATGGGAGAAAGGATTTGTTGGAGTCTCAGTCGGTGGTTTCGGTTCTGACTACGGCGTTCCTGGTCACGTCCACGCAGAAGAACATGAAGGTGAAGACGAACACGAAGAGGAAGAACACGAACATGGCGAAGAGGATGTTCGCATCGAAGCTGAGCAGGTCCGTGTTGATATGCGAGGACGGGTCGACGATCTCAGTGAGAGCATCGAAAGTGTGAAGTTCCGCGTCGGATATGCTGACTACGAGCACGATGAGATCGAAGGGGGCGCTATCGGCACCACCTACGAACGAGATACGGTAGAGACTCGACTTGAGTTTCTCCACTCTCCCTTTGCTGGCCTCAGCGGAGCGTTCGGTTTTCAAGTACTCTACGATGACTTCTCGGCACTCGGAGAAGAGGCATTTCTCGTCCCGGTAAAGACGTGGTCACCAGCGTTTTTCGTCTTTGAAGAGGCAACACTCACGGATTCACTGAACTTTCGGGTCGGAGGTCGTGTTGAAGCCGTTAGTCACGACCCAGAGGGACTTGAATCTCAAGACTTCGTACCTTTTAGTGTCTCTGCTGGCCCAGTTTGGAACCCTACCGGCGATGGTGAGTACAGTATCGGCCTAAACTTCGCCTATACCGAGCGGGCTCCGAATGCGATTGAGCTTTTCTCGAATGGACAACACCTCGCTCGACAGATCTTTGAGGTCGGAGACTCAGAGCTCGACAAAGAGAGCTCATGGGGAGTAGACCTTGCCGTGAGAAAGGACAGGGGCGTGGTCACCGGTGGCTTTACTCCTTTTTATCAGGGCTTCTCAAACTACATCAACCTCTCTGGAACCGGTGGGGAAGACGAAGGGCTTCCGATCTTTGCGTACGAGGAGATTGATGCGTACTTCTGGGGTTTTGAGTTCGAGTCAGCCTTTCATGTAGACCAAATCGTCGATATGGGGCCACACGGATTCGCTCTTGAATACCAAGCAGACTACGTTCGAGCCCGGAACGAAGATGCCAGCGCAGATGTGCCTCGAATTCCACCACTCCGAAATATCATCCGAGCTCGCTATAACTATAGCAACCTCTGGGAAGCACTCGTTGAAGGGGTCTTTGTAGAGGAACAAGATGACGTAGCGGAGTTTGAGATTCCGACTGACAGCTATGCGCTGCTCAACACCGAAGTCAATGTGCGGTTGCCGTTCCTTGAGAACCGAGATCTGCGCCTCTTTGCACGAGGAACGAACCTCACGGACGATGAAGCCCGGGTACACAGCTCCTTCCTCAAGGACCTCGCACCACTTCGAGGAAGGTCTTTCCTCTTCGGGATCAGAGCGAATATATAGTCCTAAAAAGGATGCTATACTATTATTAGAGGTGTTTCTCACGACTTCTTGTGGGAAGCACCTTTTTTCATGAGGAATGATAGATGCTCTCAGAACTGGTTACCCGCGGTGGACCGATCATGTACGTCCTCCTCTCGTGCTCATTTGTTTCTCTCGCTATTATTCTCGAACGAACCTGGTTTTGGCTGACAGAGCCCAGAAAGATCGGAAAGAGAAAGCTGTGCTGTCTCCTCTCAGACGGAAGAGATGAAGGTGATCCTTCTCTTGCAAAAAATACCTTTCTTGAAACAGCAGCACTCCTGAGAGAAAAAGGGAAAAATGAAGAGCTGGCTCGCTTCCTCCTCCGGGAGAGCGATCGAGCCTATGAACGGGCAACCCGACACCTGAGTGGTCTTGATACCGTCGTATCTATCGCCCCACTTCTCGGCATTCTTGGAACAGTACTTGGGATCATGAAATCATTTCACGCGTTGGATCTCCAACACATGAGCTCACCCGGAGAGGTTGGACACGGACTCGCCGAAGCGATGATCACCACCGCATCAGGGCTTGCGATTGCGGTTCCAACCCTCGTCTTCTATAACCTCTTTCACTCCCTCGCCACGAGACACGCCTCCGCCCTCTCGAAGCTCTCAGAGGATCTCTCTGAGGCGCACTCCGACTCTCAAGAATCTGGCCCATCATGAGTTCTTCCCGAGCAAATGTTCAGAGAAATCTTTCCCGAGGGCGCTCCGTCCGTCGAGCAAGAGTTGAGATCGTCCCACTGATCGATGTCATGTTTCTCCTCGTCGCCTTCTTTATGGTCGTCTCTATCTCGATGGTTCATCAGAGAGGAATCTTTGTAGATCTTTCTCCAGCAGAAACAAGCGATTCTTCCCTTGAAGAGCCAGATGCAATCGTGATCTCAGTTGATAAGGACGGAAAGCTCTATCTCAACAAGGAAGAGATTGAAATAGCAGTGCTTGAAGAGGAGCTGCAAAAAGCCGCTGCAAAAAATAGTGAAACCCCAGTGATCATGAATGCAGATCGGGAGGCTCGCCACGGCAGAGTGATTACGGCTCTGGATCTCATCCGAAAGTCGGCGCTCCATAATGTGATCTTCTCTATTGAACCAAAGGAGTAGCGGGGTGCGGCTCCTTCTCTGCCTAGTTACCTCTTTGCTCTTGCACCTCGCACTCTCTCGTGTCGAGCCCTCGGCCCCTTCCACTGCTCCACGCCTTGCACTCTCCCTCGACCCACAACCTCTCGCACTCTCACTTCAGGTTCGTGAACGGCAGCTCTCTCCCCTTTTTTCTCAGGAAGAAGAACAAGCGCCTCTTCCATCACCACCACCAGCCGAAGTTCCCGAAGAAAAGAAGATCCCCGTCCGGAAGAGTTCACCAACTCCAACGCCATCACCAACCCCAGCGGTCCATAAGAAAACTCCCCCACCGGAGAAAAAGGAGAGAGAAACCGCGCCCCTCAAGCAACCGAAGCAACAGGCCTATTCAAGTGAGGAGGAACCAGCCCCTCGCCACGTGGAGCGCGCTGAATACCTGAGGAATCCCCCTCCTCCGTACCCCGAAAGTGCCAGACGGCGGAGGCAAGAAGGAACCGTTCTCCTCCTCGTAACCGTAGATCTCACCGGAGAAGTGCAGAAAGTAGAGATACAGCAGAGCTCGGGATTCTCTCTCCTCGACAGCGCGGCACAGAAAGCGGTAACCCAATGGCGTTTTACTCCGGCCCAACGAGGACGAAAAAGAATCTCCTCTCAGGTCCTCGTCCCAATCGTTTATCAGCTCAAGCGATAGGGGTCTTCTTTCAGGAGGCTACCTGAGCGCCTACATCGAGTTATCTCATTGTTCGAAAGCACGTAAATGCTCACCGATATGCACATGACATTATAAAAGGCACAGTAATCATTCATTTTTTACCGCTGTTTGATTACCAAACCCAATCCGAATACCCTCTTGAAAACTGTATTTCTCTCGAGAGGAACTCATGACAGCACAAGAAGGCCCAGCCCAACCGCCGAGACCAGGTTCAGCACAGCATACGGAGATCGGTCAAGTTCAGCCACTCTCATATGCAGACTACGACCGATTGTTCTACGGCGCATTTGTCCCGAACAGTGCAGAGTATCGAGACGCGAATAACCACGAAGGTCCGATGATCTACCGGGTCGCGCAGCTCCTAAGGGATAGCCAGCCACGTTCAGTACTCAGTATCGGTGCCGGATCGGGAGAAAACGACATCGAAGTACTTCAAGCCTCTGGTATTAACCTCGACTGCTATGTGGCCATCGAACCAAACGACCAGCACCGAGCAACCCTCGCGAAGAATTGGGAAGGGAGGACGCCTGGTGATTTCCAGATTCTTGATGAGAACTTCAGCGAGGCTTTTGGGCTGGATAGCCTTGGAGGAAGAAAGTTCGATATGGTGCTGATGCCCCATTCACTCTACTTCGTGAAAGATCCCGCAGCAACAATCGCCCATGCTCTTTCCTGTACCACTGATGATGGACAGGTAATCGTTGCTCACCAAACTCACAACACCGGGGTGTGCGCCTTCTTCCGAACGATCTCTGATCGGTATGGAGTAAGATGGAATCCCGAAATTTCTCGACAAGACCACGCCATGTCAACAACTACGATCGGTGATGCACTTACGCAAGCGGGCATCTCTCATAATGTTGTCGTGGATCCAGCATGTGTCTACGTCGACGCTTTTGATGATCCAGCGAAACGCCAGGAGAGGCTTGACCTGATGAGCTTTTTTATGAATACCGTTGTTGATCACTGGCCAGCAGAAGTACTGAGAGATATGGAGAGTGAAATTCTCCGAAACAGTAGAAGAATGTCAAACTCAGGTCGACGCGAATTTGAGCACCCACAGGGCTTTATTATTGCTCGAGGACAGTAAGAAAACCGTCCATTATGGCGAGTGCGCCGTCCCGCTGACTCTACCTGGGATCTCGCTTTGAATGTATTCCGTCGTGAACAGTCGATGCTACAAGAGCGGTTTCCAGAGGGTGGTGCGGCAATCATATCGCCATCAGGTATCCAAAGGATCGGATCAGGAGCAGAAGAACTGAGGAAAACTCCACAAGTACCGGACGGTTTTATATTCTCTTGGACTGGCAAGGGAGGTGAGAGTCTGCTGGATCAACTAACCGCTCCAAAGTACCTTGAATTTGATAAACTTTAACGTTGATACAATACGTACTGGTGATATCAAGAGAACAGGGTTACTTAAAAAGCACCTTATTTATTGCATCTGGGTTCCGCGGAGGTGGTTCGTGCGTCTCATCGTGGCCTCCGCTAGCTGACTCTTCGGCGATGTTGACCGCATCTGGATTCCACTCTGACACGAGATATACGGCGGTATCCGAGAGTTTGTCATGGAGACAAAGCTTTTCAGGGCCAAAGATCGTGAGGGTTCCGAGTACAATAACGAGGTAGTAGACCGCAATAACAATCGAAACGAAAGAAAATAGAAGCGCCAGAATGATGAACGTTTGGTAATCTGAGAAACTCAGAAGCATCAAAAGTCGGATAAAAACAATCACAAATACTGGAATATTAATGATCAGATATCGCAGAGACTTCGAACGGACATCTGCTTCCGTACCCTGGCGCGACCCTATCCGAATTCCGAATAATAACTTTCCGGGAGACGCTGCACCAAACACCTCACTGAGATAATAGAGCCCACAGATAAGATAGAATCCAGCGTCTATCAGGTTAGATACCTGTGCGATGGCAGCAACTGAGTAGAGTTCGACCTCTCCGGCGCTTCGAAGAGAATCGAGATATTCAAGTGACTGAGTATACTCACTCCAAGTTACCTGTGAGATCTCAAGCGCAAACCAAATCCAGAAAACAGCCGCAATGCCAACAAGCACCATATCAACAAGATTCGCTCCGAACCTCCGTAGTACACTCGCTTTCATTCGTTCTCCTCTGTTCAGCTAATCTTCTCTCTCGCTCTTCCGTACTCGAAAGAGGCCAAGGGTTATCGTACCGCAAGAATCTCAGTAAGCTTCTCCGTTACGAAAAGAGCTCCATCTCCTTCGGTTGTTCGTGGAAAGGCCTGATCAATCACCTCACGCGCAAACTCAAGTTGCTTTCGCCGTGCAGCAAGCAGGTGGGGGGTATGGTGCGCTTCAATGGGAGTCATGAAAGTTCGAAAACAGGCAGCAAACCACCGGGTAAGCTCACTCCGGTTTGGAAAGCTCCTCTTAGACTCAATCGGCTTGATACTGACCTCAGCAAAATCACACCCCTCGAGAGCAACCTGTACCTCCTCAAGAAACGGCATCTTGGGAATAATTGGTCTGTTGTGAAAATACTCTTTCCAAGAGTCAGAACGGGCGATCTCAAGAGCTGGCTCGACAAGCTCTGAAAAACTTCCCTCTCGAAGGTGCCGATCAGCGAGCCTCCCTCCATCTCGAAGAATTTCTGCTATCGAACGGTATGCTTGTTCTTTGTCCTGATGAGTAAACATCCAGTGATGGGTATAATTCGAAAAGACGAAGTCAACACTCCCTCTATCTATCCCTACCTGCTGGAGATCTCTTCCCACCGTGCGAATATCTCCGGCAAAAAAATCGACATTCTCGTGCGGACCTCTTTCGTGCTGAGCTCTTGCCCAATCTCCCATGCGAGCATTTGGATCGATCCCGAGAACACGACCACGTGGAACCTTTTCTGCAAGGAGCTTCGTGGTAACAGATCCATCACCAAACCCCGAATCGAGAACGGTTTCATCTCCGGAAAACTCAAGCTGATCGAGAAACTCCCGAGCGCTCGCTCCCTGAACCCTAACGTTGCATAAAAATTTGTTCGTAGAGCCACAAGAG
>JALEGQ010000032.1 GCA_022763385.1 bacterium
AGCTACCGGGGAGCATTTCTTTTATCGCGAATAACTTTTCTCTTCGACACACGGTTGGTAGAGCACCTACGCTGCCCAATCCTCAAACGCTCTCGCGCCGCCTACACGCTTCACGTCTGCCGCCCTCATCGGGCGGACCGGATGTCGCCCCCCCTTCTTATTCGCTTCGCTCATGTTGGGCATCCCTCAGATGCTCTCGCATCTGTCACCCTGAACGGGTGAACCGGGAGTCTCGCCCTCTACTATCTCGCTTCGCGAGTAAGGCTCGACCAACTGAGCTACCGGGGAGCATTCTATTCTTACGAGGAAGAATGCCGAAAGAAAATAATCACGGTTGGGGGTGAGAAAATCAAGAGGGGATGTTCGAAAAGTGGTCAGTAATGGCCAGTAATTGCTCGGAACGACGGTACTTTTCCTCTTTCTCGTGGTGGGGGAGAAAAAATACCAAAAAAATCCCCCTTTTTTGACAACAAACGGCTCCATTTTTCCGATTACTTATGGTCTACACATTTTTGCTGGATGACCTCCCTCATGGAGACTCTGACTTCGGGTAGACGTTTGCGATGGAATTTTGCCCTCTCGCCTTCTCCTCCGATCCTGGTATCGGAAAGAGGCGGGGGCCTTGAAGAGAGAGGATGTTATGGATGTTACCAGACAGTACGAGAAAAATTTGTTGCCGCACCAACGGGGTACGGCAGGTGGGATAGCGACGACGGCGGATGCCCAAAGGACAGGTGCTTTGCGGACTCTGGAGGTGGCTCTTCCGAAGAGTGCCGCTAACCCACCTGCTGAGAGTTTTCTCGAACGCGTTACTTCAACTTCGGTTGAGAAGGTCCAAGAACTTGGAGGATTTCTGCTGGAAATGGCAGGGCAGATCGTATCTTTGGGCAACTCCGCTTCGTCCTCTCCTGCCGAGATCGAGGCGGCGAAGGAGAAGTTTCTTCACTTTGCCAAGCAACACGCGAGCACTCCAGAAGAGGCGGCGAAGATTGAGAGACGAGTTGCCGCCCTCTTTTCCGAACAGGCCGCGGGGAAGCTGAGCTCTGGAAACACCCTCGAGCAGATCGCCGCCGAGTTTAATATCTCAAAAAAGCAGATCGATGCATTCCTTCAGACCGTTTCTCAGTGGGAATACCTCCCCTCTCGGGTAAAAATTGAACGAGCAGGAAGCCTCGGGATCGATGCCCTCCAAATCTTTGGGGTTCTGAGTTCTGAGCAGGCGGAGGACTATCGAAGCGTAGCCCAAGCACTCTCTATTCTGGCGAACAAAGATGCAAACACCCGCCAAAAAGCTCTTGCGGCTGCCGAGGCACTCGCCAATCTCGGGACGATCTCTTTCGAGGGTACCGTCAATAGACCGAACGCTATCGGCGGTGTACCCGTTATCGCCGCTACGGTAGGAGAGAACGGGGAGAATATTTACCTCCTTGAGGATAAGACGATTGTCCCTGAGTCGGATCTCCGAACGAGCCAAAATGTGACCTCTGCCCTTCAGGCCGTCTCTATTCTTACGAGTGACCTCTCGACAAAGGAGAAGATTCTCTCTCTCACTGAAGTTGGTATTACTGCGGCTGCAGCAAACGATCTGATCGACGACTTCAGTGCTGGAAACGTTACGGCACCGCTCTCCATCTTCAATACTGCCCGAAATTGGAGTGAGATGAATGACTCTCAGCGGATTGCAAACACCTTGCAAACCTCGCAGGTTACTCTGAACGCCCTCTCGAAGATCGGAGGAAAACAGATCGGAGCTCTGCTCGGTCAGTATGGCGCAAAGATTCTCTCTGGTGTCGGTGCACTCGCCGGAATCTTTACCGGAGCGAATCAAGCTCTTGATACGATCGATGCAGTTGGAGAACTTCCCCGAAGTCAGGCAGTAAAGGCGGGAGCCATGGGGCTCGGCACCGCAGGGGCCATGATCGGTGCAGGAGTGGCAACCGCTTCAGCCGTGGCATCTGGAGCTGCACTTGGTGCAACCCTCGGAAGTGGCGTCCCGGTGGTTGGTACCCTCATCGGAGCAGCCGTAGGCGCTCTTGCAGGAGCGGCCCTCGGTGCCTTTGGAAGCGGGAAAAGTAGTTCGCAAAAGGCTCGAGACTCCTGGAGGGATGCCCTTGAACAGGGAAATTTTGCAGAGAAGATCGATGGGTCTCACCACGTGCCTCTCGCAGATGGGACCACCTATAACATTGGAAAGGATGGGGGGCACAAACTGCTCAATGTCGACGGGAGCGAACGTAAGACGGTGGAGGTCGATTGGAAGAATCCACTCGCGAGTGAAAACATCGGAGCTTCTCATGTCTTTGCCCTTGCCACAGGACTGGATCCTCTCGAAAACGATCAGCACTGGCTCTTCCTCGGAGCAGCAACGCAGTCGCTGAATGCTGCGACTTCGAATGCCACAACAGATGCTGAAGTGATGGCGAACTATCGAACGATGCTCGAAAGTGGTGGTCAAACGGTGGAGAATATTGCCATGCAGATTGAAGTGCTTCGGTTGACGAATAAGATTACGGATCAAACCTACGAGGTCTACCTCTCAGAGCTTGGAAATATCTTTGAGATGAAGATTTCGCCGAGACCACGAGAGGTGATGCACGAGGCCTTTGTTCAAGAGCTTTCCTCTGCTCCTGAATTGAGTCCAGGACAGGTCGAACTGCTCACCCTTCTTACCGATCAGGAGCGCTATGATGCCTCCGTGATACGGCTTCAGGAGAAGGAGCAGAAGCATGCAGAGATTGCGGCAAGTGATAGAGCACAAGAGGAGGAAGAAGCGATTGCTGCGTAGTGACGAGCTGGTGCTTCTTCAGAAGCGTATTTTACTCTGCAAAGAAGTTTTTTTGACGAAGCACCAGCATTGCTAAGGGGTTTTGCACCCTTTTCTCTAGTGAGATGAGATAGATTCGCTCTTGAATCTCGGGAATCTGAGCAGCAACGTGGAGACCAAGGGATTGTTTTGACTCTTCTTCTATGGCTGTTGGAAGAAAAAGCACCCCCTCACCGTTTTGCGCGAAGAGCTTCATAAGTGCGCTATCTTCAAACTCTGCCTTTACGTTTGGAATAACTCCGACTCGCTCAAGCCAACTATCGATCTCACGACGAAGCATCGTATTTCTTGTCGGAAGAAGCACTGGTACCTGCGAGAGGTGTGCTGGAAATTTTTCTTTGAGCTGCTTTACGTGATGAGCAGAACCGAGTAGTGACGTTCCGGACTCTCCGATCAGGTGGCTATAGGCCTGAATGGGAAGATCTGATGATACTGGTGCATCTGAGATCACGAGATCGATCTCGTGCGATATGAGTCTGGTGAGAAGGTCCGTGCGCTTCCCTTCTACACAGGAGAGAAAAACATCGTCTTCAAGGGCACAGAGTGGCTTCAAAATTTCATAGGTAAGCATCTTTGGAAAACAGTCGATTACTCCTATGCGAAGGGAGGGACGACTCGCTGAGTGTATTCCTTGAAGAGTTGCAACGAACTCGTTTCCGAGTAGAAAGATCTCATCGGCATACTTGAGAGCAGTGGAACCAGCCTCCGTAAGAAGAAGTCGTCGATTTTTTCTCTCAAAGAGAGACACCTGGAGACTCTCTTCAAGGCTCTTCAACTGAGTTGAAAGGGTGGGTTGAGAGAGCTTTAACTTCTCTGCCGCCGAAGCGATCGAACCTTCTCGCGCGATAACCCAAAAGTAGTAGAAGTGGTGGTAGTTTAATTGAGTAATCATCTCGTACGGTGCCCGTCATCTCACTCATTATAGTTAGGCAAAACCTAACCATATGCTAGCAATTATTTACTATACCTAACTATAGCAGGTCGTTATAATAGAGGAAAAGGTAAGGAGATCACGATGGCAGAGAAAAATTCTTCGGACAGGTCGCCCCCGACGATCCTTTCACGATTACGGTGGAGGCGTTGGTCGGGACTCAAAAAAGGTCTTTCGAAATCACAACGAACGGGGCACGAACTCTCGAAGGAAGGAGAGGCGCTCAAATCCCTTGCGAAACTTCTCATTACCTTTCGCGGGGTAAGTCATATTACGAGAATCCAAGATCTCAGAGAGCTCTCAGAGACTCTAGAGTATCTGACCGGAGCTGACTCCGAGAAGAGCTTTCGCCTTGTTTTCGATGCTTTTTCACACCACCGTCACGAAGAGGATCTCATTCCGCTGCGTGATACCGTATTCACCTCTCGAATACCAAAGGTACGACTCCGGCAGACTCTTTTGCGATTTCTGCGAGCTGTTCGTGCTTCAGGCTCTGAGATGCACCACCTCACCACGCTTTTCCGGAAGCTGTTCTGCTCTTCTGAAGGAAATCCTTCTCTGTGGCAGCGACAGGTGACTGCGCCGTTCTGTCGAATCGAGGAGAGTCTTGAGCCGCCCCTTGAGAGACGCCGCCCTCTCCGGGCTGGTCACCTTTTCTTTCAAGATGAGATAGTTCTGCCTCTCATCCCCTATCACAGGAAAAGATCAAGGCTCATTGCGGTATAATATTATGAGCTGTGAATACGGCTCCGCCCCGAAAGGGCTCGAGAGAGGGTTACCTCATCTGAATACTCGAGCTCTCCTCCTTTCGGCATCCCCTGCGCAAGTCGGGAGGAAGGAACTCCCTGCTCGGAAAGTTGTGCCGCCACGTACAAGGCGGTGGCATCTCCCTCGACCGTCGAAGAGGTTGCGATGATCACCTCTTCAACTTCTCCCCCCTTGGTTCTGTGTAAAAGCTCCCGAAGTTTCATCGACTCGGGACCCTGGCCACGAAGAGGTGCCCACAATCCGTGTAAGACGTGGTAAAGCCCCCGGAACTCCCCCATTCGCTCGAAGGCGATGATATCCATCGGTTTCTCAACAACACAGATTAACTGGGGGTCCCGTCCCGGATCAGAGCAAAATTGGCACTGCTCCGACTCTGAAAGAAAAAAGCAGGTCTTACACAATCCGATCGTGGTACACGCGTGTTGAATCGCTCCTGCAAGCTTCTCTCCAAACCCATCTTCCTGACGGAGGATAAAATAGGCGAGTCGGGTAGCAGACTTCTCTCCGATACTCGGAAGGCGAGTGAGCTCGTGGACGAGTCTCCGAAATGAGGGGGGAAACGACTGCATGGTGTTTCTTAAAATCCTCCAAGGCCAGGGATGTTCATCCCGCCGGTGATCTTTGACATCTTTTCTTGCACTTTACCTTGTACATTCTTCAGTGCTTCATTCGCTGCCGCTACGATCAGATCTTGTAACATTTCGATATCATCTGGGTTCACCACCTCTTTCTCTATCTGAAGAGAACGTATCTCTTGGCTTCCAGAAGCAACAACCTTCACCATTCCCCCGCCAGCAGAACCTTCTGCTTCTTCTTCTTTTGCATCCTCCTGAAGCTTTGCGAGCTGCTCTTGCATCTTCTGCGCTTGCTTCATCATGTCTTGCATATTTCCGGGGAATCCTCCTCCGAAGCCACCTTTTGCCATCTCTTTCTCCTTCTGTTTTCCTCGGTAAAAGCTATGAAGCCTCTACCTTTATATTCTTCTTTACTCGAATTCGCTCCACCTTGCTTCCGGGAAAGACTGCAAGTACTGCCTTAAGAGAGTCGTGAGAGAGGAACTCTTCCTTTCTTTTTTGAAGCCTCTCCTTTCGCTCCTGCTCTTCTTGCTCCTGTAAAGAGAGCGGCGAAGTGCCCTCAACCGACAGGCTCTCAGCAGAGGCCGCCCCAGGGCCATTTCCAACCGCAAGAACACGAGAGGTCGCAGAGGGATTCTTCGCCGCAGCAACCTCCAACGTGATGTTCCACTTATCGACCCCAGTAAACTGAACGAGACTCTCCATAAGCCTCTCTCGATAATTTTCCTTTTGAAGACTCTGAATCTGAAAGGTACCACCGGAAAGCGCAAGCTGCCCTTCATCTATACGAGTAACTGAAACCCTTCGCATTAACTCTCCAAGCATTCCAGCACCCTGCTCATGGAGAAATCCAATAAAACTTTCCAGGGAAAAGTCTCGTATACGGGGCGATACGGTTCGTTCTTCAACCGAGTCTTTCTTCGGTGGAAGAGGAATTACCGGAGAGTTTTTTTTTTCAGGAGTACCCCTCTCTTGAGAAGAAGGGGCTTGAGAAGAAGGGAGGGGTGAGGCCTTTGGCTGTTGCTTTGCCATCTGACGGAGCCGAGAAACCATCTTCCCGATGTCTTTTACCGGCGGTCGAGAAGCAACCTTTACGATGAGTGCTTCTGCTGCATACTGCGGAAAGCTGCTTCGAAGCGCTTTATCTGCTCCTTCGCGGATCAGATCGGCGATATCACCAAGATCATGAGCATCAACTCGTTCTGAAAGTTCTCGGAGATCTTGATACTCATCTCGGGTAATCCCAAACGACTCTGCCTCTTCCTGAGAACAGAGCGATGCAAAGTGTAGATCTCGAAAGAAAGAGACAAGTTCGCGGAGGAAAACTACCTCATCCGCTCCCTGTTCGAAGACGGAGTTCAGAGAAGCAAGGGCTGCTGGGATATCTTGATTCAGAATCTTCTCTGCAAGTTGCAGAAATAGCTGAACATCAACTGAGCCGAGAATCGTACTTACCTCTTTTGTGGTAATAGAAGCGCTGCTATACGCTCGTGCTCTTTCAAGTAGGGTTTGGGCATCCCGCATTGACCCTTCAGCGAGCTTTGCAACGATCTTTATCGCACCAGGTTCGATCTCAAACCCTTCTTTTGTCGCAATTTCTTCAATGCGCGCACTGATCGCAGCCATTGAAAGCGCTCGCAAATCGTGGCGCTGACACCGAGAGAGAACGGTATCTGGGATCTTATGTGGTTCAGTGGTAGCGAGAATAAAAACGGTGTGCGGAGGAGGTTCTTCGAGACTTTTCAGCAGCGCGTTAAAGGCCGAGATACTGAGCATGTGTACCTCGTCAATGATATAGACCTTAAACCGAGAACCCGGAGCCGGAAGGGTTCGAAAAGATTCGATCAACTCTCGGACATTATCGACGCTATTATTTGAAGCTCCGTCGATCTCACGAACGGCAAGGCTGTTTCCGGCACTAATCTCTCGACAGTTCTCACACTGTTCACAGGGAGACACCGTTGGACTCTCTGAGGAAGAACAGTTCAGACATTTGGCAAAGATACGGGCGATGGAGGTCTTTCCCACCCCTCGAGGGCCGGTAAAGACGTAAGCGTGCCCAACCTGATCACGCTCGATGGCGTGAGAGAGGGTCTGGGTAACGTGCTCTTGTCCACTGACGCTCTGAAAGCTCCCAGGCCGATATTTTCTGGCCAAGACAAGGTACGACATATGGACGCTCTCTCTCCAGCAACAGGGTCAAAAGAGCAGAGCCCAACACAGAAAGGGCGAGCGTGCGGCTGCTCCCTTCCGGGCCTGACCGGGTTAACTCTCTTTCTCGCGGACCCTGCAGCCTCCTACGGTACCCTGCCAGGCCCCAAAAGGCCAAATTTTGAGGCGAAAATACCCACCCACATTGGTGTGAGTAAACCCAGAGGGGGGGGGTTTTGGCCTCAACCGTGTGGTTAGTATG
>JALEGQ010000033.1 GCA_022763385.1 bacterium
CTCCAAGTGCCTCCCTTTCGGAGCTTGAGCGACGGGCGCTGCGGAAAGTAGAGCTCATTTCCACCTTGGAGGACCTTCCTCCGGGAGCGAACGGGGTGCTTCATCCCCTGATGAGTCCTCTCTTTTCCCCGAGCGGTGGTCCAGCTCTTCGGGGGCTTTTTCTTCGAGCAGCAAAAAGAGAAACGCTCTCGTCTTTCGCACTCTGTCAGGGAAGGCTCTGTGCCCGCCTGCTCGTTTCCCGACGAGGAGCGGCACACTATCACGTTGAGCTGTTTCGACGGACTCCGACTGCTCCTCTCGGAACGATCGAAGCGCTTCTTCTCAATGTGATCACCGTGCTCGCTCGACGAGAGGCGCTGACACTCAGCCTCGGCGAGGTCCCTTTTGCTCCGGAAGGGGTGACTTTCGGAGTGCCTGGTAATGCGCG
This sequence comes from bacterium, assembly GCA_022763385.1. Taxonomy (GTDB): domain Bacteria; phylum Bdellovibrionota_C; class UBA2361; order UBA2361; family RFPC01; genus RFPC01. The sequence continues at coordinate 428 of JALEGQ010000033.1, forward strand.
CTCTTCTGCGATGAGAGCCTTTGAACGATCGTTTTCCAGTGGCGGAAGAGCACTCCTTGAATGTGGATACTCCGTTCAGGGGCTCTACGAGTTCAAAAATAAATTCTCTCCTCACTGGGAACCGACTTTCTGGTGTTTCCCCTCTTCAAGCTCTCTTCCAACTTGGTGGGCAATTCTTCGTGCGACCCGAATCGAAGCGCTACTTCGCTATGGACTCCGACGAAGACTAAAAAAACTCTCGTAGAGATCGCATCGCCCGGGTTCCGAGTTTATGTCCAACCGGATCGGCAACAAATTGTACCGAATATCCAAGCCCTTGAAGACGTGAACGGTCTCTTTCTGCTCGATCAATGGGAACTATCTCGTCGTTTTCCCCATGCCCCCAAAAAAATGCCGGATAGGCATGTGGTGCTGTAGCCGGGAGGGGATTCTCCGGCCACTTCACAAAACCTGCAAGAATAGCGAGCTTTTGAAGAGAGAGCTTCCCGGACAGGACCAGAGAGCTAAGCATGGCAGAGCCTTGTGAAAAACCGAGTGCTGAGCGATACGGCGGTTTTAGCCGCTGCTCGTTCTCTACCTGCTGGACGGTTTCACAGAGCGCCTGCTGTGCCTGTCGAAATGATTCTTGCGGAAAGGGATCGGCGTCGGTGTCCCACCAGCTCCATCCTCCCCTCTTATCTTGGTACGGAGCCTGGATAAAGAGTTTGTTCGCTTCCTTCGGGAGAGAACGGAGAAAGATCTGCATAATATCGAGGTGTCCGGCTTTCCCGTGCACGAGAAGTATCAATGGTCTTGCTGAACGGTCCTCCGCAGAAGCACCCTCTCCCTTTTCCAATCGCGTCTGAAGTATCATAGCAGAAGAAGGATGCCACTATTTTCTGGCTATGCAAACTTCACTGGGTATGGCTTTCGTTCTCGGTAGGCAAGTGATTCACTTCCATCTACCTCTCGAAGTCCGGTAAGGATAAGCACCTGCTCAGCATCCAGTTGAAGGAAGCTACAGATCGCTTGAAAAGAGAAGATGTAATCATCTTCTTCTGAGAGAAAGAAGGTCTTGGCTTCCTCTTCAAGACGCCCCCCTTTCTGGATATCGTTCAGGGCGGACATGAGGATTGCTCGGAGAAGATTCCGTTCGGGTTCAGTCGGATCCCACGGTACGTGCTCTTCGTGAGCAACGTAAATGGCGGTATTCTTTTCATCTTTCTTCATCAATCCGTCCTTCCGGTAGTGCAACGCTCTCTCGAAGAGAGAAACTCCCCTCTCCTCTTCAGAGACATCGGCGAAAAAGGGGCGCTCCTTTATTACGATGCGCGCCTTTCTTAAATGGTCTGTCAAAAGACGGGAGTGAGTCGCTCTAGCCGAACAGTGATTCTTTCGTGAATTTAGGTACTTAGAAGGTGTTTCTCGGCTGATACTCGCATGGAGCTTCAGGAATACCTGCTCCCATCCGATCATAGAGAGAGAGCTGGATATCTCCACACGACACACGGAAAGGAAGTGTTGGAGCACTGAATCTTTTCAGAGAGCTCATATAAGCAGTTTGTAACGGCCACGGAGGGCAGACAGATGAAGATTGATACGTTACGGGATCCGATCCCGGGATATGACCTGGTTTCCAACCAGAAAAATCGTAAGAATAAGAGTAAACTCGCCGCTTCGATTCAACGCGAAAGCGATTCCTCACCGAAACACCAGCAACATCACCGTAATCGGAACGGTGATGACGATGAACTTACCGAGCCACGAAACGAAGAGAGAGAGACGAAAGAACGAGGAGAGCACCTCCTTGATGTGGTCGTCTAATGGAGGAGATCATCCACGCCGATAACTCGGCTGGCGCCGATCGAGAGGCTTTTCTTTTTCTCTCCCTGCTGCTCCGAGGTCGAAACCGTTGTCTCTTGCGAGTGATCCTCTGAGAACTCCGGAAGTGGCTTCTTTTCGATCAGAGCAGCGGCAATTCGGGCGACTTCGACAAGCTTTACGGGCTTGATCAGGCAGCGATCTACTCCTTGTCGGAGAAACTCCTCGACGTCGAAGGCGAATGCCCTACTGGTCAGGAGCATGACGGGAAGCTTTGAGTTCTTTCGCTGAGATCTCTGAAACTGCTGGATAAGCTCTCCCATCTGCTCTCGTTGGTAGGAACTTTCAAAGAGAAAAAGCTCTATAGAGGAGCTCGAGAAACACTCGATGGCCTCTTCTTCGTCTCGCACGTGGTGCACGATAAAGTTCCTCGATTGGAGGTAGCGCTTGAGGACCAAGCCGTCTCCCTGCTCGGCGCTCAGTAAGAGCACTGCGGACTCTTTCCCATCAGGAAGCTCATCTTCTTCGATACTCTCCTGCTTCGAGATGCTGGCGTTTGCGATGGCTGGAAAACTTACCCAGAAATGAGACCCTTTATCGAGGGCAGAGGTGAAGTCAATTCGGCCACCGTTCTTTTCGGCGAGTCGCTTCGTGAGCGACATTCCGAGGCCGGTTCCTCCTTGGCTCAGGGCGTAGCTGTGGTCTACCCGCTCAAACGCTTCAAAGACCTTGGCATGGTTCTGGGGGGCGATGCCGATACCGTTATCTTCGACGTGGACAGCTACCCGATTGCCTGGCGCCCGCTCACACCATAACTCAATATCTCCCTCTTCGGGGGTATATTTGATGGCGTTCGTGAGAAGATTCAGGATGATCTGCCGAAAATGGCGACGATCGCATGAGATGGCAAGGGACTCCGTTTGTGGACGGAGGGTAATCTTGTGCCCCTTTTCTTCGCCAGCTTTTCGAACCACAGCAGTGAGCTCGGTGAGAAGCTCTTGAACATGAAGATCCTCACTTCTCGGCTGCATCTTTCCGGACTCGATCTTGGCGTAGTCCAGGACATCGTTGACGAGTTCAAGGAGGTGCTCTCCATTTCCTTTCAGCATCTGGAGGGTTTCTTCTTGCTCTCCATTAATTGATCCGCACAGCCCATCCAGCAACACTTCCGTCCCATTCAGGATGATTCCAAGAGGAGCCCTCAGTTCGTGACTCAGGTTTGCGAGAAAGCCAGTTTTCGCCCGGAGGGATTCATCCGAGGCGCTCTTTAACCGAAGCAACTGCTCGGTGTATTGCGCATTGGTCAGAGCAAGAGCTGCTTGGGCGGCCAACATGGTTACGACTTTGCGATCGCTTGCATCTGGATATCGACCAGCAGCGAGCCCAATCCGAAGAGTCCCAAGGATATTTCCGGCGAAGGTTATCGGGTGAATAAGAACGTCAGGACGACTTTCCTGTTCTTCCCCCTTTACCGCACCGGAGAGCATGGCCTGAGCGCTGATCTGGAAGGGGCGTCCCTTAATAAACGCGGCGTGATACATCCCCGATTCTTGATCGTAGAGCGCGAGCTCTGCTGATTCCGCTTCGAGAAGCTCGTAGGCAGCGCTTACTACCTCTTCCAGCGCTCCAGCGAGCTCTTCTCTGGAGTGAATTCGCTTCTCAAGGTGAGGCATCGAGAGCGCTCGTTCACGACGAGAGAGATCTCGGAGAAGAAGTGAAAGAAGGTCTCCACGAGCAGCAGGCCTCGGTAGTATACCGGAGCGCAGAATAAACCTTCGGAGCCGCTGGTCTGCGAGCCGCCGCCGCATCATCATAAGGAGTACCACCGACCAGGCGATGACGTTAAAAAGTGCCAGAACCCGGAGTTCAAACTCAAGAACGGGTGCACTCCCTTCTCCTAAGGAGTCTCCAGGCTTCGTGACGAGCCAGAGGAGGGGCAGTGCTGCTGCCAGAAGTGCCCCTGCCATGGGGAGTATCCGTGTCAGGATGTATTGCATAGCCCTTCACTTTCGCCGAGTTCGATACATACCCTTGAGATGTGTTTGCCCTCCACTTCGCTCCGCAAGAAATGGCGAGAGGACTACTCCCACTCTATGGTGGCAGGGGGTTTGCTCGATATGTCGAGACTCACCCTGTTTATCCCCTTGATTTCATTGATAATTCGGTTGCTCATCCGTTGGAGCACCTCGGGAGGAAAAGGGTACCAATCTGCCGTCATCCCATCCTGTGAGGTGACGGCTCGGAGTGCCACTGCGTTCTCATAGGTGCGCTCGTCGCCCATGACGCCCACGGTTTGGACGGGAAGCAGTACGGTAAAAGCTTGCCAGATCTCGTCGTAGAGCCCCGCACGACGTATCTCTTCGAGAAAGATCGTATCTGCTCTCCGGAGGACCGCGAGACGCTCCTCATCAACCGCACCGAGCACCCGGACCGCAAGCCCAGGCCCGGGAAAGGGGTGACGCCACAGGAGAGCCTCCGGAATATCAAGCTCGGCTCCAAATCGCCGAACTTCGTCCTTAAAGAGATCTCGAAGGGGCTCAATCAACTCAAGGTCCATTCGCTCTGGAAGTCCACCGACATTGTGGTGGCTCTTGATCGTCACGGAAGGGCCTCCACTCGGAGATACGCTCTCGATAACATCAGGATAAAGCGTTCCTTGCACGAGATATTTGACGTTCTGAAACCTCTTTGCTTCTCGTTCAAATACTTCAATAAAGACCCGACCAATGATCTTTCGCTTCTGTTCGGGATCACTCACCCCTTTGAGCTGGGAGAGAAACTCCTCTCTGGCATCGATGCGGTGAAACGGCAAGCCGAGACCCTCTGCTCCAAGGGTTCTTTCAACCTCATCTGCCTCTCCGTCTCGGAGTAGCCCGTTATCGACGAAGAGACAGTGGAGTCGCTTTCCAATTGCCCGGTGCACGAGCACTGCTGCAACCGTTGAATCCACTCCACCACTTAATCCACACACCACCTCGGCATCTTCAGGAACGGAGCCCTCAAGGCTCTCCACCGTGTGATGGATAAAGTGCTTCGCATCCCAGTCTTGCTTCCCTTTTGCGATCCGAAAGAGAAAATTCTTCAGAAAGAGTGTTCCGTGCTCGGTGTGGGCGACCTCTGGGTGAAACTGTAATCCAAATATCGGTTTCTCCTCATGTGCCATCGCAGCAATTGGCAATCCCTCACTTTCTCCGAGGACGTGAAAACCGGTCGGGGCCGTTTCGACGTGGTCTCCGTGGCTCATCCAGACCTGAAAACTTTCATCTTGTGGGAATCCATGAACGAAATCTCCCGAAGAACACAGTTGAAACTGAGCCCGGCCGTACTCTCGTCGTTGGGACCGCTCTACAGTTCCGCCAAAGTGTTGGGCAAGGAGCTGCATTCCATAACAGATTCCGAGGATCGGGACGTTAAGAGAGAGCCACTCTTCATCAAACTCTGGTCGCTGTTCATCGAGAACGCTGTTCGGTCCTCCTGAAAGAATAACCGCGGTGAGCCCCTCTTTCAGATCAGGAGTGAGTGGCGACGTGCACGGGAGTATCTCGCTTCGCACTCCGAGCTCACGAATTCGCCGTGCAATCAGCTGGGTATATTGGGAACCAAAATCTAAAATGAGAACTCGACTAAAGGTAACGGTCATGAATGTACTTCCTCATCTTCAAAGTCAATGTCATCAAGATCAATATCGTCCTGATCTGGCGAGCCCGCTCCGTTCGCATCCCGGGGAGCGTTTCTCCGCTTTCGGATTTGGATCTTTATATCAGTCCCCAGAAAAGAAAAATACTCTTGAATCTTACGCTTCAGGTACCGTTCATAGGTTTGTGCGATGCTCTGGGGATGATTTACAAAGAGCAGGAGCGTCGGAGGCATAGAGGCTACCTGAGTTGCAAAGAGGAGCTTCACGGGGTGTCCGCGGTGCACAGGAGGTGGATTCTTCTGAAAGGCGTCTTGGAGGACACGATTCAGCTCTGAGGTTTTCAGTCGAGTGCCCGCTGACCGAAAAATCTCCTCTGCGGTTGGAAATATCTTTAGACACCGACGACCGGTTTTTGCCGAGAGAAAGAGGATCGGAGCGTAACGACAGAAGTTCAATCGATCATAAACCTTCTTCGAGTACTCCTTCACACTCGTATTGTCTTTCTCAAGAGCATCCCACTTATTGAGAGCAATGAGGAAGGGAACTCCCCGTCGATGGAGGAGGTCGGCGATACGCCGTTCCTGGTCGGTCACCAGCGGGTCAGTCGTCGCATCCAGGACAAGCACGACCACATCGCACCGAGCAATGGCCTTGAGGGCTCGCACATTTGCGTATCGCTCGAGAGACTCTTCGGGGACCTGACTCTTCCGCCGAAGGCCAGCAGTATCGACGAGGATAAACTTCTTTCCGTCTCTTGTGAGTTCCACATCAATACTATCACGGGTCGTACCGGCTAGTTCCGAGGCGATTACCCGCTCAGCACCGATAAGTCGGTTTATAAGGCTAGACTTTCCAACGTTCGGTTTCCCCACGATAGCGATCCGAATCGGATCTTCTTCATCATCTAGAAGGTCGCTCTTCTCGCCTGCTTCAAAAACGGTAATAGCGTCGGTGAGTGCACCGATAAGTTCATGCATATTTTGGCGATGAGCAGCACTGATACAGATAAAGCTTTCTAATCCAAGTTCGTGAAATTCCACCGCCGCATCGACCGTTGAAGGCTTTTCACATTTATTGATGACATAGAGAATCGGTTTCTCACTCTTTCGAAGCATCTGAACGATCTCAGCATCATCAGGATGAACTCCCTGAACTCCATCAAAGACCGCGACGATAATATCGGCCTCATTCAGTGCGTGAATGCTCTGCTCATGAACGGCTGCGGCAAGGGGATCTTCGCTTTCTCCAAGCACTCCGCCAGTGTCAATAATGGTGACGACTTTCTCTTTAAGTGAAACCAGGGCGTACGAACGGTCTCGAGTCACTCCTGCGATGTCTTCAGTGATACTTTTGTTCTTCTTGCAGAGCACATTAAAGAGCGTTGATTTTCCAACATTGGTTCTGCCGATCAGTGCGATCTTTGGTGGACGTTTTCCCATTCCTACTCCTGTTCCTCTGTCTCTCTCTGTTGGCGCTCCATAAGCGGCGCGAGACTTTCTAAAGCTTGTCGGGCGGCATCTTGCTGGGATGACTTCTTTGTTGACCCTTGGCCACGCCCCAACAGCGCTCCCCCTGCAGAGACAGTAGTGATAAAGGTCAGTAGATGTTCGGGCCCCTCAGTTCCCTCAAGCTCATAGAGTGGAGGTTCCATCTCCAGCGCATGAAGAGCCTCCTGAAGCTCCGATTTCGGATCGTTCGGATCCACGGAGAGAACCTTATCACCGAAGAGGGCGCTTACCACCGCACGGGCTCGGTCAAACCCTGCCTCTCGATACACTGCTCCGATGAGACTTTCCACAACATCTGCGAGCAGAGCCGGCCGTTCATGTCCTCCTCGAGTCCGCTCGGCCTTACTGACAAGAATATGGTTTGAGAGATTAAGCTTTCGAGCTTGCTTAGCCAGTGACTCCGTATTCACCAGGGCAGCTCGCATCTTCGAGAGCTCTCCTTCGCGTGCTTCAGGATGCGCATGGAGCAAAAAGTCGGATATCGCGAGATCGAGCACGGCATCTCCGAGAAACTCAAGTCGTTCATAATCCTTTCTTCGCTCTTCAGACTCTCCGCCGGAGGTCGCTGCTGAACGGTGCGTGAGTGCATAGAGCAAGAGTTCTCGAGATTCGAAGGAGTATCCGAACTGTTGCTCTAACGCTCGCAATGGATCTGTAGCCTCGGGTGCCACTGATTTGGTTCGGACGGTCTTTCTCTGAATGGTCCGTGGTTCCTTTTCCTCAGAGCTCTGTCCCATTACCCCCTCCTTACCGTACTTCCAGTGGAACAGAGGGGAGTATCTGGAGGCGAGAAGAGGTTTGACGGGGAAGAATTCTTCCACCGCCGAGGACTTCTCGGTTGTCTCGATCGTAAAATACCGCAGCTTGTCCCGGTGCCGCAGAGGTCCACTCCTCAGAGTAGGTGACGGTAGCAATTCCATCGACCACGTGGACCTGTGCGGGGACCCCACGGTGCTGATGACGCACCTGAACGGTGACTTCAAGCGGGGTGCTTTCTTCAGAAAAGTCTCGTTTCCAGAGATCTGGATGAACCCAATTCAACTCTGCTACCGTAAAACCGGCCACCTCGAGTTCATGTCGGTATCCCACGTACACCGTGCCAGATTCAGCGTCGATCTCAAGCACGTACAGTGGCTCGTCGAAGCCAGAGAGCCCAAGCCCCTTCCGTTGTCCCACCGTAAATTCATGAATTCCGCCGTGAGCTCCCACTACCGTACCATCTCGCAGTGCAAACTTTCCCGGTCGCTTCAGTTTCCCGAGTCGACTCCCCACGAAATCGCGCAGCGGACCTGAGACAAAGCAGATATCCTGGCTCTCTGGCTTATCGGCGGTGGTGATCCCCGCCTCACGTGCCAGTTCTCGAACCTCCGACTTGACGAGCCCTCCCAACGGGAAAAGAGTCTGCGCCAGCTCGTTCTGCCGCAAACCGTAGAGAAAATAACTCTGGTCCTTCTCTCGGTCCTCTCCTCGAAAGAGGTGAAATCCATCTCCTTGCTCTTCGACGCGAACATAGTGTCCGGTGGCGACAGAGGCACACCCGAGTGAGAGGGAACGTTGGCGAAGTTCTCGAAACTTTACGTCGTTGTTGCAGTCCACACACGGATTCGGTGTCTGTCCGGAAGCATAGGTCCTCAGAAAACGAGAGATGACCTTCTCCTCAAACTTCTTTTCAAAATCGAAGACGTAGTACGGGATACCGATGAGGTCTGCTACCGACCGGGCATCAGCAAAGTCACTCGGCGCACAACAGGTCGCTTTGCTGTTACAGGTCGGTCCTTCTCCACTTGCAGTGCTGTTTCGGTAGTCCCACACCTGCATCGAGACACCGACCACCTCCTTTCCCTCTCTCGCGAGGAGCAACGCTGCCACCGAGGAGTCCACCCCTCCTGACATCGCGACGACCACCTTTCCAGTCAGGTCATCTGTCGAGGGCAACCCCCTCTCCTCTTTCCTCTCCGCTCCTCCGGTCACGGCGCCTCTTCTCCCTACTGTGAGTACTCTCCATCTATTCGAAGGACAGAAGTGTAGCAAATTCTTACCGGGGAGTCGCGAGGCCGAGCCGCTCGAGACAGAGAAAAAGTCGATCTCGGAGGAGGGTGAGCTCCTCATCTTCAAAATCTGCCCGAAAGCTGAGGCGAAGCACCTCCTGACCAGCCTCCGGGGGAAGCCCCATTCCTCCCAAGACATGAGAGCCGAGCTGCTTGCCTGACGAGCACGCGGCTCCTCGAGAACACGAGACTCCTTCAAGGTCGAGTGCCACGACGAGATCATCGGTCCGAACCCCCTGAATCCAGAGCAACGAGGTGTTCGGTAATCGCGGCACACCTCGGCCAATAACAGAACAGCCGGGAAAACGGGCGAGGAGTTCAGCTTCGAGTCGGTCCCGGAGTTTACTCACCCGCTCCGCATACCGTTCCCATCGCTCAGGGAGAGCGGAAAGGGCCGCCGCTACCGAAGCAATCCCGATCAGATTCTCGGTCCCCGGTCTCCATCGAAGCTCCTGTCCTCCCCCGAGGAGGAGGGGGGAGTGGGGTAGATGCTGCGAGAGAATCGAGACCCCTACTCCCGGAAGGGCTCCAAACTTGTGAGGCGAAAGGGTGAGGATATCAAAGGGAAAGGTACTCAGATCGCTCCTCAACTTCGAGAAGCTCTGTACCGCATCCACATGGAGCAGACACTGAGGGAACTGTTCGCGGACGGCGGAAAAGATCTCGGGGATCGGGAAGATGACACCGGTCTCATTGTTTGCCCACACCAGTGAGAGCAGCTTCGTGTGAGGTGAGAGCTCGGCGAGGACTCGTTCTGTCGAAAGTGTTCCATCTGGTTCCGGCGCAAGTCGCACGACTTCTACGCCATATCGCTCAAGCCGGTGAAGCGGGTCCAGGACAGAAGGGTGCTCGACGGTACTCGAGATGACTCGACCGCTAAAATCAGCCCGGTCTTCCCGAAGAAAAGGCGCAAGAACGGCGGAATTATTTCCCTCTGTTGCACCGCTGGTAAAAACGACGTGATGACGGTGGGCCGTCAGGCCGGTAGCGGAAAAGACGAAAGATCTTGCCGAATCGATGACGGCTCGAGCCCGCTGGCCCTCCGTATGAATGGCGCTTCCATTCAGGTACGGAGAGACCGAACGACGAGTCCCTCCATCCGAGGTTTGCCAAGAGCTTTCGTAATCTCTCAGTATTTCTCGTACTTCTGGAAGAATACCGTAGGTGGCATTCGCATCTGCGTAGACCCGTTTCACCCTTTTCCGCCTCAGATCCTTATGAATGGGGACTATTTCTTCGACAACTATATATAAGGAGAATAGTATGCGTTCTGCACTTTTGACAAACAGTGGAACCGCAGCAGCCAAGGTTGTTCCGAATCCAAATACCGTTGCCACCACCGCCGGACAGGCGGCGTCTTCTCAGCAGGGGGAGACCTCAAAGGTACAAGATGGAGCCGTGCTCTCGAAAAATCGTGGTCCAAGTAACCCGAAGAAAACCGACGGGATCTTTGAAGGAGAGGAAAGTGATCGTGATGGCCAGGGTGCTGCCCGTGAAGCGCTTCGTGATCGAGCCGACACCTCGAGAAGTCTTCTCACGGTGGTCTAATACGAGAGTAGCTCTTCAATAGTCTGCTCCAGGCGAGCGCTGGCCAAGTACGCTTGCTCAAGCTCTCGCTGAAAGGGCACCGGTGTTGTGAGACTTCCACACCGCCGAACCGGCGCATCGAGATCTGAGAAGCAGTGCTCACCGATCAAGGCGGAAAGCTCCCCTCCAAATCCGCCAAACGTACTCGCCTCGTGACACACCAACACCCGACCGGTCGACGCCACGGCGTTCTGTATCGCGGGCAGATCTAGTGGAGCAAGCCATCTCAGGTCGAGGATGGTGATCGAGAGCTCCGGGTGCCTCTCGGCAAATTCCTGCATCCAGTGGACCCCGAGACCGTAGGTAATACAGGTAAGGTCCTCCCCTTCCGAGAGGAGCTTTGCGGTTGGAGGAGTCTCATAAATTTCGGAGGGAACCGCCGCGCGCGCTCTCCGATAGAGCAGCTTATGTTCGAAGAACATGACGGGATTCGGATCTCGAATCGATGTCACCAGCATGCCCTTCGCATCAGCGGCGGAGGATGGATAGGCCACCTTCAATCCAGGAGCATGAAGAAACCACGACTCATTCGTCTGCGAGTGAAAGGGACCAGCTCCAACTCCAGCCCCACACGGCATCCGAAGGACCACCGGCATCGGTTCACCGGTTCGGTAGTGCATTTTTGCGAGGTTGTTCACAATTTGTGTAAACCCAGTCGAAGCGAAGTCCGCAAACTGAAGTTCAACGACAGAAGGGACCTTCTCGAGGGCGAGTCCGACGGTTGAACCGATAATTGCAGACTCACACAACGGCGTATTGCGAATTCGTTCGCGACCGAATCGCTCCACAAAGTTCTCAGACGTTTTAAACACTCCACCATACTCGGCGACATCCTGGCCCATCAGGAGGAGTTCCGGATCCTCCTCCATGCACTGAAAGAGCCCCTCTCGGATCGCATCAACATAGCGTAACTCCTTCTCCTCGTTCTTTGGCGATGGGGGTTTCACCGCAGGGTGGCGTCGAGCAGCAAATACCCCTTGTTCTTCTCGATGCTGAGAGACCTGCGGAGGAGAATCAGAGAGGGCTCGCTCGAGTGCCCGCTCGACTTCCCCTGCGATCTCTTGTCTTATCTCTCGAAGATCTTCATCGCGAACTGACGGGAACTGGCGAAGTCTCTCCTCAAAACGGAGCAGAGGATCTCGCTCCTGCCACTCTTCGATAAGAGCTGGCGGGACATACTTTACCCCGGACGCTTCTTCGTGTCCTCGGACGCGAAACGTCTGACACTCGAGAAGCACTGGGTGAGGGTCGCGGAGCATCTCCTTCTTGAGTCGAGAGACCACCTCAAAAACGGCAAAAAAGTCATTCCCATCGATCCGCTCTCCAGGCATTCCATATGCGGCACTCCGTTCCGAGAGATGGGTGCAGGCATACTGCTCGGAGGTTGGAGTTGAAAGGGCATACCCGTTGTTCTCAATGAGAAACAGGACCGGGAGTTTCCAAACGGAAGCAACATTCAGCGCCTCATGAAAGTCCCCTTGGCTGGTCATACCATCTCCGCCAATAGCGAGTACTACCTTTTTTTGTCCTCTCTGCTTCGCCGCAAGGGCGAGTCCAAGGGCCGTACAAAAGTGCGGGCCAAGATGAGAGATCATCCCGACAATGTGGTCCTCAAGGGAGGTGAAGTGAAACGAGCGGTCTCTGCCCGAAGTGTATCCCCGTTCCTTTCCCATAAACTGAGAAAAAAGACGATCAAGTGGAAGTCCACGGGTCGTAAAAACACCCAAATTTCGGTGGAGGGGTAAAATATACTCGTCCTCAGCCAGAGCGGAGGTGGCTCCCACCGCGATCGCTTCCTGCCCGATCCCAGAGAACCACTTTGAGATTCCCCCCTGCTTCAGGAGGAGCAACATTCGCTCCTCGATGACCCTTGGAGTCAGAAGCGCCCGGTACCAGGAGAGCAGTTGATGGAGAAGATATTTCTTCAAGGCAACATTTTCCTCGGTTGAGACGATAAGAGAAGGAGAGTTCTCCCCCGGATTACTCGTTCAGAATTCGGGCTGTACCACGGTGCTGATGTATGCAAAGTAAACGGTATTCCTCCCTCTTCCAAGTCCTTATCGGCGCCTTTGGGGTCGTGGGCCTCACCGTGCTCTCTCATCACCTGGGAGAACGGAGGTCGGGCCTCACAGCGCCTCAGATGCCCCCTCTGCTCCTGAAGGAGGAGAGCGCCCTCGCTCTCGGCATCTCGCTTCCGGTCGATCTCGTTCCTGACGACCTCCTGGAGGAGTTTCCCGGCATCTCAGGGAAAACCGTTCAAAAGATTCGAACGACTACCGAGCACTTCTGCACGGAACCTACATCAGCCACCGAGCACATAGCAGCGCCCTTTCAGTGGGAATCAGTTCCAGGAATAGGCGAGAAGAAGGGAGCTCTCCTCTCTCGATTTCTCGCTCCACCAGCGTGTGCAGAGCCCCAGCTGCTTCCACCGACACCGTTGTGGAGCACTCCCGGAGCAGAAGAAGCCATTATTGGTGTCGTAGATCCGTAATCGAGAGCGTTCGCGGCGAATCGCCAGCCCCCGTCAGGTGAACGGTGATATCAAGATACCCCTTCAGCACGGGGTCCCTCTCAGGCCACTCAATAAGGATGAAGGCTACCTCCGGTTCCTCCCGTGCCTCAAAGAGCTCTGGAGGAGCAGCACCTAGCCGATAGAGGTCCCAGTGGTGGATCTCCCCTCTGGTGAGATCGGTGGAGTAGATGTGTTGCAAGGTATAGGTCGGTGAGCTTACGGGGTCTCGGCTTCCGAGCTGATGCACCAACTCTCGGATAAAGGTGGTTTTTCCGCTTCCAAGTTCCCCGGAGAGTCCCACCAGAACCGGCCCCGGCGATACGCTCTCACGGGGCGCGAGCGGCCGGGTCTGGAGAAAAACCGGAAGTACTCTCTTTACCACCGCAGGAAGCTCGGATTGCACGAAAGAATCGCACACCTTCCCCTGCTCCTCCGTGCAGTCCACCCGAAAATCTCTCCTATACGGTTCCGATCTCTCGCTCGATCGCCGAAGCAATGGTCGTCGCTAACTCGTTGCACTTCTCAGACTCTTCACACTCGACCATCACTCGAGCTTTATTCTCCGTTCCAGAGTATCGCACGAGCACACGCCCCTGATCGCCCAACTCTCCCTCGACCTTACTCACGGCCTCCGTCACCGATGGAAGGCTCTCAAGGTCGGGCTTTTTGCGAACCGGAACGTTCAATAACTTCTGTGGGAATCGCTGAAAAGGAGCAGCCAGTTCCGATAGCGGCTTCCCCGTGCGCTGCATCACCTCAACGATCTTCAGCGCCGAGAGGGTTCCATCCCCTGTCGTAGAGACATCCGCAAAGATGGTGTGTCCTGACTGCTCTCCTCCGAGCACATAACCGTGCTTCGTCATCTCTTCCAGCACATAGCGATCCCCTACGGGAGCCCGTACCAGAGCGATGTCATTCTCCTGAAGTGTTTTCTCGAGACCAAGGTTCGACATCACCGTGGCGACGACCGTATTTCCGGTAAGGAGACCTCGACGGGCGAGATCGCTCGCACAGATCGCCAGCACGACATCCCCATCAAGTACATTGCCCTTTTCATCGACAAAAACAGCCCTATCAGCATCGCCATCCAGAGAGACACCGAGATCAAGGTTGTTTTCGAGCACGAGTTCTCGAACAATTTGAGGATAGAGACTTCCAAAACCAGCATTTATATTTCGTCCATTTGGACTGATTCCCCTCGCCATGACCTCGGCGCCGAGCTCTCGAAAGGTTTGTGGCGCGAGCTGATAACCAGCTCCGTTGGCACAGTCAAAGCCGATACGCATCCCTTCGACGGAGAGATCTCTCGGAAAGTTCTCCTTCAAAAACACCGTATAACGCCCAACAGCATCATCGATCCGTTGGGCCTTTCCGACCTTGCCAGGCTCTGCTCGAAACTCTGCCGAAACTCCCTTAACGAGCAGCTCCTCGATTTCGAGCTCCTTTTCATCAGCCAGCTTGAAGCCATCTGCCCCGAAAATCTTTATCCCGTTATCCTCAAAGGGATTGTGAGACGCCGATATCACGATTCCGGCATCGGCTCGCATGCTCTTCGTCAGGTAAGCCACCCCCGGAGTCGGAATGGGGCCGACGAGGAGAACATCAGCTCCCATCGACATAATTCCTGCGGAGAGCGCCGTCTCAATCATATATCCAGAGAGTCTTGTATCCTTTCCGATCAGGATCCGGTGACGTCCCTTCTTCGAGATAAAGATCTGTGCAATCGCCTGTCCGAGTCTCACGAGTGTCTCTGGATCAAGCGGTTTCTCGGTCGCTACCCCACGGATGCCGTCGGTTCCGAAGAACTGTCTCTCTTCACCGGCCATATACTTCCCTTATTTATTCATAGTGAAAAACTTTTCTGACGAGGCACTACTTTGGGGCTCCATTTCCGGACCCCCCGTTCTCTGAAGATCCCGTAACACGCACCTCACTCGGCTGTACCTGGACGAGCTCGATTCCTTCGGGAAGACGAACTCGAACCGGTAACAGTATAGCCGGAGAAGTAGATTTTGTCTCGGGTGCACTCTCGACTTGAGCGGGAATCTCCACAGAAACGCGAATGGCGCTCTCCTCCAGTTTCTGAACATCAGGTCGAGGGCCAACGATCTTCAGCTCAACCGATGCGGGTTCGGGGGTCCACTGACGTTTGAGATTCTTTCCGAGCACCACAATCGGGAGATCTTGAAACCGTCGCTCTCGTTGGATCGCCCGAACCTTTACCGAAACCTGAACCTCCTCCGGAGCAAAGCGAACAAATCTCCCCTGAACCCTCAGGGGAAGAGCAAAGGTCTCGGAGGTGGTCAGCGGACGGAGGTCAATCTGCTGAGTGTTAACGGTTTCGAGGAGAGAAACCTCGGTCCTCGGTCCCTTCGCGAGTACCTTTGCAGGAGAGACTCGGATCTCTTCAAGACGGTAGTCTTTCTGGAGCGAACCAATTCGCGGAACCTCCACCTGTAGCTCTTTCTCCATGAGCGTGTCGAACACAAATTCGAGTTTTGCCGGCTCGACCCGCACAATCTCGATTGAGGGTGGAAGAGAGAGTGAGCCTGCTGAGAGCGAAGTTTCCCAACGATCCTCGGTGTCGCTCGGAATACGAACCCGAAAGACCAATGGGTTTCGGGTCACTTCAGAGAGCACATACGATGGACCTCGCAGCGTCACCTGCGCCTGAGGCGATTGTGGAAGGAGTACTACCCGTTCTGGCGGCAGGTTCTGAAGCTCGACGGGGACGATCAGCGACATCACTGAGCTATTTCCCTGACTATGCACGAAATAGGCGAGCGCGACCGCGATGAGGAGAGACCACAACTTGAGGCTAACGTTTCGCACTACTCCTCCTCTCCTTCGCTTTCATTTGTGGAAGGCGCCGTTGAAGCTTTCGAGCTCGAAGGTGAGGAACCTCCTTTTCCGGATGGTTTAGAGGTCTTCGGTTTCTTTCCTGGAGCCGAAAGCAGGCGGTGAAGCTCTTCTCGAAGCGAAGCCGCGTCAAGGTGGCGATGAAACTTCCCATCGTGAACGAGGGAAATCGCACCATTTTCTTCAGAGACCACTACGACCACCGCGTCACTTACTTCACTAATCCCGAGGGCCGCACGGTGTCGGGTTCCAAGGGTCGGATCAAGGTCGGGGTTAAAGCTCAACGGCAGAACACACCCCGCAGCCCGAATCCGATTTCCTTCAATAAGTAGTGCGCCATCGTGCAGGGGCGAACCCTTTACGAATATTCCATAGAGCAGCTTCCGATTCAGGTGAGCGTCAAGCACGATGGCCTCTTCGAGAAAGTCATCGAGACCAACCTCTCGTTGAAAAACGAAGAGTCCACCGAGCTTCTCATCCGCCATACGAGCACACACAAGAGTAATATCCTCAATCGCACGGTCGTAGATCGTCTTCTTCCCCTTCCGAAAGATCGGTTGTAGTCCGAACTTCGTCAGTCCTTTTCGAATCTCATCTTGAAAAATGACGATTACGACGAGCAGGATAGAGCTCAGAAAGTTCCCGAGAATCCACCCGAGCGTTACGAGACCAAGGGGACGGGAAAGAAAGTAGAGCACCACGATAATGCTCAACCCGCCCAACATCGGCGCGGCTCGGGTTCCTTTAATGATCAGCAAGCCACGGTATACGAGGTAGGCAACGATCAGAATATCGAGCAGGAAGCGGATGACTCCTCCCGACATCATCTGTTCACCCGCAAAGCGCATGCCGAGTATGGCGTCCACTCCTCTATCCCCTTTCGGCGTTAGGCTTCGCTCGGTTCGGGAGTCTTTCCAGGCCCCCGCTCCTCTTCTTCGTCCTCATTGGGACGGTGAAGCGACTCTTCGTCTGAACCCGTGGAAGATTCCTCGTCCTCAGAGACCCGCTTCTCGAACGGAGGAAGCTCCTCTCCCCGGATAATCTTCTCGATATCATCAGCATTCAAGGTCTCTCGCTCGATAGCGGCCTGAGCGAGGGAATGAAGGGTATCGAGGTTCTCATGGATCAGTTTTTCAGCGATCTTGTACTGCTCATCAAGAATACGTCGAATCTCTGCGTCCAAACTCTCCTGTATAGACTGCGAAAAGTCAGAAGATTTTCCGACCTCCTTGCCAAGAAAGACCTCCCCTTCGCTCGTCGCGTAGTGAACAGGCCCCATCTTCTCACTCATCCCCCATTCGCACACCATGCGGCGCGCAATATCAGTGGCACGTTCGATATCAGAGGAAGCCCCAGTGTTCATCTCTCCAAAGATCGCCAGCTCTGCGACCCGTCCACCAAAAAAGACCGCCAATTGATCCAACCAGTAGGATCGCGAATAGGTGTGCTTATCGTTCTCTGGAAGTTGTTGCATCAAGCCGAGCGCCATTCCCCGTGGGACGATGGTGAGCTTGTGAACGGGGTCCGCGTTCGGAAGGAGTTTTGCCACCAGAGCGTGGCCAGCCTCATGGTAGGCAGTCGTCTCCTTTTCTCGGTCGGTCAAGAGCAAGGAGCGCCGTTCTGCTCCCATCATCACCTTATCCTTGGCATACTCAAAATCTTCTCGATCGACCTCATCCTTGTTGTTTCTTGCTGCCCATAACGCTGCTTCATTGACGAGAATCTCAAGCTCAGCCCCGGAAAAGCCTGGTGTTCCCCGAGCAACGATCTCGAGATCCACGTCATCAGCCACCGGGATCTTCTTCGTATGCACTTTGAGAATGCCGTGACGGCCCTGGACATCGGGACGTTGTACGACCACACGTCGGTCAAACCGTCCAGGACGAAGAAGTGCCGGGTCGAGAACATCCGGACGGTTGGTGGCGGCGATGAGGATCACCCCCTCGTTACTCTCAAATCCGTCCATCTCGACGAGGAGTTGATTGAGGGTTTGCTCACGTTCATCGTGTCCCCCTCCGATTCCTGCCCCCCGGTGTCGACCTACCGCATCGATCTCATCGATAAAGATGATGCAAGGAGCGTTCTTTTTCCCCTGGATAAAGAGGTCCCGAACTCGAGAGGCACCTACCCCCACAAACATCTCTACAAAATCTGAACCGGAAATACTGAAGAACGGAACCCCTGCCTCGCCAGCAATAGCACGAGCGATCAAGGTTTTTCCCGTTCCGGGAGGACCTACGAGGAGTACCCCCTTTGGAATCCTTCCTCCGAGCTTCGTGAACTTCTTTGTATCTTTGAGAAATTCGATAATCTCCTGAACTTCCTGTTCGGCTTCCTTCGCTCCGGCAACATCTGCGAAGGTTACCTTTCGCTGATCTTCTGTCAGCAACTTGGCCTTAGATTTTCCGAAACTCATCCCCTTGCCGGCACCGATCTGTACCTGTCGCATGAAAAAGATCCAAAGCCCCACAATCAGGAGCATCGGAAGGAGGTTGATGAAGACCACGAGGTACCACGGCTGCTCTGCGGGCCGCTTCACTTCGAAGGAAACCCCACGCTGGAGGAGATAATCGGTGATATCGTGATCGTCAGTCCGAACGGTTTGAAAGTGGTGATTGTCGGTGGTGACTCCCTTTACGATATCTTCGTCGATCGTGACACTCTCGATCAGCCCTTGGTCTACGACCTCGAGAAACTGGGAGTACGGATAGGTGTTCTTTTCTTCGTCTGACTGTTTTATGACTCCATAGAGCGTCATAAAAACGAAAAAAAGTACGAGCCAGAAAACGGCGTTCTTCGATATTTGATTCAACGGGTACCCCCACTAACATTACAGAGCTCTTCGAGCAGCTATCCTCTATAGTTACCTATGTTGAGTAAGCCCTCAAGGCCCTGCACCTCCTCTCTAAGATTCGATAACAGGCTCCTCTGTTGCGGCTTTTCTCGTCACTCTCGGTGAACAACGGCTCTTCCGGCGATAGAGACGGTAATTCCCCCTCCCCGACGTCGAATTTCCACCTTCTGAGGAAGCTGCACGGCGGTCTCTCCAGAGAGAAAAAATTCCCGAAGTTGTCCCGCAGATCTCCGCCCGAGGGGGGCTCCAAGGAGGGGGAGGAAGAGCTGCTGAAGCATTCGCTCCCCTACCGGCGCTGGGGCTGCTTGCAGCAGTTCTCGAAGTCGAGCACACCACGATCGCTCCCCAAACTGACATTCACTCAGGGATTCAACTCGCTCTGCGGCGACCTCCTCAAGGGCAGCAAGCTCCTGATGAATCGCCTTCGCCTGGGAGGCGAGGGTCTCCTCTATCCCTCTTCCGAACGTCTGTCTGAGAAAGCCAAGGGCATATCGCACCGCATTGCGGAGATAAGAGAGGTCGTCATTACTCGGGTCCGAGAGAACAGAGAGCTGCTGTTCGGTGGCATACTCCACGATCTCTTCACGGGTGCAGGAGAGCAGCGGTCGAAGAGAACGAAGTTTTGGATTGTACACCGGCAAGCAGTGAGGAGTCTTATTCGAAAAGAGCCGCATGAGGAAGGTCTCAACGAGATCTCTCTGGTGGTGCGCCGTAAGCACCGTCTCAAGTTTACGCCCCTCGAGCAGGGAGCGAAAAAACGCGTACCGCTCCTCTCGTGCCCACTGCTCCTCGTTTGTTCCCGGAGGACGCTCGGGGAGCCGCTTCAGGTGAAATGGGATCTGATCTGCTTCACAACGCTCCTGGAGCAGCCCCGCCTCCCGTCCGCTCTCTCGCCGAAATCCGTGGTCGACATGTGCGACCTCTACCGTAAGCGAAAGCTCATTTCGCAGCGCGAGCAGTAGGTGAAGGAGAACAGAACTGTCGACACCACCCGAAAATGCCACAAGATACTTTCCCCCGACCGCAAGGTGTTCTCGAACGGCGCAAAGGAGTGAGCGCTCCGCACTCTGCTCGTTTTTCTTGCGAAGAGGAAAGAAATTTCCCGGTGGTAGCTGCTCAAAGAAGGACATCTCTGCTACGCTATCGCGCATCAGATAAATTGACAAAGGACTGGAGGCTCTCTCAGGTGGAGGCCACGCCCCCATATGTCCTGAAACGTGCACGTAGTCATGACCGTTCAGAGGGAAGCGAGAGAGGAGAAACGCATTATCGGCGAGATCGGGCCGGTCGACTCTGAGTGCGTCTTTGTCTGTGTCGGGGGGCTTCATGGAAATGAGCCCGCAGGGGTTCGTGCCATAGAATCGCTCTTTGAGAAGCTCGATCCGCTTCGAGACCAGCTCTCCTCTCGGATAATCGGACTTCGTGGCAATATCGGGGCCCTTGAAGCCAACCTCCGCTACCTTGATACGGATCTCAATCGAAGCTGGAAAGAGCCCCAGGACTCACCCGAGAGCTGCCGCGAGGAGCAAGAGAAGGCCGCCATTCAGGCGATCATTCTTCCGCTTCTTGCGGAGAAGAAGAAGGTTTTTCTCGCCGATCTTCACACCACCTCCTCTGAGAGTACCCCGTTTTTATGGGATCAGTGCGTTAAGAAGATCTTACCGGAGGACACACCAGTTCCGATTCTCCGTGACGACGTGGAGCGTCTCACCGGTACGATGGCCTGTTATTTTTCGTCCCTCGGGGTTCCCGTGATCTGCGCCGAAGGGGGTTCACACTACTCCCCGGCATCTGCCCGCCATCTTGAAGATATCGTCTGGCTCGGCTTGCGAGCGGCGGGGGCACTGCCGGAGCTCGAGATCATCGAGGAAGCGGAGGGGAGACTCCGAGCCGTAACAGAGGAGGTTCCAGGTCTTCTCCACATCTTCCATCACCACATGATCTCTCCTGAAGACCGCTTTCAGATGGAACCAGGATTCAAGAACTTCGATCCTCTGAAAAAGGGAACGCTGATTGCCCACGATCAGAATGGCGAAATCCGAGCCCCCCAAGACTGTTTTCTGCTGCTTCCTCTCTACCAACCACAGGGAGATGACGGATTTCTCCTCGCATCGGCCGAAGAGCGGCGGTCCTAGCCTCTGTCAAAAACCTTTGTCAGAAAAGGAGCACGTCGACGGCTCGGCTCACTTGCGGCAGGTCGTGTATCGAGACAGAGGATGGCAAAATACCGATCCTACCCAGTTTCTCGAAAACGATCGACACTGAACGCGCCAGCACCGCTGTACAGAACCGAAAGGGCTGCCGCGAGGAAGATGAGATCCTTGCTGAGGAGCTGTCCCGTTGAGGAGAACAGTCCGAAGGCGTAGATGAGCGTAACGCCGTGAAACGCGGCGAGGAATGCACCAAGGGTGGTGAGAAATCCGAGCACGAGCAGACCTCCGGCCAGAATCTCCCCGTATGGCAAAATAATAGCGTATACGGTGGCGAAGTGTTCGGGCAGGACATTCAGCTTCTGAAACTCTCCGATAAATCCTTTCAGATTCTCAAGCTTCACGATTCCGGAAAGAATGAGATACCATCCGAGAGCTTGCCGGAGAAAAAGCGGTGCATAGAGAGCATTTCCAACAGGTCTGTTCAGTTTCATAGCTTTTCAATCCTCACAGTGAAGCCATCTCATATTCTAGGGGGACCGAAGCTCGCTGGAAAGGGGGAAAATCTGCCGTCTCTTGTCTGAACCTCGCAGACTCGGTAAAGAATGAGGAGAGAGGGCCAGACCGCCTGTCCTCGGAACCGCCCGAACCTCTCAGATGGAAAGGAGAAGAGATGGAAGGAACGCCCCCAGAAAGTGCTTTGGAGAGTGGAGCTTTGAGAGGCGGGATCGCTCAACGCCATCCGTTCCTAGAGCAGCTGCTCGAACGATGCTCCCCCTACATTATCGGTCAGGATCACTTAATCGAACGGATCCTCGTAGCCATGCTCTGTGGCGGACACGTCCTTCTTGAAGGAGTCCCCGGTCTCGCCAAAACTCGTCTCCTGAATGTCGTGGGCGCGCTTCTGCATTGCAGCCTCAAGCGGGTGCAGTTTACCCCCGACCTCCTCCCCGCAGATGTTATTGGAACCGAGATCTACCAACCTGCCACGGGAACCTTTCGGCTTCGGAAAGGCCCGGTCTTTGCCAACATCGTTCTTGCCGACGAAATTAACCGTGCACCGGCCAAGGTCCAATCCGCCCTCCTCCAGGCCATGCAGGAAAAAATCGTCTCGATCGGAGAAGAAACTCACCCGCTTCCCCATCCCTTTTTCGTTCTCGCGACCCAGAATCCGATCGAACAGGAGGGGACGTACCCCCTTCCGGAGGCTCAGCTCGATCGATTCCTCTTTAAGGTGGTCGTTGACTACCCATCGCTTCAGGATGAGGTGGAGATTCTCCGAACGGTCGGAAATGATGTGCGAGATCATCCCCTTCCGGAGGCTTGTTTCTCACTGGAAGATCTCCTGGAGCTCTCCGAGAAGAGTCGCACCCTCTACGTGGATGAGAAGCTCGACGAATATATCGTGCAGCTCGTGCAAGCAACGAGGAAGCCCGCGGAGTACGGACTCGGAGAATTGGTAGAATGGGGAGCATCACCCCGAGCGGGACTCGCGCTCAAGCGGGCAGGGCGCGCGCTCGCACTCCTTCGCCATGAAGAGTTCGTTCGCCCCCTCCATATTCAGGAGCTTGCTCCAGACGTGCTTCGTCACCGCATTTTGCTCTCCTTTGAAGCAGAGGCCCGCGGCATCACTGCTGATGAGGTCATCGCCCGCATCGTTCAGGGAGTTCCGGAGCCGTGAGCAGCGCCCCTTCTCCACGCTCCGAAGGCGTGGTCGGCAAACACGATATCTCTGCTCCGCGCCGTTTGGGGAGATGGATTCGTGCCGTCTGGAAGGGGCCGCCGGCGTTCTCTTTGGATGAGCCTCAGAGGGATGAACTGCTCTCCCGAGTAAACGAAGCAAAGAGGCTTGAGCTCCGCTCTCGTCGACTCGCCCAAGCAGAGCTGAGTGGTGACTATACTTCTGCCTTCCTCGGTCACGGACTCTCTTTTTCCGAGCTCCGTGATTATCAACCCGGAGATGATCCGAGAAACATCCAGTGGAACGTGACCGCTCGATTTGGAAAACCGTATGTCAAGGTCTTTCACGAGGAGCGACAACTCCGGGTGATGCTCGTGATTGATGTCTCTCCCTCTGTACTCCTTACTCACCGCTTCACCGCCCTTCAAGAGTTTGCAGCCCTTCTGATCGGTGTCTGTGAACGAAATCGTGACCGGGTGGGCCTCTCTCTCTTTGGAATGGATGATGCGAGCGCCTCGTCTGCTCTGTATATTCCACCGAGTCAGAGTCGCCCCCACTACCGGAGACTCCTCCTCCGGCTCTCTGAGCTCCGGAGGGAGTTCACACCGCAGCCGCCCTTCCAGGCTTCAGAGACGCGGCTCTCTCTTGGAGCTCACGCCCACTCACTCGTAAAAGAGCTTCCAAAGCACTGTCTGGTGTTTCTTCTTTCGGATTTCGAGGAGGAGATCGACCCAAACTCGGTGTCCGTACTCGCCAAGGCGCACGACGTTACCGGTATCTCCCTTCTCAGCGCAGGGAGAGAGGAGAAAACCCTCCCCTCCGGGCTCCTCTCTGTTCGAGAGCCTGAGAACTTTCAGCACTCCTTCCTCCGTGCGAGCGCCACAGCGCGAATTCGGCAAGTCGAGGAGCATGAGAAGAGGATGTGGAGAGAGCGTCGAGAAGCGCTTGCGCGAGAAGGAGTACGTGGGTTTTCCTACGACACCTCCGCGCTCCTGACCCTTCGACAGGTGATTGCGCAACGGATGAAGGAGCGGCGATGAACGAATCGATTTCCCCCTCACCGACTCCGTACGATATCATTCTTCCCCCAGTGGCTCCCTACTCGGTGAGCACCGAGCAGTGGTCCCTCTTCATCGTCGCCCTGCTGGTCGTGCTTATGATCGCTTTTCTCTCTTACTGGCGAGCAAGACGCATTCGGTTTGTGAACAGGACTTCTTCCTCTTCGAGGAATACGTGGGAAGAGCTGTGCCGGATAAAGAATCGCTTCTCCGAAGCAGAAGAGCTCTCCGAAAGGCGAGAACACCTTCATCTCTTCCTGAAGATCGTGAGGAGAATGCCGATCGACGAGAACGCTCTTCCTCTGACCACGCTCCACAACGCGGCCTATTCTAGAACACCGCAGAGAGGGCTGGTAACCGAGATGGAGCGACTCCTCACGTCATTGCAGGGAAACCAAACGGGAGGTCGCTCATGAGAGAGCTCTTGTCTGCTCCCTTGGGAGGCCAGATCACCTTTGCCACACCGGAGCTCTTCCTGCTCTTCCCGATCATGGTGGCACTTCCCTTTCTTCGACGGTGGTGGGCGAAACCACCCTCTAGACCATCTCTTGTCCGCACTCGGGCGGAGGTAGAGGTCGCCCGGCGTGACTCGTTTCACCAGCTCTCTCGTGTCTTTCCCACTCTTCTTTTTCTGGTGTTCATCGGCTGCCTCGTTGCCGCAGCGGCGCAACCCCAACGGCAAAACATCCTCGACCTCAGTGAACACCGTCGTCGCAATATCATGGTAGCAATGGACGTCTCTCGGAGTATGGATGCTCCTGACTTTCGGACTCCTGATGGTCGGACGAAACGGATCGAAGGGGTAAAGTCGGTGACAAAGGATTTTATCGCTCGACGAACCGGGGATCGGATTGGACTCGTGCTCTTTGGTTCCCGTGCATACCTTCAGGCGCCCCTCACTATTGACTATCTTTTGCTCTATCAGCTCGTTGATGCTATCTCCCTCGGGGTCGCTGGAGATGGAACTGCTATTGGCGATGGACTTGGTGTTGCACTGAAGAAGGTAGAGGCGCTTCCCGCCGAGGCTCGAGCGATTATCCTGCTCACTGATGGAGTGAGCAATTCAGGTCGCATCGAACCGATGAAAGCCGCTCGAATTGCAGCCGACCTCAATGTGAAGGTCTACACCATCGGAATCGGTTCACCTGAGGGAAGTACGGTCCAGATTCCTCAAGGAGGGCTGCTCCGGTACCAGCAGGTCAGGGCCGAGTTTGATGAAGAGACCTTACGAGAGATCGCCTCACTCACCGGCGGGAAGTATTACTTCGCCAGTGACCTCAACGCTCTCGACCTGATCTATCGTGAAATCGATGCACTGGAGCACACCGAGGCAGAGGAACGGAGCTTTGCTCAAACGGAGGAGCTCTCTTCTCCGCTGGTGACGGCAGCGCTGATCTCTTTTCTGCTTCACCTCTTAATAACTCAGACGATAATTCGGGTGCTGCCATGACGGTGCGTAGCGAGTTGCTTTCCGAAGGTGTGGTCTACGATCCCTCTTTTTCATGGGGGGCACCAGAGATGCTCGGCCTCTTGATCTTTCTTCTTCCGCTCGGTGCGGTCACCGTGTTCTTTCTCCGAAGACGGCGCCACGCCAGAGCCCAACTCTCCTTTCCTTTTGTTGCAGACCTACCCCTCCTTCCTCTGGTATCGCTAACGCTCGTCACTCTTTTGATCGGTGCCCTTGCCAGACCATCCGCCGGCACCTTTACCGTTCAGATCCCGCAGGCTTCACACTCCCTCTTTCTCGCTATAGATGTGAGCCGCTCAATGCGAGTGCGCGACCTCCCACCAGATCGAATAACGGTTGTTCAACGGCGAATACTGGATTTTCTCTCTGAAGTTGAACAGCGGCGACTCTCGGCACGGATTGGTATCCTCCTCTTTGCCGGTGAAGCCGTGATGTACTGTCCCCTCACCTCCGACCTTGAAACGCTGAGGCTCTACATGCGCGAGCTCTCTCCGGAACTCCTTTCAGCTCGAGGGTCTTCACTTGAAGCGGTGCTCCGACTGGTGAATGACACCATGAGTACTCTCCAGCGAGAGAGCTATTCAGTCGCCATTTTCTCTGACGGAGAGTTCTCAGATGAAGGAGACCTCGCCTCTCTGACACGGGGAGAGCTGCGTACGCGACTGCTGACCTTTGGTGTCGGGACGGCAGAGGGAGGGCCCATTCCACTGGCGCGAGGAGCGCTCCAGAAAGATCGTTCCGGGGAGATCGTCATCTCCCGGCGTGAGAGCAGGTGGCTCGAACAGCTTGCGCGTGAGTCCGGCGGCAGCTACCACCCTCTCTCGCAGGCTCCCGCGCAAACCCCGCTGGAGCCTCTGATCCGATTGATCACGAGTGACTTGGAGGAATTCGGCGAAGGAGAACATACTGTTGTTCAACCCGTAGAAGTCGGAGTATATCTGATCTGGGCGGCACTTCTCGTCGTTGCTCTCACGACACTGCTCCCACTTCGGGCCGGACTCTTCCTCCTCTTGCTGGGGGCGCCTGTTCTTGGTTCTGCTCTGCTCTCTCCCACGCCTGTTTCTGCTTCTGACACCGAGAAGAAGGAGTCGGACAGCACACTCCTCTCTCGTCTCGAGCGAGCGAACGCCGCTTTTCACGACAAGAACTACAAGGCCGCCCTCTCGCTGTACCGCCAAGAGCTCCAAGAGCGTCCAGAGGCCTTTTCCGCGGCACTCGGGAAGGGAGCCACCCTCTTCCGATTGGAACGGTATACCGAAGCAGAAGAGGAGTTCTTACAGATTGCCCGTCAGAGTGACGAGGGACGGACGGTATTTCAAGCACTCTATAATGCAGGAAATAGCGCTTTTGCGGCGGACCGATTTCGTGAGGCGGTCCAATACTACGACCGGGCACTCTCCCTCTTTCCAGAGAGTCGAGAAACACGATTTAATCGAAAACTCGCTCAGGAACGACTCCAAGAGCAAGAGGACAGCTCAGAAGAGAACGACTCACCGGAGAACCGATCGCAGGAAGAGAAGGAACAAGAAGAAACGGAAGAACAAGAGGATGGCAACTCTCAGAAGGAGGAGCAAGGTGAGGGACAAGAACAACGCTCACGGGAGGAGAATTCAGACGAGGGCCAAGAAACCGCAGAAGAGAGATCTTCTTCAGAAAACAACGAAGAAAAGGGAGAGTCAGAGCAGGAGCCGTCGTCCGGGAAGGACGGTTCAGAAGGCGACCATAAACAGAAGGAATCCGAGCGCAAAAGTGCCGAAGAACGGCAAGAGAATGCACCAGGGGCTGACGGAGAAACTTCTCCAACGGAAGGAACCTCAGCTCAGGAAACCGAAGGAGGGGCTGAGTTGAGTATAGAGGAACGAGCTGCTCAGACGTGGTTACAGTCTCTCCCCGAAACTCCACTCCTCCTTCGCCGTTATCAGGGCAAGAGCACGTCACAGAACGAGGAACACACATGGTGATGCGAAGCGTACTTCTTCTCTCTCTCTTTCTTTTCATTAGCGAGCTCCGTTGTGCAACAGCGCAGAGTCCTGTCGGCAGTCCCGCGGTAGAGGTGGATGTCACGCCGGTCAGTGGCACTCGTGACGAAACCTTCCGGCTAACGATCTCGGTCTCCTCTTCCGATGGGCGAGAGCCGGTGCTTGAATCCTCGCCTGACTTTGAAATCGCCTCTATTGGCACCTCGTCGCAGATCCAGATCGTCAACGGTCAGACCACGGCAGAGAACTACTTTCTCTACGAGCTGACACCGAGAACCACCGGAACCTTGCTTTCCCCTTCCGGTACGGTGACCGTTTCGGGCAAGACCATTTCCCTCCCTCAGAAAGAGATTCGGGTCTCTCGGGGAGCTCCAAGCTCTTCCCCACGGACCCCCCCTGCCATCAAGGGAACCTCGCTGACAAGAACACTCTCTGCAGAAGAGGT
This sequence comes from bacterium, assembly GCA_022763385.1. Taxonomy (GTDB): domain Bacteria; phylum Bdellovibrionota_C; class UBA2361; order UBA2361; family RFPC01; genus RFPC01. The sequence continues at coordinate 28,014 of JALEGQ010000033.1, forward strand.
GTTCGAAGGGGAGCAGGTAATTACTACCCTTCGACTTCTCTCTCAGGAGCGGATTGAAAAGGGAAGTTTCGACAGCCTCGTCTATAACGGCTTTTGGAAGGAGAACCTCGGGGAGCCCACCGTACGCTCGGTCCGGAGGGGGCAAGAAACCTTTCGCCTCCATGAAGTTCGGCACGCACTCTTTCCGCTTTCGCCGGGCGAACACTCGCTTCCACCAGCTCGGCTACAACTTCTTATTCGAGAACGACTTTCCCGCTCAAGTCCCTTTCCTCGCTTTCGTCTCTTCGATCCCGATTTTTTTGGCTCCGGCTCCCTGAAGAAGGTCTCGGTGTTCTCGAACGCGTCCTCCCTCCAGGTTCGACCGCTTCCACCGGTGCCCGACGAGTACCGTGGGCAGAGTGCTCATTCCCATATCCCCGTCGGAGAGGTGACCCTCTCACTTGGGGTCGGAACAGACCCTGTTCAAGCGGGCGCCGGAAAGACCGTCGTGGTGACGGTGGAGAGCGATGGGAATATCCGACCGATCGACACCCTCTCCGTCCAGCTTCCTCCGTTTCTCAAGCGATATGACGATGCCACGGAGGAAGTACTCTCCTCGCGAGGCGGACGCTTTGCCCTCAAAAAAAGATTTCGTTTCTCTCTCGTTCCGGAGAGGAGTGGTTCGTACGAGATCGAACCGATCTCACTGCTCACCTTTGATCCGAAGAAAGAGCGCTATACCGTGGTCAGCACCCGACCGATTCGCTTCACGGCTGAGTCTTCTGGGCACCAAGAAGGAAACACCGCTTCCCCTTCGCCGACGGAAGCCCCCCTGACAGAAGCGAGCCCAGCCCCAGAGGGTCGAGAGCTCTTTCGATATCGGGAAGAGACCCTGCTTGAGTATCTGACTCGGACGGTCAGTACGAGCCTCCTGCTCTTTCTTACCGCATGCCTCCTCGCTTTTTGTGCGTTCTGTTGGATCCTCTTTTGGATGATAAAGAAGGCAACTCTTCGCCGGACAGTTCTTCGGAGCAAGCGGCGTCACCTTCGGTCTCGGCTCTCAGGAGGAGAAGATTATCGTGGCCTCCGCGAGCGGTTCATTGAGGGCCTCTCCTTCCTCCTCGGAGCAGACGAGGGAGAAAGCTTTCGAGGACCGCTGCTGGAGCAGAAACTCCAGGAATCCGGCGGGCCTGAGAAGCTCCGAGAAGAGATACTGCTCCACCTCGACTCACTTGATGCACTCGCCTTTGGGAAGGTTGAAGAGAGCAGCCGTCTCCAGGAGGCGAAGGCGCGCTCCCTCTCCCTTCTGGAGGAGTTCCTCTCCAGTACTGAGATCAACTTGTGAGGGATCGAAGCGCTTTGTTGTCTCTTTGAAAGTCGGCTATAATCCTACTGGATATTGTGTGGAGGGTCCCGTGGAAGAGAATGTTATCGTCATTACAACTGACCTTTCGGAGAAATCGGTAGCAGCGCTTCGGATCGGTCTTCAACATGCCAGAGCGACTGATGCGTTGGTGCGAATCATCTACGTCTCACCTATCTTCGAAATTCCGGCGGCCCTTCAGCGCCAGTTATCTGATCCTCAGGGGTTACGAGAGATGCAAGACACCTATGAGGCGGATGAAAAAGTTCGGCTGCAAAACTTTCTCGATGAGCACCAAATTGCCGGAAATATCGAGCCGGTGGTGGAATTTTCAAACTCCACCCCGAGTAGCATTATTCTCCAACAAGCAGAACAGCAACATGCTCGTCTCATCGTTATGTCGAGTCAGGGGAAGGGGGCGCTCGGAAGGTTTTTTCTCGGGAGCACTACCCAAAAGGTCGTGGCACAGTCTCCCTGTCCCGTCCTCATCATCCCTCATGACTATGAAGGAGAACAGAATACCGGAAAGGCGGAGTAAGAGACGATGGCAATAGAAGCAGTTGGCACCGCAGAAACCCTCTCGAAGATGAGAGCCCTTCTCTCTCACGTAGTGCCAGATGCAGAGCTTCAGATCAAAGCAGAACTCGTTGCTGAGATTAATGCGCTGAAGAAAGAACGAAACGCCCTTATTCTTGGGCACAACTATATGGAACCGGCGCTCTTTCATACCGTACCGGATCTCGTTGGCGATTCGCTCGGACTTGCTCGCGAGGCAGCTCGTACCCACTACGATACCATTATCTTCTGCGGCGTTCGTTTTATGGCGGAGACCGCAAAGATTTTAAGTCCGGACAAAACGGTACTCCTTCCCGCCAAGGAAGCAGGATGTTCCCTTGCGGCCAGTATCACCGCAGATGACGTTCGAGCGCTGAAGGAGCGTTTTCCCGGTGTTCCCGTTGTGGTGTATGTAAACACCTATGCAGAGGTAAAAGCTGAGGCGGATTACTGTTGTACCTCGAGTAACGCGGTTGAGATCATTCAATCCCTCAAATCTGACCGAGTGCTCTTCCTTCCCGATGAGTACCTCGCCAAGAATGTCGCGGAAGAGACCGGAAAAACAATTATCGTCGCAGGAAAAGAGGACTCTGGAGCGCTGACGGTGAAAGACGCCGGTGGCGCTCCCCTTCCAGCACACGATAATGGAGAGAGTGATCTGATCGGATGGCACGGTCGGTGTGAAGTCCATGAGCAGTTCACCGTTGAAGATATCACCAACGCACGTGCCCAGTTCCCCGGCATTGAGGTGATCACCCATCCCGAGAGCTCTCCGGAGGTGGTTGCCGCTGCGGACTACTCCGGAAGCACCACGCGGATGGTACAATACGTCAAGGATTCCCCAAAGAAGCACTTTCTGATCCTCACCGAGTGCAGCATGGGAGATAATATTATCGCGGAAAACCCAGAAAAAGAGATCGCCCGGATCTGCTCCGTTCGATGCCCACACATGAATGAGATCACCCTGGAAGATCTTCTCCTCTCGCTACGGGAAAACGTCACTGAAATCGAGCTGGAGGAGTCTCTCCGAAAGCGCGCTTTGACCTCAGTAGAACGAATGATCGCAGTTGGTCGGTAATGCTGCTGCTGAGGAGTTCAACAGCTCATTTGCTCAATATGGCGGTCTTCAGAAATCAGGAGCTAAGTAATCAGGAAGTACATTGTTTTCGAGGGAGTGCTCTGTGTCTTCCGTGCTCAAACAGGTCCTCGCGCGACTTCTTACGTAGCGGGCCTTGCACTATTTCTGGCGCGCTGCGGATACTGCGCGCGGAAAACACAGAGCACTCCCTCGAAAAGTACGTTGGTAATTCGAAGCTCTCTTCTCTCGCTATCCAACAAGGAGCGGCAAGCACCTAAGACACTCCCCGGGAAAGAATGTTGCCTTACAGATACCTCTGCTCTTCTTCTTGCGGGAGGAAAGGTTTTTCCTTCCACGCGCAGTATCCGCAGCGCGCCAAGGTCATTTCAGCCATCACCAATGCCAGTACTCGCGCGAGGACCTGTTTGAGCATGGAAGGGAAAACCTTTTTTTCCCACAAGCCAATAATCACTCACACCGCCTGCCCTTTGGAAACACGGCATCACCAAGAATTCATCGGATCAGGGACGACCTTCATCCTCCCTCCAATCGCTGCGTATTGTTGAAGGACGCTATAACTCAGTGAGCCGGTAACTGCTCCGGCTGGACGATATCGAGTACCAGCGGTCGTGCGCCGTCTTCTTCTTCCCCGAGTGAAACGGTGAGGTGAGACTGATCTGGGACCTCATCCCGGATTAATGCACGAGCGATCTCTGTTTCGAGCTTTCTCTGGAGATACCGCTTCAGCGGCCGTGCCCCGAATACCGGATCGAATCCCTCTTTCGCCATATACTCAATCACCGCATCGGACACAGAGATCGTAATACCTCTCTCAGCAAGCCTTTTTCCGATATCAACGATCAAGAGCTGGACGATCTGCTCTATCTCTTCAAGACGGAGTGGTGAGAAGAGTACCGTCTCATCTACTCGGTTAAGAAACTCAGGTCGAAAGTGGCCTCGCAACTCCTGCTCGACCGCACTCCGGGCGGTTTCAGTGATATCGCCCTTCTCATCAAGACCTTCGAGGAGGTGGTGAGAGCCGATATTCGAGGTCATGATGATGACCGTATTCTTGAAGTCGACCGTACGCCCCTGTGAATCGGTGATCCGGCCGTCGTCTAACACCTGAAGCAAGATGTTAAACACATCGTTATGGGCCTTTTCGATCTCATCAAAGAGCACGACTGAGTACGGTCGACGTCGAACGGCCTCTGTTAGCTGCCCTCCCTCTTCATATCCGACATATCCTGGAGGGGCTCCGATCAACCGAGAAACGGAGAACTTCTCCATATACTCGGACATATCGATACGGACAATATTGTCTTCAGAATCAAAAAGCGTCTCTGCGAGGGTCTTTGCGAGCTCGGTCTTTCCTACTCCCGTGGGGCCAAGAAAGATAAACGAACCAATCGGGCGATTCGGATCCTTGATTCCCGCTCTCGCACGGATCACCGCATCCGTCACGAGCTGTACCGCCTCGTCCTGTCCGATCACCCGGTGGTGAAGGATATCTCCAAGCTTCAACAACTTCTCCTTCTCGCCCTCAACAAGCTTCGTCAACGGAATTCCAGTCCACTTCGCAATAATCTCGGCGATCTCCTGTTCCGTAACTTCTTCACGGAGCAACTTCTCTGGGGTGCTTCCGGCAGACTCAGAGGCCCCCTCATCACGCTTCTGGGTGAGCACCTGCTCGGCAGCCTTTAACTTCTTCTCGAGCTCAGGAAGAGTGCCGTGCTTGAGTTCTGCAGCTCGATTCAGATCGTACTCCCGCTCTGCCTGTTCAATAGCGAGCCGAGTCTGTTCGATCTGTTCTCGGAGGTGCTGAAGTTGGTCGATACTCCCCTTCTCCAGCTCCCACTGGGTTCGCATGGTGGTCTCTCGCTCCCGAAGATCCGAGAGGTCTTTCCGAAGCAAGGCGAGACGATCTTGACTCGAGGAATCCTTCTCTTTCTTGAGCGCAGCTTCTTCAATCTCGAGCTGCATGATTCGTCGCGTGACCTCATCGAGCTCAGCTGGCATCGAGTCGATCTCTGTCCGGATCATGGCACACGCCTCATCCATAAGGTCAATCGCCTTGTCCGGGAGAAATCGATCGGAAATATACCGGTGAGAGAGGTTCGCCGCCGCAACGAGTGCGTTATCTTGGATCGTCACCCCGTGGTGAACTTCAAACCGCTCCTTAATCCCCCGCAAGATCGAGATCGTATCGTCTACGTTTGGCTGCTCGACCATCACTGGCTGAAAACGACGTTCAAGTGCCTTGTCCTTCTCGAGATACTGCCGATACTCGTCAAGAGTAGTTGCCCCAATGCAGTGGAGCTCTCCCCGAGCCAACATCGGCTTCAAAAGATTCCCGGCATCCATAGCTCCATCGGTTTTACCAGCGCCGACGATAGTGTGGATCTCATCAATAAAGAGAATAATCTCCCCTTCCGACTGCTTCACCTCCTGGAGCACTGCCTTGAGCCGTTCTTCGAACTCTCCGCGGAACTTGGCTCCTGCGATCAGTGCTCCCATATCGAGAGAGAATACTGTTTTCTCTTTCAATCCTTCCGGCACGTCTCCCCGGACGATTCGCTGCGCCAAACCTTCCACGATCGCGGTCTTTCCCACTCCCGGTTCTCCGATTAGGACCGGATTATTCTTGGTCTTTCGTGAGAGAATCCTGATGGTTCTGCGAATCTCCGAGTCACGACCGATCACGGGATCCATTCGCCCAGAACGAGCTTCTTCTACGAGGTCTTTCCCGTACTTCTGAAGCGCCTCGTAGGTCCCTTCTGGGTTTGCACTCGTGACCCGTTGGTTCCCACGGATCTCCGAGAGGGTGGAAAAGAAATCCTCTCGGGAGATTCCTCGCTCTGAAAAAAGCGCCGTGAGAGCGGAACTTCCCTCATCAAAGAAGGCCAGCCCTAAGTGCTCCACCGAGATATAGTCATCCCCCAACCGCTTCGCTTCCTCTTCGGCTGCCACACACAGTTTTCCCAGCTGCGGTGTGAGAAAAACCTTTCCTGATTCAATCCCTGGTCCACTTACCGATGGCTTACGAGAAAGAATATTCTCCACCGCGACACCGAGTTCCGCGGTATCAACATCCATCTTTTCAAATATGCGGGGCAGGACGCCATCACCTTGTTGTAAGAGCGCGAAGAAAAGGTGCTCGACATCGACCTGCTGGTGCCCAAGCGAAACCGCTTTCTTCTGAGCGGCAGCAAACCCCTCCTGAGACTTTTCGGTAAATCTGTTCATATCCATGGCAATTTCTCCCTGTATTTCTCATAACCATGAGTGAAGAAGAATACGAGTCCCAATCACCCCTTTACGAGGAAGCCCTCGGGTTAAAGGAAGAGCTTTCTTGAAGCTCCACAAACAGTTCCCGCTCTCGCGTACTTAACTCTTTCGGCACAGCGATCTTCAAAACGGCAAAGAGATCACCGCGTTCTCCCTTCTCAACATACCCTTTCCCGCGGAGTCGCAACTTCTGACCACTCTGGGAAGATGGAGGAACCTTGACCGAGACCGTTGTTCCGTCGATCGTCTCTACCGGAATTTCAGCACCGAGTGCGGCTTCCCACGGAGTAAGTTTTATCTCTCGCTCAACGTTCTTCCCCTTCAGTAGGAATCGAGGATGTGGCGCGATATGAACCTTGATGCGGAGATCTCCGTTTTCTCCCCCCTGTGGAGAAGGCGCACCCTGCCCAGCAAGTCGAATCGTTTTTCCACTCTGAATCCCAGCAGGAACTTTTACCTGATAACTCTTCCGTTCCTTTTGTCTTCCTCCCTGCGGATCGGTCGAGATAAGGTCAAAGGAGATCTGCTTTTTTGCCCCATGAAGTCCCTCTTCAAGAGTAATGGTGACCTCCGTTTCGAGGTCCCCGCCCTTCTGTGGCGCACGTTGCTGAAAGCCGCTTGAGCCAAACGGGCTAGCCCCACCACCTGCCTGGTGTTGAAAAGACGCACCACCGCCGAAGATTGACTCAAAGAAGTCGCTGAACCCGCCAGCGCCCTGCTCAAAGGAGAAAGAAGCTCCACCGGGTCGGGCACCGGCCTGCTGTTGAAATCCGCCGTACTGTCCACCCCCGCCGCGAAACTGCGAGCCAAAGACCTCTTCCCAGTTTGGTGGCGGACGAAACTCCTGTCCGTTCTTCCAGTTAGCCCCGAGAGCATCGTACTGCTTCCGCTTCTCTGCATCTCCCAGCACCTCATAGGCTTCATTAACCTCTTTAAAGCGATCTTCGGCACCACTCTCCTTATTAATATCGGGGTGATACTTCCGGGCAAGCTTCTTAAAAGCCTTCTTAATCTCATCAGCCGAAGCTCCTCGCTCAACACCGAGGGTTTTGTAGTAATCTTGAAACTTTACCGACACGTGGCTCTCCTTTATCCGCTCTCCTCTCTTAACCATTCCCAACCGAGATTTCTAGAGCTGATTTCAGTAGCTTAGCGCATTTTCTTCTCCGGGAACGTTGCATCACTCCCCGTTTCTCGGCATTATTTCGTTTCTCCTACGAGACGGCCATGTAGCTCAGCTGGTTAGAGCGCAGAACTCATAATTCTGAGGTCGGTGGTTCGAGTCCACCCATGGCTATTGATCCCTTTGGGGAGCGTTTCGGGCTCGCTTTGCGACCCTGCACGCAGCTTGTCCCTTTGGGGAACGTTTCGGGCTTGGTTTGTGGCACTGCATGCGGCGGGGGTTTTTGATGGCTTCATGTTGACTTTTCTCTCTTCTCCCTCTTTTTTGCTTCGCGTTCTTTTTCTCTCTTCCCTTCTTTTTTTTCTCATTCTTGGTGGGCTGCTTCGGGTTGAGGATACGACCTCTCGAACCTTTTGGGGGGATGAGGCGTGGCGGACGCAGCAGATTCTTCATGCGGAGAGTTACCATACCCTACTCCGCGGCGAGTACTTTGGTATGGAGATGCCGGTGCAGTACGGGGAGTATCTTCTCGGAAAGGCTGGCCTGATTATTTTTGGAAAATCTGAGTGGGCTTTTCGGATCTGGAGCATCCTCGCTTCGCTGCTGACCCTTGGGGTCGCAACCGCACTTGGGTGGCGGGCGCATCAACGGGGAGAGCTTTCTCGGTTTGGATGCTCTCTCTTTGTCTTGCTGTGTGCGCTCAGCTCTGGATTCGTAGAGCACACCCATGAGTTTAAGCCGTATGCCGTTGAGTCGGCGCTCTTTCTCTTGCTCACCTACTTTTTTACCGCAGAGCGATTGGAAGGACGCTCCGTTCTCTTGCTCGGCATGTTCTTTACGCTCGCCTCTTTTTTCGGTTCGGTATGGCTCTTTGCTGGATGCATCCCTCTTTTCCTCCTTCCTCGTGCCCTCTCATTGCCGTGGCGCCAGCGCCTGATGCTCTTGCTCTTTGCGGTTCTCTCTCTCACCGGCATCGCTCTTTTTCTCTTTTACAAGAACATGGTTACCGCACGGGGGGTGACGGACTTCTGGTCGCCGTACACCCTGGACTCCTTTGAGAAGATTCACCACGCGCTCTTCCAGATCTTCCCGTCAACACTCCAGTGGTATCTCTTTGATCCCCTCGTTCACCTCGGACTTCCGATCTCCCTTCTGGCGCTCTTCGCAGCGATAAGTGTTTTTGGTTTCAGCACCTCTCTTCTTTTCCGAGAAGGACGATTTCGACGAATGGGAATAATGATTCTCTTTCCCCTCGGAGTGATGATTCTTCTCGGATTGCTGGGAGAGTACCCCTTCTTTATGAGAGTCTCCTCCTTCTATTATCCACTTTTTCTCTTTGGTGCGATCAGCGGTGGCGACGGTGCCGTGCGATTCCTCACGAGAAAATACCTCTCTCCTCAGAGCAGGAACGTTCTTCACGGGACGGCTCTCTTCGCCGTGCTCCTCACACCGATATTTCTCCCGATCTGGGATGGAGCTCCCGAGCGGGGGCAGCTTGTCCGAAATCACGGCTCTCATCGCCGAGATCAGAATATCAAGGGGTATCTTGAAGTGATCTCGGAGGCAGCTTCACCGCATGCCGTGTTTCTCAACTATCAAGCAAAGCTCGCACTGGCCTTCTATACACCAGAGCCGCTTTTTGCCGGAGAATACGAAGAGCTCCACACGCCCAAAAATCCTCAGAGACGAAAGACCTGTCGAGAGGTTCGCAGCGAATACGCGGTCCTCCAAGAAGCGTGGCTTCTCGCTATTGACCGGGTAGCGAACTATGAACTTCTCAAGAGTTGCTGTCAGCGGAGTCCCTCTTGCGAGGTGTTCTTTGAGGACAAGCAGCCCAAGGCTTTCCTGCTTGGCTTTCGCTATAGCGAGGACCCACCGAATACTAACTGACCTCAGTAGAGTGCTCGCGAGCCTTCTGCTTGGGGAGAACCCGCGCCTGATAATGAGCCTCAGGAGCATTGCTTCCGAACTGAAGATGTTCAATGCGGAAATCTCGAAAGGTGATCTCTTTCACCGGAGTGGTAATCTCTCGGCAGGAGAAGATACCATCTTCAGCAAAGTGTGGAATGAATCTTCGGAGTGTGTTCGGAATGGAGTCGAACTCTGCGGCACCTCCTGCACCAGCGGCACAGGAGTGCACGATCCCCTGGGCCCCAATGGCGATAGCACGCTGGAGCTGCTCAAGAGGAACCTGGTTAAAATCCTCGGCAGTCAAGGTCTGATCATCGCCGCTCTGGGTCGCCACGATAGAGTTCTTCCCTCCGTGTCCAGCGATATACACGAGTTGGGCCGGTTGCTCCTGCTCGCTCCCAAGTCGGGCGGCGGCGATAATCTGCTCTAGATATCCGACACCGTTCTTAGCTTCGTACACCTCCATACGAAAACCGGTCTCGTGCGCTGCATGGAGTACGGTGAGAAACTCCGGATCTGCCCACGCCCCGTTCCAGTCATCTCTTGGGAGAACAAACACTGCCTTTGGCCGATCATCTCGTTCTGGATTCTTCAAATTTTGATAGAGCTCTTCGCGCAGGTCCTTTGGAAAGCGATACGGATGTAAGATCCCCACTGTCTCAAACTTCTTCATAAGGAGAAGAAACTGCTCTGCAACGTACTTTTCCCTCTTTGACTCTGATCCTGCAACGGTCCGTTCCGCGGCAGCAACGGCAGCCTCTCGGCCGGCTACCGTAGAACACCCTCTTCGAAAGAGCGGCACTTCATCTACCGGGGCATCGGAGGAGCGAAAGCTCTCTTCAAAAAAGGCCGTTCGAGCGATATCGAGGTTAAGGCTCGAAAGGAATACGAGAAGCTTTCGAGAGAGAACGCTCTCCTTGAGAGAAGACTTCTGAGAGGAGTTCCCTGCCTCTCGGAGACGCTGGAGGGACCGTACCGACGGCTGAACATACGCTTCATACTTCTTGCTCTGACGAAAAAGGAAGGGTTCATTGTTGAGAGCTCTCAATGCGACATCTAGCCCTTCTCCTTTCTCAAGGAGAGCACAGATCTCCTGCTGTACTGAGGGTTCACGACTCGGAGCAAGCACCTTTATGAGAAGAGCCCTACGGTGATCTCCCTCGTCGATAACGCTACGACAGTACTCAAGTGCATCTTCATCTCCCTCCCGAGCAAGGAAAAAGCGCAACCGATCGCTCAAACCCTTATCTGGTGCCAGGGGCATCAATTCTCGAAGGATGGCGCGTCTGCGCTCGCTACACCGGCCGGGTTCCGTCTCCATCAGAGTATCGATCAGAACACCAAAATGTTTGTCATCCTCAAGAGCAGCGGTACAGAGTGAAGCAAAGAGATCCTCTCTTTCAAGGAGAAGAGAAAGCGACCAACGCGGACTATACCGTATCCTCGGTAAGATACTGGCAGCAGTTGGTGAGACACGTTGATCAGGACAGGTGACAAACGCCATCCATGCCGAGTAACTCCCCTGCTCGAGAATGGCCTCACTCAGTTGCTGCACTACCTGTTCTCCCCAATCCGCTCCTTCGGCCTCCTGCCGTTCTTCCAAAAAGACAGTGAGAAACGGGGGGAAACAACGAAGGTACGGATCCTTCAAGACCCTCTCGAGAATCTCAGCAACCCCTTCTGGCCGAGCATACGGAAGGTAGAGTCCAGTGAGGGACGGAGCACACTCAAGAAACTCGAGATGACGAAGAATAAACTCACGAAGCGACTCCTCTAACCCCTCATCTCCTCGGAGAGCCGAGAGCAGGAGAGCAATATCCGGATCATCACTCTCTACTTCGTCGATCACGGCTCGATGTGCTGAGCTCTCTGCGCTCCATTGCATGCACTGTTCGAGGAGTCGAAAACGATCTTTCAGAGAGAAAGAAAGCGCCCCGCCATTCCCATTACCGATTACTGAGATCGCCATCTCTTTTGCGGAGTCATATCCATAGATGAGCCCCGAAAAAATCAGGGTCATTGCTTCCGAGGACTTGCTCGCCTCGGCGAGTTGCCCTTCATAGTATCGCTCTGCTCGAGGATTGTGAGCCTGATGGAGAGCGCTAAGGGCGAAGTCCAGAGGGTACGGAAAGGTGAGCGACGGATTTTCGTCGAAAACGGCGCGCTCGAGAAAAGTCTCCGTCGCGCGACTTTTCAGGGCGAGGAGGCCAAAGGGGAGGCAATTTGGGGCTCCATCAACCGGCTCCTCCTCTAAGATCTCAACAACACGGGAACCGAAACGCTCTCCATCATACTGGAGAAGAGTCTTGGCAAGCTGAATGCGGCACCGTCGAGATTTCGGGAGGAAGGTGGACACATGCGACTCTGCGACCTCCTGAAGCTCAGGATCACTGCCATTTAGAAGCGAGTGAATGCCAGCACACACGACCTCTTCATCCCCATGCTCCAGGCAGGAGAGCCCTACTCCACCTAGACCGCTTCGGAGCAACGTAAGGGCAACGGCTCGAGACTCCTGCCGCTCTATAAAAGCGAAGACCCTTTCCTGATCTTCCTGGTTGGCATGAGCTGCGAACTGCTCCGTCATTGTGGGTGGGATGTACCTGAGATCTGGTGGCAAAGTATCCAGCAGTACTGAGGGAAATTCCTTTGGAGCCTGAGCAGCGTAGCCTTGTAAAAGCTCGAAGTAGAAAGGACGAAACTCGACATCACCCGCCAATTCAACGAGCACTTCAGGGAGAACCGGAAAGGATGGCTCGAGAAGGAGGAGCAGTGCCGCCCGCCGAATATCTTCATCTCCCTCGAGGAGCAGTTGATAGAGGAGCGCCGGATCTCCCTGAAACCGTTCGCGAAGCTCTTGTCCCAGGTCAGATCGAGCAACGGAGGGCTCCAAAGCCATCAAGCGCAGTCCAGAACGGAGCTCTGCTCGAATCCGCAACGGGTCCCGCTCCTCAAGAGCCACCGTGAACGGCTCCTCACTCAGAGAGAGCGAGCGAGGAGTACCTCCTTCCGTGGTTGAGCATCCAGAGAGAAGCACCGCCAAAGCCACCGCGTGGGCACTTTCACCTCTTCCCCTCCCCCTGAACGGAGCCCCTCCGTGAACCACCGCGTTGTACTCCTCAGTCTCTCACACCACCCTACAGGAGAATTATGAAGGGCTCTCCCCCCTCTGTTGCATACATGCCCTCCCACACCTCCGAAAATACACCATTTTTTAGGAGAAGCCGTCCCTGTGCAAAGCTCACCGAAATGAGCTTCAGCCTCCCGGAATTCCTGTCGACCCTCACCCATGAAGCACGAAGCTTCGCTCACCAGGCGTCCCCCAGGGGCGTGGGGTGTACCGGATCAGGGAAGAATATCATGAGCAGTCCGATCGGCAACGTTGCCTCCTACTCCACCGAGCAAAAGTTGAGAGAAGTCCAAGATAAAGGCTCCGTCTCCGTCTTCAAAAAGCAGCTCGACCAGACCGAAGCCGTCGTCGGAAAACTCCTCTCCGGAATAGAAGCAACCGCTCCCCGAGCCCCCGAACAGAGCGGCCAAACCCTCAACACCATCGCCTAGCCCAAAAAAGCATTCAATCTCAACACCTTACCGTTTCACAAGGTGTCTGACACCCGCGGAAGCCTCGTGCAGACTGGAGGTGCCACGCACCATTCGGGAGACCGCTCTGGAGGTGCCACGCACCGTTCGAGGGGGTGGTTTCACGAGGTGTCTGACACCTTGTGGGGGGTGGGTTGCGGGGGGTATGGTGGGGGCTGGAGGGCGCTCGGTGTCTATTACGGTGATTGATTTTGAGGAGGGGGAAGAGGTTCGGATATACGAGAACCTCGACCAGGTTGGCGAGCTGACGCCCAACCGTTCGCTCTGGGTTGATGTGCAGTCTGATGACGTTGCGGAGCTTTCTCAGGTGGCGGCAGCCTTTGATTTTCATGAGCTGACGGTTGAGGACTGCCTTACCCCGGGCCATTTTCCGAAGATCGATGATTATGGCTCGTATCTCTTCATTCTTCTCCGAGGACTGAAGTCCTGGGGGGAGGTTGAAGAGGTGTGGGAGGAGGAAGAGGAGGATGGGGGCTCGGGCGAAGAGAAGGCCGAGCAGGAGTCGTATACCCGGAAGATCGCAATTTTTCTCTCGAAGAACCTGATCGTGACCTACCGGCGTCGCGAGGTGGCGTGGTTGGATGCTCTCGTTCGGAAGGCTCAAGCTAAGCCTGAAGCAACCCTTGCAGAGGGTACTGAGGGGGTCGCTCACCGGGTTATTGATGTCCTCACCGACCGTTTTCTTCGCGGACTGGGCTTTTTTGAGAATGTGGTGGAGTCCTTTGAGGATGTCGCTCTTGAAAAGCCGGAGGAGTTCGAGGTCCAGGAGCTCTTTGAGGTGAAACGAGAGCTCGTTTACCTCCGGCAAGTGGCGCGAAATCAGCGGAGCATCATCTCTCAGCTCGCCAGCGATCCTACTCTCATCTCCGATAGCCAACGGCGGCGGTATTTTAAGGATATTGACGATCACAATGTGGCGATTGTGAGAGGACTGGATAAGCAGATCCAGGCTGCCATCAGTATTCGTGATAGCTATCTCGCCGTGGCCAATATTCGACTTGGTGATACGATGCGCATCCTTACGGTGATCACCACGATCACTGCTCCACTAAATCTCCTCGTCGGATTGTACGGAATGAACTTTACGGTGATTCCTCTCCTTGGAAACCCGAACGGATTCTGGTTTGTCCTCGGTGCGATGCTCCTGGTGGGCATCCTCATGCTGCTCTACTTTCGAAAGAAGCGGTGGATTTGAGCCTTACCCCGCAGGAAGTGTCAGGTCAGAATGTGTCTTCAGCTGAATGTCTCCATTCATCTCTGGAACGAACCGGCGAAAGATCTCCTCCCACTCTTGAGCACATCGTTGCCAGGAAAATCTCTGGATGCGGTCTCTTCCCCTGCGTATCAATGTTCTTCGGGTACTCGGCTTTTGTACTTCACAAAGAGCATCACACAGGGATGACGGGTCCGAAGCATAGAGCGCAGCTTCACCTGCAACTTCCTGGGCTGCTGCACTTGGATACGCAACGACAGGACAGTGACATGCCATGGCCTCAATAAGTGGAAGGCCAAATCCTTCATAAAGTGAGGGGAAAACAAGGCTGACAGCCCCGGTATAGGCGGCAGAGAGCTCTGCTTCTGAAAGCCGACCGGCATATATCTCACTGCCGGTCTTTGCCCTGCCATACTGTGCTACTCCTTTATCGTTACCGGTACAAAACACTCCGTACCCATGCTGAGCAGAGAAAAGTGAAAGGGCATCGAAGAGCAACTGTCCGTTTTTATAGTCAAGTCGAGGTCCGACTAAAAGGAAATATGGCTTGTCGATCTCGTACTTTTGGTGAAAGTGCATGAGTTCCTTCACCGAAGCTGGAGTAAAACGGTCTTGGTCATATGCGATTGGAACGGCGATGACCTGTGATGGTGGAATTTTAGGATAAAACCGGTGGAGATCGGCCTTGGTGTTCTCTGATATACAGATAATCTGTGAAGCATACTCAATGGCATCTCTCTTCTGCCTCCAGTGAGGCTCATTAAGATTCCAACCAAGGTGCTCGGGGATCATATCATAAAGATGTAATACTGATGGGGTCGAGAGCGGCGTGGTGTAATAGGTAGAACAGAAGAGTGCTGCTTGTTCTTGTTGGCATATCGATTCAAGGAGAGCTCGATCCGAGAGTGGGTCAGATGCATCGTATCCGGGAATATCTCTCTTCCGAATTCCTGAAATACTTGGCGCCGTACGATCTCTATCGAGCAGGACGATCTGATCCCTCAGTGGCCCCTGTGACCACTCTTCAAGCAGTGTCTGCCAAACCCTAGCAATTCCTCGGTGCTCTTCTGCAAAGTACACTCCGTCAATGACTATCGATGGGCACTGAGAGGTTGTTATCTCAATAACCGTACTCTCCCCTTTCGAAGATTGCGCTGCTGGGAGTGCCACGGAATTGCCGAACCTCCATCCGCTGCTCTCTCTCTTTGCAAGCGGAGTCAATGGAAATCGCTCTACAGGTTCCACAACGGCACTATCTTTCACCCAGGGGAAGTAGTCCCTCAGGAGGACTGGAAATGTATTTTGCTCCTGAAGCTCCTTCCACTTTTTCAGTGCATCTTCATATCCGTAATACTGCTCCTTAAAGAGAAGTTGCTCCTCAGTTACATAGCTATAGTGCTGAAAAACAAGTCCTGCCTCTTCGGTTTCAAAGTGTGAGAAAGGATTCTTCCTTCCGAGATCTTCTCCGAGACTATTCTGAAGGATTGGTGGCTCATGAGCTATCCAACGAGACCCAGGTGTAAAACGCCAAGCTCGATGCCATTCATAGCTCGGGTTGGCCGCATAGCAGTTTCTTGAACTGAGTATTAATTCAGGACCGACAAAGTACCAACACCAAAACCACGCAGCAGACTTCTCTGGATTGTTACAGAACATTTCATGCAGTGTGGTAAGTTGTTCTGCGGTCCACAGCTCATCACTATCAACTTGAAGAAGCAGGACTTCACTCGAGATGGTAGAAAGTGGAGCATTTACCATTTCCCGCTTTCCATCCCAAAATTCACCTGGCGGCTTTCTGTACAACGAAATGTTCTCTGGATACTGTGCCTGAAGCTCATCGAGATACTGCGAAGTCCCATCACGAGATCGTCCCTCATGATGAAGATGTGCTGGAAGCTTTCCTCCATTCTCGAGAGACCAGCTCGTATCATGCTTTAGCTCTGCAACGCCCTCAATAATATGCCAGTGCCAAGGAATCTGAAGGCGCTGGAGCATCTCGATGTGATAGCGAATAAACGGTTCACCATTGAGAACAATAGTGAAGAGGTGAATGGGAAGCTGTTGCATCTCTCTCAAAGTCTCCGGAATGAAGGAACTCCAGCTCAAACGGTGAGAGTTCCCCACTATAGATTCGAATCTCGGAAAGAACGGTGCGGACAATCACCGTCCGCCGGAACGGAGAGAAGGCTCCCTGCATCTCAAATGGGAGAACATTCTGATAACCGAACGGCAGCGCCCTCACAGGCTTTTATAACATATGGGAATTACAGAGATTATCCAGCCTGAGATTAAGGATGATGAGTTCTACGCAGTCATCTCCCAGATAGGGGCACAGCTGCCAGCTCGCCACATTCTCGAAATTGGTTCCAGCTCAGGTGCTGGCAGTACTGAGGCCTGGGTAAAAGGAATTACTCAGAATTCAGCTCAACCAACCCTGCACTGCATTGAAGTCAGTCGACCACGCTTCGAAGTACTCCAAAGAACCTACGCCTCGAATAAGCAGGTAAAATGTCACTGGACCTCTTCAGTTGACCTCTCACGCTTCCCGTCAAAAAAGGAGGTCATCGACTTCTACCACTCCGTTCCATCAATTCTCAATCAATATTCCCTGGAACAGGTCCTCGGCTGGCTTGAGCAGGACATCGACTACATCGCGAGTGCAAAGGCGCCAACAGATGGGATACGAAAGATTCTGCGAGATGAGCAGATATACACCTTTGATGCCGTACTCATTGATGGAAGTGAATTCCTCGGTGCCGCCGAATTCAGTGAGATATACGGTGCACCAATCATTCTCCTTGATGACATCTGCGGCTACAAGTGCCACTTTCCCTATCAATGGCTCAAGAAAGACCCCTCATATAAGTGTGTCGCCGAGAATACGGGCCTCCGAAACGGTTATGCGGCCTTTCAGAAAATTCAGTAGGAGAGAGCACTGCAGCTCACCTGTTTTTTAGCTCCTCATGCACCCCTCACTCTTATTTCTTCATCAAAAGAATGACTCCCAGAGAAAGCAATTGTTCTCGGGAGAACCGTATTCTGCGAGGGCCGCATGACTGAAGACGAGAAGGTTGATGGAACGAAAGTAGCAGCGGAGATTCTGAAGCGGATGGATGGTCCGGCTCAGACTCGGATTGTTGCAAATATTGAGGCAGCAGCACCGGAACTGGCAGAGAAGATACAGGAAAATCTCTTTCGATTTGATGATATTGCGGAACTTCCCGACCGCGGCGTACAGGTCCTGGTGCAGTCAGTCAACCACCACGATCTCGTGCTCTCTCTAAAAACAGCGGCTCCCACGACAAAGCAACGTATTCTGGAGAATGTTTCAGAGCGAAAGAAAAACCTTATCGCTGCGGATGAAGCGAGCCAGGGGCCGATTAAGCTCTCTGAGGTTGAGAGCGCCCAAAAGCGCATCCTCAACACACTCGACGAACTCCGAAGCTCCGGAAAAGTCCGAACCGGCTCTTCTCACGATATCTGGGTATAGGGACTTCCCTACTTGAGAAGTCCCTGAATCTTCTCACCGAGCATTGCAGGAGAGCGACTTACGGTTACTCCAGCAGCTTCAAGCGCCGCAAACTTTCCTTCAGCCGTCCCCTTTCCGCCGCTCACAATCGCACCGGCGTGACCCATCGTCCGGCCTGCAGGAGCAGTGGCACCAGCGATAAAAGAGACTACTGGCTTTTTCATATTCTCCTGAATCCAGGCAGCAGCCTCTTCTTCAGCGGTTCCTCCGATCTCTCCGATCATCACCACCGCTTCGGTGTCGGGGTCCGCCTCAAAGAGCTCAAGACAATCGATAAAGTTCGTTCCATTCAACGGATCTCCCCCGATTCCCACACAGGTGGATTGTCCAATCCCAAGCTCGGTGAGTTGGAACACGGCCTCATAGGTGAGCGTTCCACTCCGAGAGACCACTCCCACATTTCCCGGCTTATGAATCTGCCCCGGCATAATACCGAGCTTCGCCTCTCCTGGGGTGATCACTCCAGGACAGTTTGGCCCAACAAGCCGAGTGCGCTTGCCCTTCATGAAGGTGTTCACCTTGAGCATATCGAGGACCGGAATCCCCTCCGTGATACAGATCACCAGGTCAAGGTCTGCATCGACCGCTTCCATGATCGCATCAGCCGCAAACGGCGGCGGTACGTAGATAATACTCGCGTTCGCTCCAGTCTTGTCCTTGGCCTGCTCAACCGTATCAAAGAGTGGAATACCGAGATGCTCTTTCCCCCCTTTTCCCGGCCCCACACCAGCAACCATCTGTGTGCCGTACTCAAGACACTTCTCCGTGTGAAAGCTCCCCGACTTCCCCGTCATTCCCTGGGTGAGAACCTTCGTGTCCTTGTTTACGAGAATACTCATCGCCTGCTCCTCATCTCTCTTTGTGTTTTGATCTGCTATCGTTCACCGCTACTGAGCGGCACGAACTGCCTTCTCTGCCGCGTCTCCCATCGTGTCAGCTGGCTGAATATTCAGCCCAGAGTCTGCAAGAATCTTCCGACCTTCATCCACGTTGGTTCCCTGGAGTCGAACCACGAGCGGAACCTCAAGGCTCAGCTCCTTCGCTGCCTCAACAATCCCTCCAGCAATAACATCGCACTTCATAATGCCGCCAAAGATATTCACTAAGATTGCTTTCACATTGGAATCATCAAGCAAGATCTTAAATGCTTCGGTCACCGTCTCCTTCGTGGCGCCCCCACCAACATCGAGAAAGTTCGCCGGCTCACCACCGAACTCCTTGATGATATCCATGGTACCCATCGCCAGACCGGCTCCGTTGACCATACACCCGATGTTTCCATCGAGACCGACGTAACTTAACCCGTGCTTTCCCGCCCGGAGATCTCTCGGATCCATCTCGTCGTAGTCTTGATACTCCTTCAGATCGGGATGCCGAAACATGGCGTTGTTATCTACGGTGCACTTGGCATCGAGCAAGACAAACTGCCCCTCCTTCGTGAGTACCAGTGGATTAATCTCGAGGAGCGAGAGATCATTCTCCACAAAAAGGTCATAGAGGCCGTCAAGGAGCGAGGCAAACTCTCTGGCGAGCGGAGCAGTGAGCCCAAGTCGAAAGCCGACCTGAAGGGCCTGAAAACTCTGCAACCCAACACTCGGATCTACCAGCTCGGTGATGATCTTGTCCGGGGTCTTCTCTGCGACCTCCTCAATATCCATCCCCCCTTCAGTAGAAACAACGATCGCAATTCGCTTTGCCGCTCGGTCTACGAGCATCGAGAGGTAGAATTCCTTATCGATATTACAGCCCGCTTCCACGTATACCTTGCGCACGAGCTTTCCGTCCTTTCCCGTCTGCGGAGTGACGAGCTTCATCCCAAGAATCGCTTCGCCGTGCTCTCTCGCCTCTGCCGCGCTCTTCGCGAGCTTTACGCCACCTCCCTTTCCGCGACCACCGGCGTGCACCTGAGCCTTTACCACACAC
This sequence comes from bacterium, assembly GCA_022763385.1. Classification (GTDB taxonomy): domain Bacteria; phylum Bdellovibrionota_C; class UBA2361; order UBA2361; family RFPC01; genus RFPC01. The sequence goes on from JALEGQ010000033.1 coordinate 47,573, forward strand.
ACGCCTCCGCCAAGAAGGTCGGCTGCTGCCTCGACCTCTCCGGGGGTGTAACAGCAGTATCCCGGGAGAACGGGAAGTCCGTAGGCGGCCATCAGCTCTTTCGACTGGTATTCGTGCAGGTTCATAACATTCTTTCCATTGGTTTATCGGTGCTGCTCTCTGAGCGTAGCCTCGAGAAGACGTTCACATACTCATGAACGTTGTTCAAGTGAGGAGTTTTTCCGAAACGACCTCACTGCGCTGAAACATCATCTCGCGGATTTTCAACATTGGCGAGGGTCGCCTTTAGATAATCTCTATTCATCTGGCCAATATAAGTAATACTGATTCCTTTCGGGCATGCTTCCTGACACTCGCCGTAGTTGGTGCATGAGCCGAAGAGCTCGTCATCCATGGCTTGAACCATCTGCTTTACCCGCTTGGTTCGCTCGGCCTCTCCCTGCGGAACCGCACCGAGATGAGAGATCTTTGCCGCGGTAAAGAGCATTGCTGAGCCGTTCGGACAAGCGGCAACACACGCCCCACACCCGATACACGCAGCAGCATCCATGGCACGCTCTGCATCTTCTTTCGCAATGGGAATTGCATTCGCATCGGGAGCGGATCCCGTTCGAACACTGATATATCCTCCCGCCTGAATAATCCGGTCAAAAGCGGCGCGGTCTACCATGAGGTCCTTCACGACAGGAAAGGCAGACGCCCTCCACGGCTCGATGTAGACCGTGTCCCCGTCCTCAAAGCTCCTCATGTGGAGTTGGCACGCCGTTGTATTTTGGTGTGGGCCGTGAGGTCGTCCGTTGATGACCAAAGAGCAGGTCCCGCAGATCCCCTCGCGACAATCGCTCTCGAATACGACCGGTTCCTTCCCCTCAGCCTCTAGTCGCCCGTTCAGTACATCGAGCATCTCAAGGAAGGACATATCTGGGCTCACATCGTCGACGGTGTGATCTTCAAAAGCCCCCTTCGACGAAGCAGAAGATTGCCGCCAGATCTTTAGGTGTAATTTCATCTCATCCCCTATTTATAACTGCGTTGCGTGAGCTTTACGTTCTCGAAGTCCAACTGTTCTCGGTGAAGATCCGGCTCCTTCCCGACGCCGTTAAACTTCCACGCCGCAACATAGCTGTACTCCTCATCATTCCGGAGCGCTTCCCCTTCAGCGGTCTGATACTCCTCGCGAAAATGCCCCCCACACGACTCATTTCGGTTGAGGGCGTCAACACACATGAGCTCACCAAACTCGAGGAAGTCCGCCACCCGACCAGCTCGCTCAAGTACCTGATTGACTCCCTCAGCACTTCCTGGAACGGAGGCATGCTGCCAAAACTCCTCTCTGAGCTCCCTGATATCGGCAATGGCACTCTTCAGGCCCGCCTCTGTTCGCGACATTCCACACTGATCCCACATAATCCGACCAAGTCGCTTGTGAAAATCATCAACAGAACGGTTTCCGCTCAGTCCTAAAAGTGAACCGATCCGCTCTTCCACGGCCTCCTTCGCCTGTTGAAACTCCGCTCCGGAGGGATCTACGCCCCCCGGTTCAGTCTGCGAAAGATAGTTTCCGATCGTATACGGAATCACGAAGTACCCATCTGCCAGCCCCTGCATGAGAGCGCTCGCCCCGAGTCGATTCGACCCGTGGTCGGAAAAGTTCGCTTCGCCAATGGCATACATCCCCGGAATCGTCGTCATCAGGTTGTAGTCAACCCAGAGCCCCCCCATGGTATAGTGAGGAGCCGGAAAGATCCGCATCGGAACCTGATACGGATTCTCATCCGTAATCCGTTCATACATCTCAAAGAGGTTGCCGTACCGCTCTCGAACCGCGTTCTCTCCCATGCGCTTGATGGAATCAGCGAAGTCGAGATACACCCCTAAGCCAGTGGCACCGACCCCATACCCCGCATCACACCGCTC
>JALEGQ010000005.1 GCA_022763385.1 bacterium
ACGCTGGGGGTAATTGGGATAAAGAGTCGCAAGAAAGCTGTCCGCTCATGTTATCCAAGGCGCTCTCGAGCGGTGCTGGTTCGTTTTCTCTTTAATCGTTGCTCAAAACGGAGCGTCTGTGACTCGTACACCCTTCGGAGTTCTGGGCGAGCGTCCTCTTGCCCTAATAAGTCGGCCACCTCTCCAAGGTAGGTTCCTCCCGACTGAAAATCTTCTCCCTCAAACGCAGAGATAACGAGAAAGAGGAGTGCTTCGAGTGAGGTGGTGTGGATGCGCAGGGCCTGCCTGGCTGCGGCAAAGACGCCGTTGAGATCTTCCTTCATGAGCAGAAGATATGAGAGCAGCAACCAGGCCTTTTCGAAGTCCGGTGCAACAGCGGTAAGGCCGCGAGCGATCTTCTCTGAAGAGTGGGTCTCCCCGGCGAGAAGATACATTCGACTTAGGGCATAGAGACTCTCAAGCTCCGAGTTCGAGTACCCCTGACCAGCCTCTCCCTTTCGGGCAAGACTCCGATCTCCTTTCGGTGTTGGAGTATTGTCTCGAAGAGTCGGTAGTGCCTCGCTGTCTCCTCGCTTGTGTTCCGAATCTTTCATGGTCGCGTTCTGCTATGACTCTTCTTGAAGTGCTATCCACTGGAGTGCAAGCCGGAGCATCTCTCGCTCATCTCTCCCTTCCTCTCCCTCGTTTGTTCCGCTCGCCAGATCTCCGCCCTCTCGTGAATGCTCAGCGCGTGCCGTCCCCTCTAAGCGTGCAAGAAGTGCCGTACGGTACTTCGGAAGGTCTTCAACCTGACCACACTCCGGAACGAGTGCGAGCAGGGGGAGACGCTGCGCGTCTTGGTAGAGAAGACTCTCAATTCGATTTTTCATAGGTCGACTCCTCGCAGCTCCAAGGTAGCTGGATTCTCGCGCTCTCACCACCCTTAACTGCCTTGAAAACTTCAGTGCACAAAACTTATTGCCAGAGACGGAGAGCGGCCGATACGATTGGGCCATGTTCGGTTGGAGAAGAAGGAGAGAGGAAGACTTCGAGTCGATGCATACCGCTGAGGCGATTGCAGCACGTGTCGCCTCGCGCCGCGAGAATGACTACACCGGAGACTTTATCTTAGGAGCGATTGATGGGGCGATCACGACCTTTGCGATCGTCGCAGGAGCGGCGGGTGCCGGGGTGTCCGTGGGGATCGCTACCGTCTTCGGAATTGCCAACGTGCTCGCGGACGGCCTCAGTATGGCCGCGAGTAACTATTTGAAGTGTCGAGCAGAGGCCGAGAATCTCGAAAAGTTTCGAGAGATGGAGTCGCGACATATCGACCGCGCACCGGAGGCCGAGAAGCGGGAGCTGGTCGAGATCTTCCAGCAGAAGGGGTTTGAGGGAGAGCTCCTTGATGCAATCGTGGAAGGGATCGCCGAGGACAGAGAGCAGTGGATTAACACGATGCTAACCGAAGAGTGGGGGCTTCCGTTGCATCCGCCGAATGCGTTTGCGGCAGCCGGGACCACCTTCTCTTCCTTTGTCGCTGTGGGAGCCATTCCGCTCCTCCCTCTTCTCTTTGTTTCACGGGAGGAGTCGACCGCAGTGATTTTTCTCGTTTGTAGCTTGGTTACCCTCGGAACCTTCTTCTGCATCGGAGCGATACGGGGAGTCTTGGCGCAATCTTCATCACCCCTGCGTTCAGGGTTGGAAACTTTTGTTATCGGTGGGACGGCTGCTGGGGTGGCCTATGGAGCTGGAATCCTCCTCGAAGGGCTCGCTTAACCAAGCTCTGCGATGGTGACGGCGAGCCACCACTTCGTGATGAACTCTGCTCCGAACGCAAAGATGAGGAGCACTGCGGGAAGGGAGAGGGCTCTCAGGAAGACGATTGCGCGTTGCCGGGTCCGAGCTGCGGCAAGTTCGCTCGCGAAGGCACTCCCTGCCACGAGTGTGGTGCCGCAGACCGCTACTACGGCGCTCCACTTGAGGAAAACAGAGCTGAGATAGATCAGGACGACTTCTGGAGGGAGTGCAGGGATCTCAGCGGTAAAGTGAAAGAGGGGAAGGAAGAGATCTCCCCGGAGCAATTCGCCGGAAAAGCCCCCGGCAACGAGGAGGGGAAAGAGGTGTTCCAAGAGCCCAGCCTCGACCTTGATGCTCAGTGCCTCTTGCATCACCCTTCCGATCAAAATCCAGAACACCGAGATCAGGCCGAAGAGCAGGGGAAGGGTGAGGCATTGCACGATTGAGAGCTCTCCCCCCGCTGCTACGAGAAAAGTGGCCACGACCACCCCAGGCAAGAGCGAGACGACGATCAGGGGAGGGCCGAACAGTATGCCAAGAGCGACCGGTATCACCAACACGGAGAAGAGCATTACTCGGTTCCGGAGAGATAGAGTTGTACCGTCTCTTCGATAAGGAGTTCAGAGAGAGGAAACCACAGTAAGAGCACTACTGCCGCAACGGTGAGCGAGCGGAGGATGTACTGGAGGGCCTCACTTCGAATAGAGAGCAGGCGTTCGAGAAAAGCGCCGAGGACACTCACGAGAAGCACCGCAAAGGTTACCGGCCCAAAAGCGAGGAGTGCGAGGCGGGCAAAAACGAGGATGATATCAGATTCCATTCCGTGGTCCCCCTACAGCACGAGATAGTCGCCAACAAGCCGTTCGGTGATAAGGGTCCATCCATCCACGGCGACGAACAGCAACAGTTTGAGCGTGAGGGAGAGGCTCGAGAGAGAGATCTGAGAGACCTGGAGAAGCTGAAAAAGGTGAGCCACGATCAGATCGATCAGGAGGAACGGAAGAATAAAGAGCACCCCGAGCTGAAAGGCTCCGTGGAGGTCCTCAAGCACAAAGGCCAACAGGAGAGAGAGAAAGGAATCTGGCTGCGGCAGAGGCGTCTCTACACTCTCTACCGTGCTTCGGTGCTGCGCATGAAGCTCTTGTTGCATCTCGGCGAGGAGAAGCCGGGTCTCTGGGTTTGTTCGAGCTAAGAGGAACGGGCGCACACGCTCCTGTAGCTCCTCCAGAGAGCCGTTCACCTGAATCTCCTCGGAGTCTCCAGCCCTCTCAGAGGGCGCCCCACTGGTGGTCTTAAAAACAGCGTCGAGTGGAAGATAAGAGTGGAAGACAAAGAGCGAAAGAAGCCCCGAAAAGAGGAGCACCAGGACTCCCACCGTCGCCCCCGATAGCCCCAGACCGATCCGAAAAATCTGAAGCGCGGTAAAACTCTTCAGGAACCCGCCCGAGAGAAAAACGAGCAGGAGGGCCACCGCACTGAGAGAAACACCGCTATCCATACACCTATTGTGTCGAAGCTCCCTCCTTCGCACCAGGAGCAAAACAAACCGCCGAATCCACCCTGACGGGTGTCAGACACCCATGAGGTTTTGAGAAAAGCCTATCAAAATCGATAGGTTACAGGAACGCTCGCCTATGGATTGTTCGTGAACGGGGTGAAGTGCACCCGCCGATTCAAGCTCCAGGCCTCTTCGTTACTACGGGTGTCGAGGGGGACTTCGCTTCCGTAACTGATCGTCTCAACCCGATTTCTTTGGATGCCGAGCGCGATGAGCGCGTCGCGCACTGCTTCTGCGCGGCGCTGCCCAAGGGCGAGGTTGTACTCCGAAGTGCCCCGCTCATCGCAGTGCCCCTCAAGCTGTACGCTGACACCCGGATTCGCCTTGAGCACTTCGACGTTTCTGGAGAGTCGCTCACGGGCTGAGTCATCAACCGTATAGGAGTCAAATCCGAACCGAATATCCTTAAAGACGCCTTCTCCCTCTGCTTCCGGGATAGAGCCACTTCCGTAGCGCGCGGCGAGGTCCGCATCGAGCTCTGCTTCGGAGAGTCCAAGATATCCCTCCCCTCCAGCACCATTTATCCCTCCAAGGGCATCATCGCCGCCGCCAGAAAATGCACTACATCCCCCGAGGGTGAAGAGCAGCAGCAGGCAGAGGACGGAAAAGATGCGCAAGAAAGGGGACGAAGAAGAGGTGGACATCATGAAGGACCTTTGTTTTTGAAAATAGAGCGTTACCGTAACAGTGTGCGATTATGCTCGAGTGCGACCACACCCGAGAGCAAACAGCGCCAGAACAGGCGGGCTTATCGAGCAATTTCTCGCTTTTCGAGAACGCTAGGCGATATGAGGGGGAAGCGCAAGAGCGAATTCGAGCCCTCGTTCAACGTTGTCGGCGATAGCTGGTATTGTCATACTCCGGTGAGGGGCGATCCCTCGTTATGATGGAGGAAGGCAAGAGATATGAGCAGTAATACCCCGCACGCAGCGCGCTACGACGAAAAGAAATGTCTTGATTTTCTGACGAAATTTATCGCCTTCCCCTCGGTGGCAACGGTTCCTGCCCATCGTGATGACTGCCGGCGGTGTGCTGAGTGGGTTCGCGAAGAGCTTGCTGGGCAGGGCTTTCGCTCTGAGCTACTGGAAACGGCGGGACAGCCGGTTGTCTACGGCGAGTATACCTCGCCGAGAGCAGAAGCTCCCCGACTCCTCTTCTACGGTCACTATGACGTGCAACCAGAAGATCCCCGTGTGGAGTGGAAGAGTGAGCCGTTTGCGGCAGAGGTCCGAGACGGTCGGATCTACGGTCGTGGTGCCCAGGATAACAAGGGGCAGGTAACCTACGTGCTGCAGGCTCTCGCGGCTCTTATGGAGGAGCACGGAGAGCTCCCGGTATCGGTGGCGATCGTGATTGAGGGGGAGGAGGAGTCCGGAAGCGGAAGTCTTGCCGCCGCTCTTCCGGATTGGAAGGAGCGTCTGCGGAGTGACGTGCTCCTCGTCTGTGACACCGGCTCTCGTGCGAAGGAGATCTGTGCCATTACTATGGGGCTTCGGGGTGTCGCTGCTCTTACGGTGCGACTGACCGGTCCACGGACAGATCTCCACTCTGGGGTGCACGGAGGGGTGTGTCCGAATCCGGCAACGGAGATGGCACGACTCATTGCGACCCTTCACCGGAGCGATGGCTCTATCGCGGTGGAGGGTTTTCTCGATGGAGTTCCAGAGCCAAACAGTGCAGATCTCGCCCTGGCGAATAGTGTCCACTTTCCTCCAGAGCTTTACGAATCGATGGCTGGAGTTCCGCCGATTGGGGGTGAGCGATGCAGAACTTTCGCCGATCGGCGGGGCTTTCGTCCAACGATCGAGGTGAACGGTATTCACTCTGGTTACGGAGGTGAGGGGATGAAGACGATCATCCCGAAAGAAGCGCTCGCAAAGATCTCCACGAGAACGGTGGCTGCTCAGGATCCAGGTGAGGCGCTCCGGAAGATCGAGGCGCATCTGATCGCGCATGCACCGGATGGATTGACGCTCGCCGTAGAAGACCTTGAAGCGGGAGGAGGTGGGCTCTCGGTGAGTGCAGAGAGTCCCATTATTGGTAAGGCTCGAACGACTCTCGAGCAGTTGGGTATTGGGGAAGTGGAGCTCATGTGGGAGGGGGCTTCCATTCCGATCGTTGCACAGCTCGCGAGGGTCGCTGAAGCAGAGCCGCTCTTAGTCGGATTCGGGCTTGAAGAAGATAATATTCACGCTCCGAATGAGTCTTTTGATCTCGATCAACTTCGCAAGGGGTTCCTCTTTGTCTCAGCCTTTGTCGCTTCGTTTGCAGAGTCGTGATCGGAGGAGAAGCCCTATCGTTCTAGAGACGTTCCGAGAAAGTCTTGTAGTCCCTGTTGTACTTTTTGGGGGGTGAGTGGCTGGCGGATAACCGGACAGCTCATCGCAGCGCTGGTGTACTGGTTTCCGATTACCAAGCAGCTTGACTGTTGTTCGGTTGAGAGGTCTTCGTAAAATTTTGGTTCGGTAATGATCTTTTTGGCTGATCGGAGCTCTTCCCTCGAGGCTACCGTATACGGGGTAAACCCAAGGGTGCTGATGAGTTCACTGAAGGCCGCCGCCGTAGTGGTGTTCTGAAAGTAGAGTGCTATCTCGAGGTCGATTGGCACCTCGGGGTGAGCTTGGGACGTGGGAGTCATGGGTTGTCCTCTCTGGAGATCGGTGTTTCTCTTTGAGCGCCTCTGTAGGGTGCTTCTCGTCAATCTGTGCTCTTCATACGATGTCGGTGAAAACGAGGGAGAAGCACCCTTTTCAGATGTACTTTTATATCAGGAAGTTATCGTGATGATTGTGACGTCTTGGAGGAAGTGGAGAGCCGTTTGGTGCTTTGTGATGCTCGGTGTGGCGCTCGGAATCTCTCCTGGACAGGCCGACCTCCGGGTAGACCTCCTCAATGTGGGAGAGGGGAATGCTGCGTTGGTGCGGTTTCGTAATGAGCCGCCACTCCTGATCGATGTCGGGAATCCGCGGAGCTATCACCCATTACGCGCTCACCTTTTGCGGCACCGGGTAGAGAAAATTCATGCGGTGATCATTACCCATCCCCATATGGATCACATGGGATCCCTTATTCCACTCCTGAGCCACTACGAGGTGCCGCGAATCTTTGATAACGGTCAGTCGGTGGCAGCGAGCGACAACGATTTCTATCGGTGGTACGCAGAAGAGATCCGCGCTCGTCCGGAGTACCGGGTGTTGGAGCGGGGGGATGTTGTGCCGTACGGAGACGGAGAAGTGCGGGTGCTTCATCCCAATCGATTGGTGAGTGATTGGAATACCAATTCACTCGTCTTGCTCTTACAGTATCGCGGCTTTCGGATGCTCTTTATGGGGGATGCAAATTTCGCGAGTGAGCAGGTCATGTTAAGTGCCCCTCACGTTGCTCAAGAGTTGCGGGCAGATGTACTGCTCGTTGGACATCACGGCGCCGCGGATGCCAGTAGCACTGATTTTCTTAAGAAGGTCCAGGCGAATTTCTCTGTGGTGAGTATCGATTCCGACAACGTTCGAGGATATCCCGACCAAGAAACAGTACAACGGCTCCGAGCGACCTCTCGAACGCTCCTCTTCGCCTACGACCACCACTACATTCGGATCTGGGTTGGAGCCGACGGCCGCTACGAAGTGATTCCGGTGGGCAAGGAGAGTTCCCCATGACAGTTCGGCAGAAACTCGCCGGTGTGTGGGCGGTAGCTCTTATCCTCTCGGCAACTTTTCTCCGCCAACTGCTGGAGTTCGTTGTCCGGTACACCTCAAGAGAGCTCGTGATCGTCATGATCTGGGGTTCGTTCTTTGCTCTTGGAGTCGCGTACTTTCTCCATATGGGGCGGGTGCGATGGACGGGGATGGTGCTGCGGGGGGTATGTTTTTGTGCGCTTCTTCTCGTAGCGCTTTCATTCGATATCCCCGAGGAGCGGATGCACCTCGTCAAGTACGGCCTCCTGGGGTATCTCGCCTATTGGCCAAGCTCACGTGGTGCTCTTGTCGGGTTCTTCCGGGCGGTGGGGATCGCGCTCGTGGTAGCGAGTATCGACGAAACAGTGCAGTATTTTCTCCCGTATCGGTACGGAGATCTGCGTGATGTCGGCTTTGGGGTGCTCGGCGGCGCTTTCGGTGCTACCTTTGCGGGGATAAACGACACCGATCTGTGTCGTGCGAAGTCGTTGGGAAGGTGCGAGGACCGAGATGCTAAAAGAGAACTGGAGGGCGATCTCTCGGATAGAACGGATCGGTGACTTCTGCATTATCGTTGCTTCGTTCTTTATCGCCTATTACGGGCGAGATTCGCTGATCTATTGGAACGACCAGTTTCAGCTGCAACTCCCTTTTGAGGGAGAGCAGTTGGCTCCTCTGCGAGATTATGCGCTGGTGCTCCTCGTTGCCCTGCTCTCGTACGGCTTGCTCCTTCAGGCAATGGGGGCCTATACGAGCATGCGATTACGGAGTACCGGGGAGCTCTTCGGGATTGCGTTGTCGAGTTCCCTTCTGGTCTTTCTCGGGCTGGCGGCAACCCTCTTTCTTTTGAAGCTCGACCTGAGTCGGAGCTTTATCGCCCTCTTCTGTTTTTTGGTGGCGCTCAGTCTCGCTGCGGAGCGAGCGGTCGTGCTGGAGTTCCTCCGGTACTGGCGAAAGCGGGGACGGAATTTTAGACGGGTGATTATCGCTGGCGGTGGAGTGCAGGCGCGGCAACTCGCCCTTGAGATCGTCTCTCGCCCTGAGCTCGGAATACGGATTCGCGCCTTTGCTGACCTGGGAGAAGAAACGGCAGGAAATGGTGATGCCTTTCGTCGCCAGCTCTTGGAGGCGGGGTTTCCTCATCGCATCGGGAGAATTCTTCTCGGACAGACCGCACTGAAGTCAGCCCTTCGGCGATATGCGATTGATGAGGTGATCTTTACCGATATGTTGCACGTGGTTCCACAGGTTCAGGAGATGATCGAAGTCTGTGCGGAACAGGGCATTCGTACCACGATTGCGGCGGACCTCTTTAGCGTTGGGTTGGTGAAGTCGAAGATGAGCTATTTTGGGTCCATGCCCCTGATTCATTTTGAGACCCCTCCTGGAGATCGGTGGGAACTCTCCCTCAAGAGGCTGCTCGATGTGGTCATCTCGGGCATTCTCTTACTGTTCTGCCTGCCGATCTTTCTCGTCATTGCACTGATCCTTCGCATCACCTCTCCTGGCCCGATCTTTTTTGTCCAACGACGTGTCGGACAGAACGGGCGATATTTTGATCTCTACAAATTTCGCTCGATGGTGATGAACGCGGAGGAGCAGCTCGATGAGCTTCGGGAGCAGAATGAGATGGAGGGGCCAGTTTTCAAGATGAAGGACGATCCTCGGATAACTCGTTTTGGAGCGTTCCTCCGCCGCTTCAGCCTCGACGAACTGCCGCAACTCTGGAATGTCTTTCGTGGTGATATGAGCCTCGTCGGCCCACGACCTCCCGTCCCGGGCGAGGTGAATCTGTACGAGCGGAGGGACCGGAGGCGCCTCTCGATGAGACCCGGAATCACCTGCACCTGGCAGGTGAGTGGGCGGAATACGATCACCCACTTTGAGGACTGGGTGAAGCTCGATCTCGAGTACATCGACAACTGGTCCCTCCAACGAGATTTTGTGCTCCTGCTCCGAACCATACCCGCCGTCCTCTCCGGAGAAGGCGCCCGCTAGGCTCTGTCGGAAAAGGAGTCCGTCGCGAGGTTTTTCAGGTGGTTGAAGATGCGAGGAGGACGCGGCAGATTCGGACAGATGGGAAACCGCAGCAGCCCCCCCACAAAACCTCATGGGTGTCTGACACCCATGAGGTTTGGGTAAGTGATTGAATATGTTGCATATTTGAAAGAGTACTCAAGGGGATTGGCCTTTTTGTCGAATATATTCCTAACCGGTTTTCGGGAGTAATGGATGTAAAGGCGCCGGCAGAGGCGTAGAAGTGTCATGGGTGTAAAGATCGTTAAAGGAACCGCTGGGCAGTACGAAGCGGTAAAATCCTCCTCTCAACAACTTTCTCAGTCGAGAACGGTTGCTAGCCGGGCCTCCCAGGCGGTGAGCTCAGGTGGCGATGCCGTGGTCTCTCTCGTACGTGGCGGGCGCTCTGAGTCCTCGGAGCGGTTGACCCTCCAAAAAGCAGAAAAGGTCGCGAAGGGCTTGAAAGAAGATATCCTCTCTCGCGCTGATGAAGCTCTTGATGCGGTCGGATCAGATTTTTCTCTCTCTGCTGTTCGAGACGCCTTTGGAGTCTAGCTAGAGCTAGGCTCTGTCGGAGTACTAGTGCGACCGGTGCCGATTTCTGGCATGATGCACCAATACCCACTCCTCTGAAAGACAACGACGCATTGTCTGGGAGCAAAAGAGCTTTTTCGTAGATCCGATGACAGAATCAGCAGCCCCCGAAGTTCCTTCCCTGCAAGAGCGCCCGAAGCTCCGTGATGATATCGTCATTATCGTTGACCAGGAGGAGGATCGGGAGCGGGTCTCTCGGGTGGTGGAGGCGAGTGGGTACAAGGCCTTTGCGGTGCGAGACTCTCGAAAGGCGCTTTCGACGATCGATGCTCAGAAGCTTTCCTGGTTGCCGGAGGCGATCGTTCTCGACCTCGTGCTCAATATTTCAAATGGTTACGAGCTTCTTCGGACCTTAAAGCGACGTTTCCTCACGAAGCGAGTCCCACTCGTCATTGTTTCCTCGATGATGACCCAGGAAGACATCGTTGAGGCACAGGCTGCGGGGGCGAATGCCTTCGTGGGAAAGCCGTTCACCGAAGGGGATATCGAGGAGGCCCTGGCTCACGCCCTTCACGCCGTCAGACGCCCGAGAAGCGAGCGTGAGCCGGGTACGATGCAACAGATTTTCTGTAAAGCGCCCCAGGTGGGAGAGTCTGGCTCCGTTTCCTGACCTTTCAGGGCATAAATTTGCCTCTAGGAGTTGATAAGTACTGAGATAGTGGTACTCTTTTGCTCTTTGAATGATTTTTGATGGGGATCCATGGGTATTTCTCAGGCACGGACTTTTCAGCTCACGAGAGAGGCAGCTCTCGAGGACCGCAAGTGGCACGTCGTTGACGCCGCTGGTATGCCTCTTGGGAGGCTCGCAACAGAGGTCGCAAATCTTCTTCGGGGGAAGCATAAGCCGACCTTCACTCCTCACGTTGATTGTGGTGATTTTGTGGTCGTCGTTAATGCTGAGCAGGTCATTTTGAAGGGCAACCGGCTCACCCAAAAGCAGTACTATTCTCACTCAGGATATGTCGGAGGAATTTCTTCGGTTTCAGCTGAGGTCATGCGGTCGGAGAACCCAGAGCGGATGGTCACCCTCGCGGTAAAGCGAATGGTGAAGCGTGGGGCGCTCGGTCATCAGATTATGAAGAAGCTCAAGGTGTATCGGGGAGCGGAGCACCCACACGGAGCGCAGCAACCTCAGCAGCATCAGGTTGAGAGAGCGGCGTAAGCAGCGGGGATTGGATAACAAACAGAAACTGGTCAGAACGGATAGCTGAATGGCAGAACAAGTAGAAACAGGTCAAGAAGAAACCACCACTTCGGGAACAAAGAAGACACCGCAGCCGGGGAAGACGTCGAAGCGCGGCATTCACGCCGTTGGTCGCCGCAAGAGATCGGTGGCTCGGGCGTATCTTCGGAGTGGTACGGGGAACATCACCGTGAATTCCAAGCCGATGGACCAGTACTTCGCCCGAAAAACATTACAGATGGTGGTGAACCAACCGTTTGAAGTCCTTGAGAATCGGGAGAACTACGATGTTCTCGTGACCGTTAGTGGTGGTGGAACCTCTGGCCAGGCCGGCGCGGTTCGGCACGCTATTTCTCGTGCGCTGACTGCCGAGAACACTGAAGAGTTTCGGTCTCCTTTGAAAGGGAGGGGGTTTCTCACTCGGGATGCTCGAGCGGTTGAGAGAAAAAAGTATGGCCGTCACAAGGCGAGAAAGAAGCCGCAATTCTCGAAGCGATAATTTTTCATATACGCTTTTCTATTGTCTTTATAGGGCGTCTTTACACGGTGCTGTCTTTCTGAGGCACGCTTTCTCTAAGGCGCAGGGGCTCTTTTCACAGGGGCTTTTTGAAGGCCCCTCCCGTCGGCCTCCGTGCGCCTGGTCACAGTGCCATGGCTCCTCTCAGACTGGGTTAGAAGATGCTTTTGTACTTCTCAAAGAGTGGGCTGGTGTCTTGAATCCGAGTTCTTGTTGTTCCCTGAGATCCAAGCTGGTGTTCGATGAGGTAGTTCACATTGTTTTCTCGAATGATGACCCGATAGCGATACTGCTGGGAGAGCATGGATGCTTCGAACGGTTCTCCGTTGTGAGAAAACAGGTCAGTTTCAGAAAGAATAGCTCCAGCGACTGGCTGCCACGAAAGGGCTGAGAACTGAAGGCTCCGTTGATTTGTGGGAGAAAAGTCGTTTTTCGTTACCACGAGCGAGACCCCTGAGTTTGGATCGACTTGTTGTTCAAAGACAGGAATGGAAGAGGGAAAGTCCATTATCTGATGCTCTACGATTCCACCGTTGCTGAGGTCGACGTAAAGGAGGGTTGACGGGCCATTATCATTTGCTGGAGTCTCGGTGACATAGAAGCCATCTCTCGTCGAGTCGAATGCTAACGAAGAGACTTCAGCACCGAGAGCGGTGTTCCTTATGCCAACGAGTTGTGTTGTGAGCTGGTTGGTATCGTAACGGTAAATCTCTATCGCTGACGGATCAGACGGCCGCTGAGAGTCACGAATAAAGGCGTACATCACGCTCTGCGTTTGTCGACTATACCCGATAATGCAGCTATCGAAGTTTGCGGAGAGCGTTGGTATTGAAATCGTATGGACCGAGGCTCCTGTTTGTCTGTTGAGGAGATGGAGTGAGGCATTCCACGGAAGATCGGGGGTGAGAACGGTCGCCACGAGATCGAGTGGAAGTCGAATCGAGTTCTCGCAGACTTGAAACTGCCGTCCAAGATTAGTCAGGGCCTGTCGATCGCCGGTCTGAGAGTCGATGGAGACGTACTCCAACCCAACCTGCGCAGACTGCTTTAGACCGTAGATGGTCTCAGCATTGACACTGCTGGTAAGGACAAACATCACGGTGAGGAGTGTGGTGACTATTCTTTTCATGGCGTTCCTTTGTAAAACCTTCACTCCTGATATGGGAGAGGTCCACCGGAAGGTGACGTTCCGTGAGAAGAAAACCCGTGCGAAAATCTACCAAATATAGCGTTCTTCAAAAATACGTAGCGATCGGAAGGAGAATGAAGGTCGTCCCTGATCAGATGTAATCTTGGTGTACTAGAAGATGGAAGTATACCAGGCACCTTGGACGTTCTCCATGAGCGGTATTAAGGAGGATGTTCCCAAGATTAGGTCGTGATCGACGAGCATGTTCGCTCCACCTGTCCGAATAATGGTGTGATAATGGTAGTCTTCTCGAAGCATGCCTTGACCGCTGAATTCGGTTTGCGGGTAGTTCGCCGTTGATGAAAGATAGGCTCCAGAGATAGGCTGCCAATTTACTGCCGAGAAGTGGATGGAGAGACCTGCCCTGCCATATTGTGGGGAGGGAGAGAGGAGGACTCCCGTATTCGGGTCGACTATCTGTTGGCCAATCCAGATATCAGCGGGAAAATGCATAATGAAGTTCCTCTGTATTCCATTTCCTCCGATCTCATAATACTGCAAGTTTGTATTACCTCCGCTTGGATGGCGTTCCATCGCGTAATACCCTCGGCGGGTGGTGTCGAATGTGAGAGATTGCAAGCGCCATCCATGAATCATCTCCCAGCGATCGATGAAAAAGTAATAATCACGAGCGATATCATATTCATGGATCTCAATGCTTCCCCTGTCCATAAGATGACGTGGTTGGCGGATAAAGGCGACGAAGAGTGAGTTCGTTGACTCCTGCCAGCCAATTTTGCACGTATCAAAGGAGCTCGGAAGATACGGAAGAGCTGCAGAGTGAAGGGTGTCTCCTGTTGCTCTCTCTAAGATGTGAAGCATTCCTCGCTCTGGAGAGCTTTGTGAGAGGACATTAGCGATTCGATCGTCACCGACTTGCTCGGTGCTGAGACAAACCTCGGAGGTGTTTCCAAGGTTTCGGAGAGAGGTCGCTGTGCCCGTCGAAGTATCGATCTCCATATATCTGAGACCAGTGTATTGAGTAACTCCTGTTTCAGCGAATGCGTGAACAGTCTCCGCGAGCGCGGTGGTTCCGAAGGTGATAGCAACAAGGAAAGCACCAAAAAGTGCGAGAAGAGAGCGGGTCATGGGAAGTACATCTCCAAGAGGTTATACGGAGGTTATGCGAGAAGTTATGCTCTTGTGACGTAAAACGAGTGATCTGCCGTATCTGTTGTAAAGTAATGGTTCCCTTATCGAGCGAGCACACGCCTCGGGACGAGGAGGCGCTTGAGGGAGAGAAGGGCTCGCTCGATACCCTCCGAAATGGTCTGCCACTGCTCGGTGGACATCTTTCGCAGGAGGTAGAGCGCAATGGAGAGGATGATGATATTTGGCATCCAAGCAGCGCTAAACGGAGCGATCGTGCCTTCTTCGGCGAGGGTCTTTGCAAGGGAGAAGAGGGCAAAGTATCCGAGGAAGACGAGCAGTCCGATGAGCGCCGAGAGTCCTGCCCCCCAGGTTCGCTGACTTCGGGGAGATTGGATTCCGAGGGGCATCCCAATAAGAGCGAGGAGCAGTGCTGCTGCCGGCAGGCTGAAGCGGTTGTGCATCTCAAAGTCTACCTTTCGGAGGCGGTCTTTGAGCTCGGCGGTGATCGACTCAGGTGTGAGGGAAATATCTTCTGGAAGGGTTTCCATTGCCGCTGGCAGTGAGTCCTTGAGCAGTTCTTCGGTTTGGGCTGCTTTCAGCCGTTCCAGGAGGAGGTCAGGGGAGCGCAGCTCGTTTTTGAGTGAGGCCTTCTCTGCTACGAGCTCTCGCCAAGAGAGCTCTCTGGTACGTCTTGCCTTGGCTGACTCCTCAGAGCCGCTTAATGCGTCGCTGCTCATGACCAATCGGTTGGTGACGTACCGGGTGAGGACATACTTTCCTTCATTCAGTTCATGGATTTCACCATCTTGAAGGTTAAAGATGATGGTCTTCTCTTCTGCGTTTGACTGAATATCTCCACTCTTTGCGACAATGATCCGACGTTGATCTGGTTTCTGGCGGTCTTCGATCAGCACCCCCCGAAGCGTTCCATCGCTCTGTCGAATCTCTTCGGCGTAGAGCGTGATCTCTCCGAGGTCATTAAAGATACCGGCCTCAAGCCCCGCAGTGCTCCTCGTGCGCGCGATGTTAAAGAGGGTCGTTGAAAGCGTGCGAAAGCCCCACGGCTTCAATTGGTGGCTCACATAAAAGCCGATTCCACCGGCGATCAGGCCAAACACCAGGATCGGCTTTACGAGCTGAGAGAGG
>JALEGQ010000034.1 GCA_022763385.1 bacterium
CAGCAACCGGTTCATCAAGTTGTGCAATCATCATCGGAAGGTGTTCGATCACCTCACTTCCGACGCGCAGCTCTTCGAGTGGAACATCGAGGTGTTTCGCCACCCGCCGAGCGTAGGGGAGATCTGCTGTCATCCCCTCTCTGCGGGACTCCTGTTCATCAAGAGCAATCGTGAAGCAGGGAAGCTCATGGCGTTCGCGGTGTTGCCGCGCCAACGCAACCACCAAACTTGAATCAAGCCCACCGGAGAGAAAGGCTCCGAGGGGAACATCGGCGACTAACTGCCGCTGAACAGCGCGAGAGAGAACATCACGGAGCGTCTCGCTCTCCTCTTCACCGGAGACGAAATGTTCACCCTTTGCAACTCGTGACGGAGTATACTGCCACTGCTCTCGAATTTCCCCATCAGAGACCACAACGGCTTCACCGGGAGGAAGCTTTACGACATCCCGAAAGAGGGTGTGCGGTCCCGGTGTCCAGAGGTATTGGATATGGGTGGCGACAGCCTCTGGTCGTACCGCTCGTGAAAGAGAAGGCTCTGCGAGAAGCGCCTTGATCTCGCTCGCAAAGAGAAATCCCTTTGGAGTATGAGCGAGATAGAGGGGTTTTATTCCGAGTTCGTCCCGGGCAAGAAAGAGCTCACCCCGCGCACTATCCCAGAGGGCAAAAGCAAACATCCCATTGAGGAGAGAGAGGCATTCTCGACCATACTTCCGATAGAGCTGGAGTAAAACCTCACTATCAGTTCCACTCCGAAAAACGACCCCTTCCCCCTCAAGCTCTCGGCGAAGTTCCTGAAAGTTATAGATCTCGCCGTTATAGACGAGACATACCCTTCCCTCCTCATCCCACATCGGCTGATTTCCGAGAGGGGACGGATCGATAATCGAAAGTCTCCGGTGCAGCAGACCGAGCTGCTGTGCTGGGAGAAAGAGGTGGTCTCCTGCATCAGGGCCACGGTGTGCGAGAACACGGCTCATCACCGAAAGGAGTTCGGGTTGAAATGACCCTGAGAAGCCAGCAATTCCACACATCCATCCGGTGTACCAGATCTTTGCGGCTCAAACCAGCAGCTCCCTTGCCTCTTCTGCACCAGAAAGCGAAGCTGTGACTCCAACATCGCGGTGAAAGTACAGTGAAAATATTCCTTGACCTCAGTCGGATGAATACCGGGGGAGCCATCCAAAATGGGCTCTCCTTGCTTCACCACCTTGACCGCTGCGATCGGCATGAATATCTCGTGGTGCTCTCTCGCCGTCTCGCTCGTGAGTACAGAAAAGGCGAGGCCTCCCCCGCCTCCCCTCACCTCCACCTGGAGGAGGTTGGTGGCCAGTCACATCCACTTGCCCAGTGTTGGGAAGCGTGGCGAGCACTCCCCGCTCTCGAGGAGAAATTCCAACCACAGATCGTCTTTAGCCTCAGTGGACCAAGCCTGTGGCGTGCAAAAGCACCCCATGCTGAAGGATACGCGATCCCTCACCTGCTCTACCCGGAGATTGTTCCGAAGCTCCCCCTCACCCGACGGCAACGGCAGAAGCTCTCCCTGATTCTTCGCTGGACGAAGCTTCGAATCCGAAAGGGAAAGCACTTCGTCGTGCAGACAGAGATCGTCCGACAACGGCTTTCACAACAACTCGGGATCAAACTTGATTCGATCTCAGTCGTAAAAAACACCTTTAGTCCCCTTTTTCAGGCTGGAATTGTTCAGGGAAAATCCGAGGGAATATCACCACAAGAACAAACGATTATCCTCGTTCCTTCAGCGTTCTATCCACACAAGAACCTTCACCTCCTTCCCCGCCTTGCTTATGCCCTTCGAAAACGAGGGACGGAAGATTTCATCTTCCGGTGTACCATTCCGCCGCACAGTACTCCGTGGCAACAGCTCACCACTGAAGCAACGCAGCTCGGAGTTCTCACCCACCTCGAAACGATCGGCACCTGCCCCCACGCCGAACTTCCACGCCACTACCTCGAAAGCACCGCAATATTTCTCCCGACACTGCTCGAATGCTCAAGCTCAGTGTATCCAGAGAGCTTCTTCGCCCACCGGCCGGTCGTCACCTCAGACTTTGACTTCTCCCGAGAGCTCTGCGGCGCAGCAGCCGAATACTGCAACCCCTTCGATCTCAACGACACCGCAGGAGCACTCCACCGAGTGCTGAGCGATCTCGAACGCCAACGCACCCTCACCACCGCCGGCACAAAACAGCTCGAAACCTACTTCCCCGACCCATCAGAAAAGTGGACCGCCCAACGAGAACTCCTCGAACGACTCGTTGCATCGCACGAGGGATTTGCTTCATAGTATCGAGTAAAATATTCTAATAAATACAAGCAGTTAGAGGCACCTCTTAATTCTTGCATCGCATTTGCATTGCAAATGCATCGTATTTGCATTGCAAATTTTGCTCAAATTCTTCATTCTATGAGAGTAATGACAGAGCTTGAATCAATTTTATCTCTCGGTGAGGGCCACCAGTTGGAGTTCAAGGAGACCTTGAGCAGGAAGATTGCCCGAGAGTTCGTTGGCTTCTCGAATGCGAGTGGTGGCCGACTCTTTATCGGTATCACCGACTCAGGAGAGCTCTCCCCTGTCTCTTTAAACAATACCGAACTCAGCCAGATTCAAGATATCGCTGGCAACTGCGAACCACGAATAGAGGTCACGATCGTCACCCATCCACAGGGAGTTATTGAAGTCCAGATTCCAGAAGGAGACGCCAAACCCTATCAATGCCGTGACGGTTTTTACTTGCGCATGGGCTCTAATACCCAACGACTCAAGCCCTCCGAAATCCGTGAACTTTTTCGTGATCAGCTGGCAGAAGACTTTGAAGATCGAATAAATCGAGACTTTCGTATCGAAAGCGATGTGGACGACGAGGCAATTGAACAATTCCAAAAGGCCGCGCAACTTTCTCCTCCCCTCACGACATCTCAGCTTCTCGGCAATCTCGATCTCCTAGTACAAAAAGAGGGAGAGTCCTCGCTGCTCCGGAATGCAGGAGTCCTTTTCTTTAGCAAAGAACCTGAAAAATTTATCAAAGAGAGCTATATCTCCTGCGTTCGATATCGTGGGAACGACAAATTTAAGATTGTCGACCGAAACGATATCTCTGGTCCACTTCCAAAGCAGATCGACCAGGCGATGGTCTTTCTCGATAGTCACGTATCTACAGAATATGAGCTCGTCGGCGCCGCACAGAGAAAAGAGAGCCGTTCATATCCTCTCGCAGCGCTCCGTGAGGCGGTCGTAAATGCGGTTATGCACCGTGATTACTACTATCAAAATAGTCACATCTATATTCAGATATTTGCGGATCGTATTGAGATAGAAAACCCCGGTGGACTTCTTCCAGGGCTTCACTTTAAAAACATTGAGCGATATAGCCTCCGAAGAAATCCACGTATCGCCGATCTCCTCTATCGAACCCGATATGTTGAGAATATTGGGACCGGATTTGCCCGGATACGGCGTGAACTAGAAGAAAATCAAAATCCCGCATTTGAATTGGCAACGGATAACTTTTTTACGATCCGTTTCTTTCCACGGCTATCGCTTCCCTCCCCTACTTCCTTAACTGCTCGACAACAACAGATCATTCGTACCCTTCACGAAGCAAACCGCGCTCTAACGACTTCAGATTTCACAAAACTACTCGAAGTAAGTTCCACCACTATCACGAGAGACCTGAAAGAACTGATCTCGAAGGGTCTCGTTCAAAAACTCGGAAAAGGGAAGGGAACTCGCTATACAGCTGTGAGTTCATAACTGCAATTTACCACCCCCTCTCTGGTGCACCCCAACAGAGGGGAAGGTAGTGCTGCGATCAAAAAGTTTTTTCACCTGCGCAACACGTCGTTGCGTGCAGGGCGAAGCCCGAAAACGCCTCCCAGGGGGAACAAAATGCTAGTGGCTCGTTATGCCAATATCTATTCATAGTGAAAAAACTTTTCTGACGTGAAAGTAGCAGTCTATTTCTCTAAATCAGTCCCATCCGGCAGCGAAAAATACGGTAGGCGCGAAAATATATTCCAACGGCGCTCTACCTCGAATTGCACACACTTCCTCCCATCTGCTTCAGATTCTGCCGACTCATCAGGACCTTCGTCCATACGTTCTAAATCAATCTCACCCGGCAGCGGAAAGTACGGTAGGCGCGAGAATATATTCCAACTGTGCTCTACCTCGAATTGCACACACATCCTCTCATCTGCTTCAGATTCTGCCGACTCATCAGGACCTTTATCTATACCTTCACCACCGCGTGAGCAGCCTTCACCACTGCGTGAGCAGCCTTCACCACTGCGTGAGCAGCCTTCACCACTGCGTGAGCATCTCTGACGATTTTTGTCTGGGCCCATATCCTGTTCCACGTATCACCTCCTGCTGAACACCATTTACCACCGGATACTTAAAGTGCACTCGAAGCTTCCATTCAATCCATGAGCCCAAAACTTCGAGAGTGCATTAGCGATGCACCGCAGGATCTTGCTACACTATATAAACCTAACCATATAAGTGGCACCTCACGCAATCAAAGTATACTGATGGTAACTGAATTTGGCAGGACCGTGACTCGATGCTTCACCTGCTAAGCACTGTCGGAAAAGGAGTCCGTCGCGAGGTTTTTCAGGTGTTCGAAGATGCGAGGAGTCCGTTGGAGCGAACACGGAAGGACCTATTAGGCCACTGAGTACTCGGGACGAGGAGGACGCGGCAGATTCGGACAGATGGGAAACCGCAGTAGGACTCCTTGTCCGACAGTGCCTAGTGTTTGCTCAAGTTAATTTTTGCTGGAGGGGCGAGCAGGAAGGTCGCGGCACTCATCACCGCAAAACGGTAGGCCCCCCCCTCTGGCACACCAGAGAAAGGGATTAGGCAGCTCGCAGTAAGCAGATGAGGAGCATCACCAGTCCCAAGAGCAACCACTGGACAGAGGTCAACCTCTCGCCATGAATGAGGCTACCGAGAACAGAGCTGATGAGCACATAAGTGCTCACAATCGCGGCAACAATTCCTAGAGGAATCTGTGTCGCGGCAAACGCATATCCGAGAGTGCCGAGGATAGTAGGCGAAGAAGAGATAAGGATCTGGCCAAATTCTCGAAAACACATTCTTTCTCGGTGAGGATTTCGAACGGTGCTGAGAAAAACAATCCCTCCGGCAAAGAACCCAATCAGAGCCTCCCACAGATAGCTAGCAAGAAATGGATTAAGCTCTCTTGCCACATACGCCATCAGAAAAAACGAGAAGGACTGAAATATTCCGTTAACCGCCGCATACGAAAACCCAACGAGCGGAGCATCGCTCAAGGTATCATTCGAACGATAGCGCTGATTCGCCATCAGAAAGTTTATCACCACGATCGCACCGATAATAGCGAGGGAGGATATCTCGAGCTTCTCGGAGAAAAGAACCCAGCTGAGCGCTACAAGAATCACCGTCTGCATTCCAGAGACGAGAGCACTCGATATTCCGACGGGAAAATATCGAACGGAGTTGGCAAATCCCCAATTCGCGATGATGGCGCAAAAAGCCGCAATACCGAGAAGGAGTATAAAAGCGGGAACACGAACGAAATCTCCTACGGAACAGAAGAAAAGGAGTGGGGAACCCGATATGGCAAGCGCAAGGCCCCGGAGTGCTACTGCTTGAAGCGGACTCGAGCGACGATAAAATCGAGCCATGAAGATCGGATCAAGAGAGTATCCGATGGCACTTACTATGGACCAAAAAATCCCCATGTGGAGTTGGTAGCGTACTCAATAGGTCTGAGCAAGCCCACATGAAGTGCTAAAACATCGCATACTGGGTCGAAGAAACGCCTCGTTCCTCACCTTCCTCTTCTCGGAGGATGAGGGCTAACTCCTTTGCAGCGCTTGCTTCTGATGGTGATAGCCCGGTGATGATTTCGAGGTTCTCCTGGATTCCTGCACCATGCTCACGGTGAGGTGGGGCAAAGCACTCAAAGTCTCTCGCTTTCAATCGTGAGCGCTCCTTTTTCTGGAAGTAGGAGTTCGCCTTCTCTCGCTCAGAACACTCTCGCATAGACGCTCGAGAGTATTGGGAGGACGAGAAAAGTTGTCGAAGAAAACGACGCAAGAGAGGCTCTTCCTTCTTAGTCCAGCTCATACTCCGCTCCATCGAACTCCTGTTGGTGCTCCTCATTCTCAGACTTGAGAACGATAAAATCTTCAAGCGCGAGGATATCCATCTCGGTCATAAAGAAACATCTCAATGCATCCTCTGGAGAACACACAATCGGTTCTCCGCGAACATTAAAGGAGGTGTTCACGAGTACGGGGCACCCCGTTTTCTCCGCAAAGGCTTCGAGTAACTGCTTTAATGACGGATTACTCTCTTCTCCAACGGTCTGAAGTCGAGCGCTATAGTCCACATGAGTGATCGCCGGAAGGTCTGAGCGAACCTCATTAACCTGCTCAATGAGATCTCCAGAGAAAGACCTCCCTGAGGCAACCCGTCGTGCTTCCTGTACTGGCGCAACCACCAGCATATAGGGGCTCCTTCCGTGAAAGTCGAAGTACTCCCCCACTCGCTCTTCAAGAACCAACGGGGCAAAGGGACGAAAGGATTCTCGATACTTAATCTTCAAATTCATCCGAGATTGCATATCTTGGTGGCGAGGATCTCCGAGAATAGACCTCCCTCCAAGCGCTCTCGGACCAAACTCCATCCTTCCAGCAAAATGCCCCACGATCTTTCCGGAGATGAGCTCTTGGGCAAGAAATTCAGCTCTCGCTGCGGTATCGGTATACCGATGAAAGACGTATCCCCCTTCTTCAAGTGCCGCAAGGATCTCTTCCTCTGAATAACTCGGCCCAAGCAAACTTCCTCGCTGTCGATCAGAGGTCGTACTTGGACATACTCGCGGCACATCAAAGTAGGTGTGCGCGCAGTGAAGCGCGGCTCCTAAGGCTCCTCCAGCATCACCGGCTGCGGGCTGAATCCAGATATCACGGAAGATCCCTTCCTGAATCAGTTTCCCGTTCGCGACACAGTTCAGTGCCACTCCACCGGCGAGACAAAGATTCTCCCGACCGGTTTTCTGACGGAGATACCGTGCAAGTCGGAGGACGACTTCTTCGGTCACACACTGAATGGACGCAGCAAGATCAACCTCTCGCTTTGTAATCCGTGTTTCCGGAGAGCGAGCAGCTCCTCCAAAAAGCTCCGCAAAACGCGGAGAGGTCATCTCATGAGAAGTTTGAAAGGAAAAATACTCGAGGTTTAATCGGTACGATCCATCCTCTTTGATATCTATAAGGTGGTCACGAATCTTATCCGCATACCGAG
Source organism: bacterium (assembly GCA_022763385.1). Taxonomy (GTDB): domain Bacteria; phylum Bdellovibrionota_C; class UBA2361; order UBA2361; family RFPC01; genus RFPC01. Next base: position 7,321 of record JALEGQ010000034.1, read on the forward strand.
GCTCTCCGTACGGAGCAAGCCCCATTAACTTGTACTCTCCTGAATTTACCTTGAAGCCGGTAAAAGCGGTAAAGGCGCTGTACAATAATCCAAGCGAGTGGGGATAACGAATCTCCTCGAAGAGCTCGATATCCTCCTGATCCCCCACCCCAAGGGTGGTGCTCGCCCACTCACCAACGCCATCAACCGTAAGCAGTGCAGCTTCCCGAAAAGGTGATGGATAAAATGCCGAGGCTGCATGTGAGAAATGGTGCTCACAGGAGAGTACTCGTCCGGTTTTTCCAACTGATTTTAATTCTTGAAAGATCTCTTCTGCGATCCACACCTGCCGACCAAGAAGCGAGCGGAGTCCCGCTTCGAGTTGCCCTGATGCGCTCTCACCTTCCTCTTGAGATGAACGCACCACGCGCTCTAGGGTTCGAAAAGGGTTGTCGTACACCACGATGGCATCGAGATCCTCGGCCTCGACCCCTCCCTCTTCCAGACAGAAATTCATCGCTTCTACCGGAAGGCGCTTATCGTGTTTTCTCCGGGTGAACCGCTCTTCTTGGGCGGCGGCAACGACCTCACCATCACGCACGAGAGCAGCCGCGGCATCGTGATAGTGAGATGAGATACCGAGAATCTGTCTCATGCTGCCCCCGCTCTGAGGAGGCTTTCCTCCCCAAGAAACTCTAATTTTTCAAGAAGAAACCGCTCCAGAACCTGAGAGAGCACCGCGTGCCCCTCTTTTGAGAGGTGAACATCGTTCTTAAACCGAAAAGCACGTCTCTCTCTATGGGAGAAACCGGTAAAAATCGGAAGAGGATCGCAAAAATGCCAGCGAAGCTGTTGTGCCAAAACACGAAACTTCTCCTGGTACGGGGTTGGATCAGCAAGTCCCTCAATATAGTGGTAGAGAGGGATCGGCAGAAGAATGACCTCTGCCTCTGGATGGGCGCGAGCGATACTCTCCGCCCACTTCTCAAAGATCTTCTTCATCAACTGCCACTCAGCACTCATCCCGGAATATTCCGGAAGGGGTTGCACCCGGAGAAACCGCTGAACTACCGAACGCAGCCCGGCCCGGGCAATCACCTTTCGGAGCAGCGGATGCCGCCCACCCTGCTCAACATGCCCACACTCCTCCCGGCTGAGCGGTTTTCGAGGAACAGGAACATTTTTCAGATGAAGCTCACCGCCCGAAAGTTCGAAATATGGCTTTGCATAGAACTGGCCACCAGAAGTGGTGCTCCCCCTACCAGAAGTCCACAGCCTTGCATGAGCAGCCACGCGGCGGATATTTTCGACAAGAGGCGCTAAAACGATGAGGTCTGCCCCCCTCTTTCTCCCGAACTCCTCGTAGCAGAGGTATTGCTGGTCAGTCCCACTCCCTGGCAGGCCAAAGTTCGTTACTCGGAGATGCGGGTACCGTGCATCGAGAAGATCCGTATAGCGATGAGCATTGGAAACCCCATCACCAGCCGTAAAGGAATCTCCAAAGACCAGCACCTTCTTTCGGGGTTCGAGCTCCCCAGACGGCAACTTCGGCGTATTGCGAAAGCCAAACTCATCAGTACGGATCAGATATCCCCCGCCCTCGTGGCGGATGCGAGCCCTCATATTTGGAAGGTAGAGGTGCCCGATGGTCGGGTGATATACAAGCGTTCTTCTCGCCATCAACAGAAGAGTAGCACCATCAGTACAGAGATTGGAACTCTCATGATCTTGTTTAGGCTCTACAGGAGAGCCCATGACTCAGCACTATCCCTCTCCTCGCCACGGATCTCCGGGAATATTCGCAATCAACTGCTCACTGACAACTCTGGCAGCCTCGTCAATATTCCAGCCGCTCTTCGCGACGAGTAGTGGCGTCATATCCGCTCGAAACGCCTCGTCCTTCAACTTGTAAAAAATATTCTGTTCGAACTCCGCTCGAGAAACAGTCTGCTCCGAAAGCTTCATATAATGTTGAAATGCTTGCAAGAGCTCTGTGAGATCAACATTATCCTCACTCAGTGCCATCCAACAATCAAAGAGATCTCGCCCTTTCTTCCTGGCGAAAAGCGCTTTTAACTTACTCCCCATAAGTTCTTCAAGAGTATAAGTCATAATCCGTGCGGAGCCAGAAAACCACTCACTTTCAACATCGAATTGTTTGTAAATGAGAGGGAAACATTGCGTATGTTCCCGAGTATTTATCTCGACCTTTAACCGAAGTGGACGCTTTTCAATCTCAGATGTAAATCGATAAATGAGCGTAAAGATCCCTGTTCCTCTCTTGCGCTTTGGTTCTCCAAGCCACGGGTCAAGAACTGCTCGCAAAATATCAATATCCTGACCGATAGCACCTGCTTCTGCTTGAACAAGATCAATATCTTCTGAGTAGCGAACCTTCTTAGAGAAGAAAAGTTTGTATAGGGCTGTTCCTCCCCTAAATCTCAGAGATTGAGAGAGGCGAGGAACGGAAAAAATATCAATCAATGCTCTTGATAAGACGAGATCTTGCTCTATCTGAGCATCATCTTGCCAAGGTGCTATTTTACGCCAATGGTCTATATAGGCCTTTGGAATCATATATCAGGCTCCAAATCTGTATTTAGCGCGATCTTCCACCGGTTGTTAACTTCATATCCTCGCTTTCTTTCGTAAGGCGAAAGCCCCGCCACTTTTGCGTGATTATCCGAAATGAATTTCGCTAACTTTTCCGCCTTAGCTGACTCTGAGAGAAACTCGAGCAGGTAGCCCAACCGTTGGGCCCATGCCAATGGAGAATTTCTGGCAGCCTTCACTAATTTTATAGGGTCTAAACTCTCCGCAAGCTCTGAAAGAACCGTAGCAACATTATTAAGACCACCTGCCTGCCTAACATAACCAGCAAGATCAAGGGCAGTAAATTCAGGAGTGGAAACTGAGATAGTTCCACGTGGGGTATTGAACTCTTGAGTTTCTACCTCCCGAAGATCTCGCTTTGATATGAATCTCACCTGAACCCGCCCACATTTGACCATTCTTCTTGGGGTATCAGTCATAACCTGAAATACTTGCGGTCTCTGATGAGCAGCCCCGTAGTATTCACCTGCACTGAGCAAACAAACGTAATACTCAGCTGCAACATACTTCATCAGGTTCGGAATGAAGTGAGATGCCGGAAGGCACCCCATTGCTCGGTACTCAGGTGGCAAAATCACGAAGAACTTCTGCATGGGAGCTGCCAATACATTTTTCTCCTTCAGCCTTCTGAGTGAGGCACGAACGGCCGCGTCAGAAACCTGTAGAGCTTGTTTTGCCTCTTCAAATGAGAATGTGGCCCGGCCCTCAGAAAGCAGGTGATCTGTATAGGCTAAAAGTGAGCTTTTCGCGCCTTCCATAAACATAAAGTACCGAATAGTATTACATAACGCAATCTCACGACACTACTATGCTCTCCAAGGCTGCACAAGGAAGTTGCCACGAGATCACCCGCCGGATAGGCTGAACAGCACCAAGAGGCGCCTCTACGCAGAGGAGCGCTTATTAACGGGAAATATCATATGTACGGAACACTTGTTCGCACCTTGCAGGCCACTCCCCTCTACCACCCACTCCGAAGCATCAAGTTGAAGCGTTTTGAAGAGCGAGAGTATGAACGGTGGCAACAGCGGGGACGCGCGGGAAAGGTTCCACACCGTGCGAAGCAGGAAAATATCCGTGCACTTCAGCAACGCTTCAATCTTGAAGTGTTGGTAGAAACCGGCACCCTCTACGGCGATATGCTGGCGGCGATGAGGCCATTCTTCTCGAAGCTGTACTCCATCGAACTCTCCGACCGGCTCCATGCCATGGCAGAACGAAGGTTTCGCTCTGATGAGGCGATAGAGATTATTCACGGTGATAGTGGAGAGATGATACCACGTCTTCTCCCCCGCCTCGACCAGGCAGCGCTCTTCTGGCTTGACGGACACTACTCTGGGGGAGTAACCGCTCGGGCAGATATTGATACCCCGATCGTTCAAGAGGTGCTCGCGATCGTTGCTGACGAACGGTATGAGCACGTTCTTGTGGTCGATGATGCGCGGAACTTTGGAACCGATCCCCACTATCCAACGGTAGAAGAGCTTCAACGTGCCGTAAATGACCACTATCCCGCGATTCGAGTTCTCCATGATACGACATACGACTGCTTGACGCTCTTTACGGACAAAGCGCACGCACTCCAGCAGACTTCAAACGGTTAAGAGGGAGGGACGAAGTGCTTCGGTGGTACGGAACACTCTGCATTCACCTGGTAAATACCGCGCTTCTCTTACTGTTCGTGGACTTCCTTTTCTGGGGTTATCGCGAGGCAGCTCCACTGCTTGGAAAGGAAGAAAACCCGCTTATTCGCCGGTATTCCCTCCCACATATGAAGAGCATATACCCCGATTATACCGAAGAAGAGATCCGAACCCTCCTCGATGAAACGTGGAATCGCTCCTATTCGTATGCTCCGTATACTCAGTTTACTGAAGCCCCGTTCACGGGAAAGTTCGTTCGGGTAACAGAGGAAGGATATCGAGCAAATTCAGATATTCATCCGTGGCCACCGACGGACGAGACCGTAAACATCTTCCTCTTCGGAGGTTCAACAAGCTTCGGGTACGGAGTCTCGGATCGCGAGACCCTCGCTGCAGCGCTTGAGCGGCAGATGAATGAATCTCATGAGTATGAACGAGAAGTCCGGGTGTATAACTTCGGGCGAGGCCACTACTACTCAACTCAGGAGCTGATGCTCTTTCGCGCTCTCCTCCGAGATGGGTTTATCCCGGACCGTGCGATCTTCGTTGATGGCCTCAATGATTTTTACCACGTCAAAGACCTTCCCTTTTATACGAACCACCTCACGGAGTATATCGATGGCCTCAGTTGGCTTGAAGGAAGGGATGTTCCCCTCTCAGTGAAAGTTGTTCTCAGACTCAAAGGGCTCGTCTTTGATCCGATGGTGCCCAACGCACACGTTACCGACTACCTTATCCCCCAGGATGGCTCAGACGAAGAAGCACGAGAGATAGCCCAATCTGTTTTTCGCCGATATCTTATCAACCAAACAGCGATCCGAGCCCTTGCTGAGAAATATAACGTCACCGTCACCTCAGTATGGCAGCCGATCAGCACCTATCTATACCATGAGAAGTATCACGCCTTTGCTAAGTTCGGACTTGAGCAACACCGCCTCGCCGGCAAAGCCTATCCTTTTGTACAGAAGATCATAGAAATTGAGAACCCACTCCCCGAGCTCATCTGGTGTGCCGACATCCAGAAAAATGCGAAGAAAAATCTCTACGTTGATCCCTATCACTACTCAGGAGAGATGAACGAATTGGTTGCGGAATGTGTTCTCGGTGAGACGGTAAACGAAATAGGAAATGAAATTCGTTAAAACCTGTCCGGCCACTTGCGAGAGCTGTGATAGACACGAACGATTTCAAGGGAGCCCTCACGACATCGGTACGGAATAATATACGGGGCATCATCGATAATAAGCTCTCTTGTTCCCGGCACTCTCCCGGGACGACCAATATGAGGGACACTTGCCAGAAGTTCTATCTTGGAGAGAATCACTGTTCGAAGCTTCCTGGCAGCCTGAAGGTTGTCCTCAGCAACGTGAGAAAAGATTGACAAGAGATCTTCTCTTGCTTGAGGAGACCAAATTATTTTCATCAGCCTTACCCATCGTGCGTAGCAAGAAGCGTATCAAGGTCAGAAACAACGTCCTCATGAGAGAGAGATTCCCCCCGATCAAGAGAGTCCAAGGCCTCTCGAATTCCCTCAACTTGCCAAGCTTGCGTCTCAAGATAGCTCTGAAGCGCTGCCTCTATCACCCAGTTTCTTGGTCGATCCATCGATTCGGCAAGCTTCCCAAGAGCTGCGAGCACCTCCGTGCTCGTTCGAATGGTAATGGTTCCCGCTGTGGATTTATCTGCCATTGGGCACTCCATATTGCTTTGCAGTCTCTTGCAATCATACTACATTACGACTTCCCTCGCAAACAACAAAAGTGAATTGCTATAACACCACGCGGTAGTGCTGACTCCAGAGCTTAAATAGCGCGAGGCCGAAGAGGCGTTCGCTGTGGGAGTAGCCTCGATCCTGTTGGGCGAGCAGGGTTCGGATACGTGAGGGAGAAAAGAAGGGGTCTGGAGAAAGCAGAATATCGTGAAAGGTATCTCGCCACGGAGATTGTTTCAGCCAGGTCGCAAGCGGGATGGAAAACCCCTGCTTTCGCTCGGCCTGAAAAGATGGAGGAAGCTTTTTTCTTGCGAGCTTTTTCAGCAGGATCTTCCGTTCGGTGGAGGAGAACTTCTCTGTTGTGGGAAGATCTCGAAAGGCGAACTCCACCAGATCCCTGTCAAGAAAGGGGGCTCGGACTTCAAGCGATGACCGCATGCTGGAACGGTCGACCTTGACGAGGATGTCTTCTGGAAGATAGTTCTGAAAATCTTGCCGGAGAAGGAGTTCATCAAAGGGAAGATTCTGCGGTGTGCGCTCTCTCCAAATGCGCTGTGCTACTCCTCTGACGGAAGTAAGTACACCTCCGGTGAGACGGAGCTTTGATACCGGATCGAAAAAACGCTCACCAAGAACCTCCGCCGAGCGGTAGTCTCCCAAGAAGGCCAAGAGAAACCCTCGACCTCGCATCCCCTCTGGAAGGAGGTGGAGAGCTCCAGAGCGGAAAAAACTCTTTAACGGTTTTGGGAAAAGAGCACCTTGCTTTTGTAAACGAGCATAGCGGAGATAGTGCTTGTACCCACCGAAGAGCTCATCTCCGCCATCTCCACCGAGAACCACCGTACACTGTTTTCGAACGGCCTCTGAGAGGAGCATGGTCGGGAAGAGCGACGAATCAAATACCGGCTCATCACAGTACACGGCCGCCTGTTCGAGCAGGTGTGGCTGAATCTCATTTCCATCAAGCTCTTCGTGTGCTGTTCCGAAGTATTCAGCAACGGCACGTGCATGAGGCGTCTCATCTAGGGCTCCGTGACCAGGAAACTTCACCGTAAAGGTTCGGAGCGACGAACACCGTTCCGCCGCAAGCGCCGTAATAAGACTGGAATCAAGTCCTCCACTGAGAAGTACCCCCACCGGCACATCCGCAACGAGCTGACTGGCAACGGCATCCCCCAGGAGCTGTTCTAGACGCTCCAGAAGAACTTCTTCACCGAAGTAATCCTCACCTGGAGATGGTGGTTCCCAGTACCTCCAACGATGACATTCCTTCGTCGAAAGAGAGAAACGGAGACACGAGGCAGGAGGAAGCTTTCTGTAGTGCTGCAGGAGGCAATGCTCACCAGGGACGTAACCAAACGTCAGGAGGCAGTCAAAAGCTTCGGCATTGAGCTTCCGCGGCATCTCGGGATCGTGCAGAAGGGCTTTGAGCTCAGAGGCAAAGCGAAAGCTCCCGTGGTGGTGATAATAAAAGAGTGGTTTTTCACCGACCCGATCTCGTGCCAGAAAAAGGGTGTTCTTTGCTCCATCGTAGAGCGCAAAAGCGAACATCCCTTTCAGATGAGAGCAACACCCCTCTCCCCACTCCTCATAGGCGTTGAGTAGCACCTCGGTATCAGAGTGAGAAGAAAAGGAATGCCCCTTCCCTTCTAGCTCCCTTCGAAGCTCTCGGTGATTATAGATCTCTCCGTTAAAGGTGAGGATCGTCTTCTCCGAACGGCTCACCATCGGTTGCGCAGCAGAATCACTGAGATCGAGGATAGCGAGTCTTCGATGCGCAAGCGCCACGGTCTGGTCTGGAGAGATCCACACTCCCCCTCCATCAGGACCCCGATGTACGAGGGTATCTCGCCTCGCCATGATCTCTTCTTTCGATACCGGACGAGAGGAAGAGTACTCTCCGTATATACCGCACATCGCTCTATCCTCTCTCGTTCGTCCACTGCCGCGCAAATGCATCGGTAAAGGGACGATTCCCATACATTCGCCATCGAAGACACCGAAAGAGATCTCCGCCCAGAAGAAAGCGAATGCTTCGGCAGAAAAGACGAGGATTTTTCTCGTGCCATAGCGTCTTTATCGCGGCGAGCTCCTCACGCGCAGCGAGAGCTCTCGTCTCCTGAACTGATTCCGATACCCGGTCGAGAAAAGCATTCCAGTGCTCTTCGTCATGCAGGGGCTCTCTTTCTTCATCTCTCTCACGGAGTCGAGCGCAGATCACTGCGGCACAGCTATAGACAAACTGTGGATATCCTCTTTTCTGTTGAGAGATCTGCGCCTCATGCTTTCGAAGTTCAAGGAAAGAATCCGGAAGAGATGTAATACGCCCACACCGCGCAAGGCGAAGCCAGAGATCGGCATCCTGAGATTTCACAAAAGGGGTGCGATAGCCACCAACCTTCTCATAGGCGGCACGAGAAAACACCGCCGAAGAATGTGGAAAAAACCGCTTCTGTGAGAAGAGGTGACGGAGAAGATCTTCGTGTCGTTCAGGATACCGATACTCTCCCTGCCTCTCTCCTTGCTCATTGATAAGCACACATCCGGTACCACACAGTACGATATCATCATGAGTAGTAATCATTCTAACTTGCTCTGCAAGCTTCTCCGGATACCAGATATCATCACTATCCATCCGAGCAATCCACGGAGCAGAGCCAGCTTCTACTCCGTACCGCAACGATGGGGTTAATCCTGTATGCTCCTTTAAAAGAAAGAGAATACGGGGGTCTTGCTCTGCATACCGACCCACAATATCTCTCACCTCACCGGGCGACCCATCATCAACAATGATAAAGCGAAGGTGAGAATAGCTCTGATGGAGAACGCTCTCGATAGCACCAGGAAGATACCGCTCTCCTCCATAGCAGGACATAACCACATCAATCACAGGCTGGTCACGTTGGGATACGCTGGTCGTCATTGGTTTGCGACGAGCTCAGCGTGTGAGGCAGGTTTTTCGCCGTGATAGGCGGTTGGGCTCCATCTGCTCTGCTGAATCTGCTCGAATCCAGTTAGAGAGAACCATCCTTGCACTTCTTCTGAGATGTGGGCGGATTGATAGCTCGGTGTCACGCTGTCAAAGGTATCGAGGAGGGACCACTCTTTGTCCGGAAGATTTGCGAAGGGGAGAAAGACCCGTATCGCTTTTCCCAGAAGGGAGAACCGTTGCGCAATTGGACGGAGAAAGGTGGTGGTAAATTTGCTGTAGAGATACGGAGGAGTGTGGCCAAACATCGGCGCAAGAAACTGAAAGAATCTTCGCCACAACTGCACGGGCAAGAAGTCGTAGTAACTTCCCTTCCGATACACACAGGCACCGAGCCAACCACCGGGACGGAGCACCCGGAAGGACTCAGCTATGCCCCCCTTTGGGGATGGCGTATGGTGAAGAACTCCGATGGAAAACACTCCGTGAAAGGTCCCTTCGGCAAAAGGAAGATTGAGCGCATCGGCCTGGCAGAGTAAGACCTCGGGGTCACCTCGGAAGCTCTCTGCTGCAGCATCTATCGCTTCACTGTAGTCAATGCCGACTACGGTGGCCCCCTTTTCACGGGCGATCTCGATAAAGCGACCGGGACCACACCCGAGATCGAGAACGTACTGTCCACGGAGGGACTCATCCCGTTCCCGCTCGGTCACCATGTGCCACATCTTTCTCGTGTGCCCTTCGAGCGGTTTCCCAATATTTTCAGACTCGAACTGCACCCGTGACCACTTCTTCCACTGATAGCCGAAGTTTCCAGAGTATCCTTCATCACTGACAAAGCGTGGAATCCCCCTCGTGATCGGATAGCGAGCAGTCTCTGAAACAAGAAATCCTTCGAGCACATCATCTCCATCAGAGGAACGCTCTTCAAGGAGGAGAGGTTTCTTGGTGACAGGATCTACGAGAAGTGGAAGAAACTTTCTCAGCATAATTTACGCAACCTTTAACCAGCCCTCTGGGATAAGTCCTTCAAATCCCCAACCACACACACCAACTTCATTCTGCGTTGATGGAGAGATAACGATCTTTTCTTGGACTGAAGAGCCTCCCTCCTCCCGCTCAAGGGTGTCAGAAAGCCATGCTCCCCACCAACTAAAAGTACTGTTGGCGATGATAAAGTGCTTGCACTGGCTCATGGTCCAGATAGCAAGGGCATCCCCACCGGGGAGATCTTCATCTACGACGAAGTTCAGATCATCTCCACAATCAGCAAGCCGAGTTTTTGCTAATTCGATATTATCCGAGAAGATGTAGAACTGCGGAGCCCGGAGAACAGAGCGCATATGGTTCAGGGCCTTAGTGTAGTAGGCCTTTTGCATGTTGAACGTCTCTTGATCTGAGAGCGACTCAAACCAACGGAGGTGAACTGCTACCGACTCGGTCCCTCGGAGCGTCGGCGCGATCTTCGGTTCCTGCGGTGGAACGAAACGAAGCTCATCACGAAGCTCTTTCGCATAGTCTCGAAAATAGAGCTCGCTCTGCCACTGGCCGTCGAGATAGAGCTCCCCTGAAAAACGGAGGGTGAGGAGTCGAGGGTCAAACTGAACTCCTTCCGCTTCGATATAGTTTCGCTGCTCGAAGGGGAATAGGGCGTTCCACCGCTTGCGGAACGCTCGACGAGGCCGCTCAAAGGGCGAGAGCCGCTCCCACGGGGTCGCTTCACGGGCGGAGAGTGGATAGGGAGTCAGCACGTAGGTTCGCTTATATTTCTTATCTCGGACAAATCCAGAAACAGTATCAACCACCAATTCCGCGTCATTTTCCTGGGCTAGGCGGTAGGCTGCAGCGTATTGAAAGAGCTGGTTTCCAAGACCACCTTTAAGTCGAACAATCAGCTTACTCATATTCTCTCCAGATAAGAGTTAGACACCTGTGAGGGCCGTTGGGAAAACTCGGCAACCGGGTAAGGAGGCGAGGGATCGGAGACAAACCGCTTCCTTGAGCTACCACCGAGCATCCTCGCGCTGAAGTGCCAGGTAAGTTTATAGAGAAAACGAAGGAAGATATAGATAATAACTGCATTTATGAAGTACTTCTCCCCGTACCAGAGGCTGTGTGGTGCTGCTGAGGTCATGCAGAGGAGGAATGCGAAGTGGGAGACACTTATCTGATACACCGCAACCTTCTCAAAGCGAGAGAGGAAGAAGGACCAGAGAAAAGGGATCACCAACACCCCTACCATACGAAAATTCATATACGGTACGGCTACCGCGTGGGTCCCTCCAATCCCGTAGGTCATCTCCCATGCAGGCCCCGCGTAGGCGTTGATGGGCCTCTCGTAGCCGAGAAACGAGGCGACAAATCCTGGAGGAAGAGAGAGGATGTAGTCGACATAGGTAGAGCCGTATTTTAGCGGCAGACTCCCCATAATGGAGTCGCCAGCAACAGAGAGCGGCGTTAAGAGGACCGCACTCCAGGTGCCGTAGAGGAGGTTTTGTAGACCTATCTGACCCGTTCCAGAGAGCTCATCAAGCAAGAGCAGAAAGGTGTGCAGATCTTTCACTTCGATCAGAGAGTGTCGGAGCGCTCCGATCAACATGCTTGATGAAACGATCGCCAAACCAAGAAAGACCAGCTTCCCAAATGAAAACTTGCTCCGGATCCGATGAGGGCCTCGTGTCGAGTTCCTCGCCGGTTGTTTTGCACCGTCATTGTGCTTTCCCCAGTAGAAGTAGAGAAAGACAAGCCCCACCAGAAAGGGGAGAATAGCCCGATCTCCTCGGAGGAGTTGGAGAAAGATCGTGATATAGGCGACGGCTACCGCAAAGAGCACCTGCTTCATCCGACGACGCTCACGGTGAGGATCAAGAGTGAGATCGGCGGCACAGAAACAGAGTAGAAAATACGAGAGCATCCATGCACTTCCAAATACATTCGCCTCAAGAAGTGACTCAGAGCTGGTATATCCAGCAGAAAAGAGGTTATCAGCAGGAGCGATAACCCATGAGATCGCTGTTCCCGCGGCTAACCAGAGCGCCCACGGAAGAAACGGGAGTACCCGGTGCTCTTTCCCTCGATGAGACGCCAGAAGGTGCGGAGAGAGCCGTTTTGTTCGCTGCCCCAGTACTGCCCCGAGGACAATCGCAAATGCTCCGACCACTCCGATCATGGCGGTAAGCTGAATGATATCCTCCTCCAACATATAGGGTCGGACCATAAGCCCCCACATCCGAACGGGGCTCTCGCGGGCAAAATCGAACCAAAGGTACGGAACAATATGGATAAAGGGAAGTGCGTAAACACACCACACAAAGAGAAGAAGCGGTCCGACTTCTCGTCGACGAAACGAGAGAAAGAGATACACCGCCGTTCCACTCAGGAGCACCACTGAAAGAGGTATCGGGAAGTAGATCTCAAGGGGAAAGAGCACAAGCGCTATGAGGCTCCAAAAGAGGAGCGCTATAACCGGTAGCGCCCTCATGAGGGAATAGCACCCCCTGCAGCGGCCCCCTTCTTCGCCACACACTGCCACCCGAAACAGGCGAGTTCCGCCTTATCGGTGGGGTGAAATGCCCGACCGTAGAGGTGAACGAGCACTCCGAGAAGATAGGCGAGCGGCCAGCTCCACATCTTCCGCTGGCGCTCGAAGGAACCGAGGCGGGCAACTTCTTGGCGGAGCACCCCGAACCAATCTCCGTTGGGGGTCATCTCTTCAATGGCGAGTCCCCGTGCCGGAAGATGCTCCTCATACCAGAAGCGAGAAAACCCCGAACAGAAGTGGTAGGGGGCTTGGTGAACGAGTGAACCAAACGGTGCGGTGAGGATGAGGGTTCCTCCGGGACGGAGAAGACGGGAGAACTCATCCAGAGCGTGACTCGGCTCTGGCACGTGTTCAAGCACTTCGCTACAGAGTATGGCGTCCACACTCTCGTCTTCGAGCGGAATCTCCGTGATATCACTCACGAGGTCGATCTTTGAAGTATTCCACTCCCCTTCTGCTCCGTCAGCCGTACCGGGGTTCCCTCCCCCTTCGTACTGGCAGAAATCTTGTGAGATATAATCGAGATGGCGACAGTGCTTCCGATTCCGAAGCTCCCCCGCCCCCGCATCGAGAATCCTCACTCCCTCGGGAAGAGCAGAGAGCTTCTCAGCGATCCACTGTTGGCGAGCCTCTTCATTGGTATTTCCCCAAAAACTCATGCGCGTCCCCCCTTCTTCCTGAACACCATAATCCCGAGCACCCCCTGAAGTCCACCATCCTGTTTTCCGAGGAGGGTGACCGCTGAGGCGAGGTCATCGGCCCCAAATTCTCGAACATCCCCTTTGGGCAAGAGGAGTTGGAGCCGCTCCAACAGCAATCCATACTCCTCCGCGAGAGTAAGAAACGGCTCTAGCTCAAAGATATAGTGGCTGTTAAATCGGACCTCGGGCTCCCCAAAAGGGGTGGAAAGATAGAGTGTCCCTCCCCCCTTCAGCAGCCTGGCGAGATTCTCAATCCCCCGTTCATACCCCCGCTCGCAGATCGGGTCTCCGTACCGACCGAGTCCAAAGTGCTCGATCACATGGAGGCAGGAGACGGAATCAGCATATTCGACATACTCCGGCGGAATCCCCTCCATGAAATCTGCCTGTCGAAAGGTCACGGAAGGAATCTTCGTATCTACGGGGCGCACATCAAAAACCTCAACCTCTCGAAAAGAGGCGATGTGCGCCACGAACCCATCAATTCGCGAACCGATATCAACGTGACGCTCTGGTGCCGCTCGAAAGATCTCTTGAGCAACGAGGAGATCTTGCCAGAAGTAATCCGTATCTGCGCCACCCCCTTGAGCACTCCAATCGTGGAGACACGGCTTGAGGGAAAGACGAAACCGCTCAGAGCCCTTGAGCTGGCGAAAGGCCCTCAACTCTCGAACGTACCGCGGGAGCAAAGAGAGCCCACGTACTGTCTTGAGCGGATCAATTCCGAACTGCGAACTGAGAAGCCAATGCCAGTGGCGAAGTATCCGTACAGGTTTCATACGTTCGTTACTCTACGTGAAAGAGGAGGTGCATCCAACTCGCGAAAATAAGCGCCGTCAGAACAAGGGCGACGAGAACCCCTCCGATTCCAAAATATGCTGCCCCAACAAAATTGAGGGTGACCCCAATACACGCCGTAACGACCTTTGCACTCATCATCTTTCTCGACTGAAGGCGGCTCAGCAGTTGGAGCGCCCGGAACTGTCCGATAGCCACCACCCCTCCCCCGAGAACAAACCACGGGAGATAGGAGGAGACCACGAGGAACTCCTCTGCCACCACGAAGGAAAAGAGCTCTCGATGGAAGAATCCAGTGAGAAGAACCCCAGCGAGGGTGATGCCAACCGTGAGAAGAATCACCTGATGTGCCAGTGAGTCAGAGTGTCGTACCCGTTCCTTTTCGCTCGCGTCACCAGAGCGCTCATACAGAATAGGAGCGAGAAACGAAGAACACATCGTGAGCAGGAGAGAGATTGGGTAGTAGCCGATCTGATAGAGCACCGCGAAGTAGCCCACCTCATCCTCGGTTGCAAAGGTCGCCAGTGCCCACCGGTCGGAAGCAAACTGCGCCCAGGTAAAGATCCCCCACACCGAAAAAGGCCAGGAGTACCGGAGGATCTCTCTTTTCCAATGTGAGACCTCTCCTCCTCCATCAGCACTCGATGAACGACTCGCCTCTCGAGCACGCAAACGAGAGAGAAAGTAGTACTGCGAAGTTGTCACAAAGAGAGAAGAGAGCACATACCCCCCCAACACCACGGCAGGAAGTGCCGGAAGGAAGGTCAGGAGGAGGGCACAGAGCGCAATCTTCAGCCACGCATCTCCACCCGTATGCAGTGCCACCACCGCTCGCTGCCGGGCGGCATTCTGAATTCCGCCGAGGAGTGAGTTCACCCCTGAGAGCACCGCAAAGAGTGCGACCGTCCCGAGCAGAGAGAACGAAAGGTTCAACTCTGCCGACCGGCTCACCAGAAGAACGACAAGCGCCACCGCCCCAACCGCCAGCACCGCGTACTCAGTAAGAGTTCGCACGGCTCGAAAGTACGAATGGACCTCTCCCCGTTCACGAGCGATGGAAAAATACCGAGCGATCCCGTTTGCCAAACCGCCGAGGAACACCTGATTCACCAGCGTCGCCCCAGTCATTGCCAAAGCAAGCTCCCCATACACTGCTGGCGGAAGATACTCCGTCAAGATCCGCACGAGCACGAGAGAGCCGAGCACGGTCGCTATCTGCCCGCAGACAATCCACCCTCCCTCTCGAAAGAGTCCGTGATGAGAAAGCATTTTCACCGGAAGTAAGAACCCACTTTTGGCCTTTAGAAAGGCCGTATCTATGAAAAACTCATTTTAAAAGCCTTTCAAAAGGCTACATTGCAGCTTTTTCTATTTTCTGGCCTTTTAAAAGGCTAAAAAATGTTACACTTTATATCCGCTAAATGGTTACTCGAAAGGCTAACGAATGCAAAGTTACGGTGCAATTCTAAAAGCTCGGCGCAAGGAACGTGGTCTGACGCAGGAGCAAGTGTGCAACCTCACTGGGGTAAGCAGAAATTTTCTCAAAGCTGCCGAGGCGAATAAGACCAACGTTCGGCTCGATCTCCTGCTTCAGGTTCTCGAACTCTTCGGTCTTACGGTAGTGGTGAGAGACACCGGCGAATGAGATTACGGGTGTACTACAACGAATTCCTGGCGGGATCTCTCGAAGAGAGAAAATCCCAGCAGATGACGACGTATCTCTTTCAATATGAGGAGAGTTACCTGAACTATCGAAACGCAAGACCAGTTTCGGTACATCTGCCGTTGAGGAAGGAAGCATACTCCTCCAACGTACTCTTCCCATTTTTTGATAATTTACTCTCTGAAGGGTGGCTTCTCGATCTTCAGTTAAACTCCCTCAAGATAGATAGGAATGACCGTTTCGCTCTCATCAGCCGATGTGGGCTTGAATGTGTTGGGGCAGTTTCCCTGCGAGGGGATGATGAGTGATCGCTGTTTACGGTGTAGCTATCCCCTAGAAAAGGCCCACGAGTTTTTTCATCCGACCTGCCGAAATAAGCTGTTCGGCTCACGAAAAGTTTCTCCGTCTCTCCCCCTCTCTCAAAGTGATATTGTGAGAGAGGTGCGAAAAAAAGTACTCCGAATGTCTCTTGGAGGAGCTCAACCAAAGGCAAGCCTTCGTATTATTCAGGGGGCCTTTAAGATCGTTGGAGAGGGAGGAACCTACCTCCTCAAGCCGTCGACCGAAACACACCCCTTTATCAGCGAGAACGAACACTTCTGCATGAATGTCGCTCGAGAGCTCGGGCTTCCAGTCGCTGAGTGCTGTCTTATTGTGCTCCAGAATGGAGAGTATGCCTTTCTTACCAAGCGATTTGACCGGGTAAAACGATCAAAGATTCATATCGAAGATTTCGCTTCGGTTCTCAACCGTCCCGCTGGTGAAAAATATAGCGGGAGTTACCTGAATGTCGTAAGAGCATCGCAGCAATACTGTCGAGATAGTGGATTAGAGCGAATCTACATCTTTAAACAACTCGTCCTCAGCTTTCTCCTTGGGAACAACGATCTTCACCTGAAAAATTTTTCACTGATCGACCGTACGACACACTATGAGATGAGTCCGATCTATGACCTCGTATGTTCCCTTCGATATTATCCAGACTCTTCGGATTTAGCGCTTGAACTCGAGAGCGATTTTCTTGGAAGCCTCACCACTCTCGGCTTTTATACCGCAGAAGATTTCCTCTACTTCGCCAAAAAAGCTGGCATACGTCATGATCTCGCAGCACAGTTTATCGACGAGATCATCGCCTTCATTCCGAAGATCCAAAACTTACTCTCCAATTCATTTCTTCCTGAGGAAGAGCAGGTGCTCATCGCAGGAATAATAGAAGAACAACGAAACAAACTTTCGCAAGGCTTAGTGTAAACAGCTTCTGTTCCTACAATTTTTCCTGCTTCCGGGGAACCGACAGAAATCAGAGCCACCTAACCCCAACGTTGCATAAAAATCTGTTCGTAGAGCCATAAGAGTAGTCTACGGGCAAATTCCTATGCAACGTTGAGGTTAACTCCCTTCGCTATTGCCCCGCGGTGAAGGACCGGACAGCCGTATCTGGTTTCGAGATGCTCACCACCGTAAACAAGCTGAGCACTTCGTGTCACCTCCGGACGTAACTCCCGGTACCATTCGAGGCCCTTAAACTGCTCCTTCGTGAGTGTTCTTCCAGCCTTTATTTCGAGGAGGTGAATATCAGCGCCATCCTCCATGAGGAGGTCTATCTCATGCCCAGAGCTATCACGGAAGAAGAAGAGCGGGCGGTCATCGCCCCTATTCCAAAGCGTCTTCAATACGTCAGTGATAACGTAGTTTTCAAACAGAGCCCCTCTCAGCGGATGCGCTTGAATCTGCTCCTGCTTCCGTATCCCGAGCAGATACGAGGCAAGACCAACATCATAGAAGTAAAGTTTCGGAGACTTCACCAGACGCTTCCGATAATTGCCTGAGTGAGGAGGCAAAGTAAAGCAGATATAACTTGCCTTGAGAAGAGATAGCCACGCCTTAATCGTTTCCTGATCGACTCCGACATCATTGGCGAAACGGGTATAGTCTAATAACTGTCCGATATTCGCTGCACAGAGACGCAAGAACCGTTCGAAGGCGTCCATGTTTCGAATATTCGAAAGACTTCGCACATCTCGCTCAATATACGTCGAGACATACGCACTGAGTGCATCAACCGGCGAGAGTTGCTGAGCATGAATTCTCGGATAAAAGCCAGTAAAAAGGAGATCTGATACGGGAGGAAGTTCATCAGAATCCCCAAAGATCTCGGCGTAAGCAAACGGCAATAAACGGAGCACCGCCGTGCGCCCAGCGAGCGACTGATTTACTGAATGAGAAACTTCGAGTTGCTGCGACCCGGTAAGGACAAACTTTCTCTGCCCCTGCTTGTCTTGATCAACGTACTCCTGAATATAAGACGGCAGATCGGGGGTTCGTTGAATCTCATCAAGGATTGCCCCTCGTGGAAACTTATCGAGAAAACCACGTGGGTCAGTGATAGCCTCCTGCCGATTATCGAGACTCTCAAGGGAAACATAATCGAAGTCCTCTAAAGCGGAGCGACAGAGCGTGGTTTTCCCCGATTGACGAGGGCCAGTAAG
>JALEGQ010000035.1 GCA_022763385.1 bacterium
AGCAGCACATCTTGAAACTTTGAGCGAGTTTTTAGACCTCACTGTACGTGTAGTACACTTTCGTCCTAAAAACTCGCTCAAAGCCCCAATCTGCACTCCTCTTGCGGCTCTACGAACAAATTTTTATGCAACGCTGGGGTGAACACTGTTTGCCATTTCACTCACTTTCTTCCTGACTGCAAAGTGAAGTATCCTGAACGTCGCTCAAAGCCAACGTTTCTCTTCTGGGAGTGATATGACCATTTCGATGTGGATTGCAAGTATTGCGTGGGTGAGTCTCGTTCTTGGCTACACCCAGAGGTTTAACCGAAAACGTCACGTCCCACTGATGTTCTTCGGAATCTTTACTGATATCCTGCTAGTGCTCTACCTCCAGATTACCCGATCAGCCATTCAAACAGCTCTGGAGTTTTCTCTCAGTATTCCGCAGCAGATTCATATTCTCTTCTCGACCATCGCGCTCGTGCTCTATATTCCAACATTAATCCTCGGGTCAAAACTCGTCCGAAATGTCGGAAGTGCAACCACAAAGAAGCGTCATAAGGGGATCGCCGTTACCGCGCTTATTTTCCGCACATTGGGATTTTGCTTTATGTTTTCGATGTGGAAGGGCTAGCTATCCCTTGATGAAAATCTTCCGCAGGTGTGCTTCAAGCTCAGTAAGTTCAGATCCGAGGGCGGTAATATGGCCTATCTTTCTTCCCGGCTTTGGTTCTGCCTTGCCATAGAGGTGAAGAAAACACTGGGGATCTCGAAAAAGCGACGAAAGGCCCTGCTCACCGGCTCGTTGCACAACATCCCCGAGGAGATTCCTCATCACTGCTGGCTCACGCTGCTCAACACTCCCGAGTGGAAGAGCGCACACCCCTCGGAGCTGCTGCTCAAATTGGCTGGTATAGAAGGCCTCGATAGTGAGGTGACCAGAGTTGTGCGGACGAGGAGCGATCTCATTGACGAGCACCTCTCCCTGCCTTCCGAGAAAAAACTCAATCGCGATCACCCCTTCAACCTGAAGCTCTTCGGCAATAGCGAGGGCATACGAGGTCGCCATCTCCTGAGAATTTGCCGATATCGACATCGGACACGATGAAAAGGCAAGAATATGCGACTCATGAGTATTCTCTATCGGTGGATAGGCACAGGCCTCGGGATCACCCCCCTCACTGGGAAAGGAGGATCGCGCTACAAGGATTGAAAACTCCCGATCAAAGTCGATCTTCTCTTCCACCACACACGGCACACGACGCAGATCCTCCCACGCCTGCTCCATCCCCTCAGCACACTCAACAACCCGCTGTCCTTTGCCATCATATCCTGACTCTGCCGTCTTCATGACCACCGGGAAGGTCCGTTCTTCTCGAACGCGATCCAGTTCTTCCCGATCGGTAAGCGGGGAAAACGGAGCAATAGGGATGTGAAGCCCGGTCAGAAGCGCTCGTTCTCGGAGTCGATTCTGAGTCTCGTAGATCGCTCGCGGATCAGGCCGAACAGGGATCTCTTCCTGGAGAAACTGAAAGGTTTCAACTGGGATATTTTCAAACTCGTACGTAGCCACATCACACTGCTCCCGGAACTGAGAGAGCAGCTCGGTATCACCGTAATCCCCGACAAAGCACCGATCGGTTACCTGAGAAGCCGGTCCTCCTGGAGTGTCAGTATAGACAACCACCTGATAACCGGCTCGTTTTGCGACCTGCGCAAACATCCTTCCGAGTTGCCCACCACCAAGGACTCCCACCGTTGCTCCGGGAAGGATCGACTTCCTCTTTTGATCTTCTCCATTCATGAGAGAGTTTGAGCCCGGACACTCGCCTCTTTATCAGCGTGAAACTGTTGGAGTTTATCACGGAGACTCCGATCGCTCACGGCGAGCATTCGCACCGCGAGAAGTGCGGCATTCTTCGCTCCTGATTCTCCGATCGAAAGCGTACCGACCGGAACCCCACCTGGCATCTGCACAATCGAAAGCAGAGAATCAACCCCCTTGAGCACCCGAGACTCAACCGGAACCCCGAGAACCGGAAGCAGGGTCTGAGCAGCCGCCATTCCAGGAAGATGCGCTGCTCCTCCTGCTCCGGCGATAATCACCTGTATCCCGCGGTCTTCTGCGGTGTTTGCATACTCTTTCAAAAGATCTGGCGTCCGATGCGCTGAAACTACCTTCGCCTCGTAGGGGACACCAAATTGCTCTAGGACCTCTGCACTCTGCTTCATGGTGGGCCAATCTGAATCACTGCCCATAATGATCCCAATCAAGGGCTCCGACATACACTCCTCCCCGTCGTTGTTCTCTGTGTACAACGGCCTAAGGATAGCGGATTTCTGTACAAAAGTAACTATGCCTCAGGAGCGAAGACAAAGGCAGGGGGCTTAGTCCCTACTTCTGATCGCCTCCTGTATGGCACCGATAAAGCCAGAGGCATAGGCCGCCATCTTATCGTCAAAGGCATAGCTGCGCGAGGAAACTCCGAGGACCGACTCCGGCCCATAGGGGATCACGTTTCCGAGATACGCATCGATAATCTGTTGCTTTACCTGAGCATCTCCCACTCGGAACATCTGCGCCGCGGCGACTCGAGAGTACTGAGTCGCATGGTTCGCCGGAAATGACATGATAGAGAGCGCACCATCAGTAAAATAGTGTCGATTCCCATTCACCTCGACACTCGCCGGTCGTGCCGCAAGATAGAGTCGTCCCGGAGCCTGAAGATCCGGCCGAGCAAAGCTGCACCGATTGTTATCGGCATTGATATCACATGAGATACCGTATCCGGCTGCATGACGTCGAAGCACATCTCGAAACTCATCCGCTACGTTCCGCAACTGTGGAACTCGCTCTGTTAAGCGATGCAACTCACCCCAAGCCGAAGAAGCATACGCCGCCTCCCAATAGGACTTCGAATGCATATTCAGATCTCCCATGTATGCAAGCCTTTCGAGATGCTTTGCCTGAGAGAGGTCTGCAGTTAACAAACTCGCGGGAACATTCACCCCATCAGCCGCCAGACCGAGCATAACCTCCCGTCCATACGGATAGATCCGTTGACGGGAATTGCCGCTCCCGATCCATTCATTGTGGTCATAATCCCGGTTATCATGAGCACGTTGGTTGGCAAGCACTCCCGAGTTCGGTCCAGCGGCCACATTTACGATCTCCATCATCATCGAAAAGCGGTCGAGAAGATGATCACTCAGTTGATCACTGAAGTGTAGCAGTGGGAAGTAGTACAACCTGTCCGTATTTCCCCTTCCGAGGACGCTCCACTGCTGTCCCGGACGCTGCTGTGCTTCATAGAGGTTCTGGTCGAGGGTATTACCGTTTGACGCGGCGAGATTCGCTCCGTTCGGAGCCTTTGACCGAATAAGTGCCACCTCGGCCATTACCTTAAGGTATTCTGCCATCCAGTAATTCGGAAGAATGTAGCCGGCCTGCATGGTCGGGCGGAATCGAAAAGCGTGGAGGTCATCAAGGCTCTGAGTTCCGCGCTCCATGTATCCGTTTGAGTTCTCTCCCTCAACGAACTCTGTGAAGTAGGGAACATCATCCTTAAATCGAGCTACATGCGCAGCGATTTCGGGATGATTATCACGAAAGATCTGGTTCGGGCAGTAGTCGTCAGTACGTCTGTTAAAATCCAGGCGATAGTTACATTCAAATCGGTATCCGAGATTCCAACTATCCGTTGCATTGTTCTCAAATACTCTATAGTTGATGATCTCCCCTTCACCGTAGTACATGCTCAGAAGAGGATGGCGAAACACCCACCACTTTGCCTGTTGTTCGATCAGATCGAGTACACTCGCAAGCCCGTCAGTAGCGACACTCGTTCCGAGAATAAGTTGAGGAGAGAACCACCAGATATTGATACCACTGGCAGCCGTTATCTTCTTCATGCCATTCGTCAAAAAGAATGCATCTTCGTGAAGCTCACTAAATCTCTGAGCACTCGAAAAGTCGAATGGTCCAAATGAGGCGTATCGATGAAATGCCTCACTTGCCAAGGTCTCAAGCTCCTGCTGAGAATAGAATTCAGAAGCATCCGGAACGGGACTATCAAACACGGTCTGCGTCATCAGGTGATTGAAGTCACCAAGACGAGCATCTCCGGTATGAGCGATCAGAAACCGTTCGTGCTGAGCCTGTGCAGAGGCACCACCGAGGTCATCAAGAGCAAATGTGATGTTCTCCAGAGGAAGCGCGGTGTTTCCCCTCAGCGCATGACGTGTCGAACGAGACGGCATAAAGGCATAGGCCGTTCCATTTCCTTCGATTCGGTGACGCTCAAAGTCGACCGGTCTCCCGTTTCCATCTGGCTTTTGGAGCACTCGACCAAAGGTGTGCAGTGGGTTTCCTCGGTGTATCGCCTTAAGAACTCCCCGGTCTGCGATCAGTGGGCCAACACCATTCATATGGCTATTGGCGAGTAATCCCTCTACCTCAAAGTAACCAGCTTGGCTGAAAAACTTGATAAATAGGACCGCAACGGCGTTGGTATTTAAGGAAGAGCTTAACCCCGACGAACCGGTGGAACTCAGCTTCTTCGCACACCGAAGGACCTTCATGAAGGCGCCATCTCGCACGGTGGAGCAGTGATCGGCGAGACGTATATTCGCCCGATAAAAGTGATTGGGTTCTGGACTCGTCAACTCCACGACCAGGCGACCCGTCTGCGAAAAGTGTCGAGCTTCATCGTTCCACTCAAAGGTGGGTGCCGTTCCTGCATCATCGGTAGGAGTGAGATACACCGGGAAAAAGTTTATTCCCGCATTGACCGAAGATGGAAAGGTAATGTGATAGGTCGATGGAAGGGCGCCATCCTCGAGATGGCGATAGGTCCGTGGAGCATGACCAGCCTGAGCGAGATCTCCCGCGGGCCTGCGAATCACGAACTTCATATCGCCAGCCTCTACCTGTCGTGCGACGTCCTCCGGTACTGGGAGCACTCCAGAGAGAAAGAGGTTGGGCATATCAGCGTCAAAAGCACTCTTCATGATCCCACGTTGAGGGCCGTGAATAATCCCATTGGGATCCGGCGTCGGGGTCGGCGTTGGTGTCGGCGTCGGGGTTGGACTCGGTGTCGGGCTCGGGCTCGGGCTCGGGCTCGGGCTCGGAGTCGGACTTGGAGTCGGAGTCGAATCAAATCCACCGTCTCCGCCACCGCCATCGCCGCCGTTATCTCCGTTGCCCCCGCCTCCAGACTGTCCTCCATCTCCCATATTGGGGGTTGAAGAAGGGCTAGGTCTCGGTTGCGGCCTATCCGGATCGGAGTCTCTCAGGGCGTGAATAATCGCAGCTCGGCCCGTTTCCAGATTCAGGTTGTTACAGACGTTTCGTACCCGAAGCTCAATTTTTGAGGGACTGGTTCCATTCGGAAGGGCAAGCCTCAGAAACATCACTCGGGGAGTTAGTCGCTCCGGTGTCACCGACACCTCTTCCGAAACTCCATCGATATCCCAGGTGACTTCCCCAAACACATCATTTTTTTCTTCGGGATCAGAGGGAAGATCCCAAAGATTGCGCACGATCACATCGATATGAGGTTCCAGTGCACCGCGCTGGTCTACATACCGTGGGTAGCTCACCAGTGTTGGAATATCAAGACGGCAACTCCCGAGCGATCCATCGGGCAGATCGGGACTCATTCGTTTTATCGCCTTCAATGCTCTCCGTTTTGCCCGCTTCTCCTTTCGAAAACTTCTCGCACAATCTCGAAGGCTCCGTGCTCCCTGCCGAAGAAACTCTCGTCGTTCAGCTCTCTTCAGCTTCATCTTTCTGGCAATCGGGCGTAGCTCTCGTCTAGACGAGATCCGTTTCTTTCTCGCTCCAGTCATCTCGACCGTGATCTTTCCCTTTCGGCAGGTAAGCTCAAGAGCAGACCCTTGTACGGGTAGCAGAAGGCAGCTAAGGAAGGAGAGGAGAACGAGAAGTTCTTTTCGGCACATGGGAGAGTTCCTTACAACACCAACAACAGGAATCTCGTAATTCTTACGACCTGCATCATCTCTGCTGCCAATACGCCCAGAGTGTTCCTCGCCTACGAAAAACAAGGACAATGGGTGCGAGTTCCCGCTAAACAGGCGTCAGCAACACACAGAGAGAAACTCGGAGGTGCACGAGGATTGCTTAATAAATGAGCGCGGATCTTTATCTCTTCTGCAATTTGCCCATCCTTCAATTCGATTGGCGAGCAGATAGGCTCTGTCGGAAAAGGAGTCCGTCGCGAGGTTTTTCAGGTGTTCGAAGATGCGAGGAGTCCGTTGGAGCGAGCACGGAAGCGGCCCATTAGGCCACTGAGTACTCGGGACGAGGAGGACGCGGCAGATTCGGACAGATGGGAAACCGCAGTAGGACTCCTTTTCCGACAGAGCCTAATTATGCGAGCAGTATCCGTCTGAGGGTGGTGCGATCGATACCGAGGGAGCGCGCTGCTTGGGCTTGATTTCCTCCATTCTCTTCTAACACCCGCTTTACTACGTTCTTCTTGAAGAGCGCGACTTGCGAGTGGAGTGTTTCTTGAGGAGATGGATTCTCTTCCACGGAGAGAGCCGATTGTTGTACGGCATCTTGTGTTCTTGGATTTATGGAATGCAGAGTCACATCCTCGGGGAGGACTTCATGCCTTCCATAGAAACAGGCATGGGCGGAAGCTCCTTCGATGACACCTTCTAACTCTCGAATATTTCCCGGCCACTGGTGAGCGAGCAGCTTCTCTATCGCCCGTTCACTCCACTCTAAAGATTGGATTCTCTCCTCTTGCTCAAGGCGGCACGAGAGATTCTCGACGAGAAGCGGGATATCCCCCAGCCGTTCACGGAGTGCGGGAACATACACTCGTCCGTGCGCAATGCGGTGGAAGAAGTCACTTCGCATCTTTCCCTCGTCAACGAGTTTCTCCGCCTCTGCGTTCGTCGCCGTAATAAACCGAATATCAACGGCTGTTTCGGTATCTGCTCCCATGCGGCGAAAACGTTTCTCTTGGAGCACTCCGAGAAGGGCTGTCTGTGTTTCAAGTGGAAGTCCATCTATCTCGTCGAGAAAAAACGTTCCTCCGTGAGCACGGAGCAGAAGTCCTTCTCGGGTATCTTCAGCGCCAGTGAACGCTCCTTTCTCATGCCCAAAGAGCTCACTCGCGAGCACATCGCTCGTGCTGAGTCCCGGTTGATACCGTACGAAAGACGCGGACTGTCGTTTGCTGAGCTGGTGAAGGAGTCGGGCACAGAGACTCTTTCCTACTCCGGTTTCCCCCTCGATAAGAACTGGCTGTACCGTTCCAGCAAGAAATCGAAG
>JALEGQ010000036.1 GCA_022763385.1 bacterium
AGAACTGGAAACGCTCTTTGATCTCTCACCCGCAGCAGCATGCGAGTGCGCGAGACACCTGAACGGTTCTTCTACTGCAGATCTCTATGAGGCATTTCGTATTCCTGGAACAGAGGAACAGCTCAAAGAAAAACTTATCGCTGCCCTCCTCCGAGTGCATCCAGAACTCGCAGACTTACGAGATCACTACGACCGCGAAAAGATTATGAAGGAGCGAATTGCTCCCTTACTCCAGATCGGCTTCTCGCAGGAGGAGGTGGTGGCATTTTTGGGAGAAGATCATACCTGCTTAACGATGTCGCAGAATCGCTATCGAAAGTTTTTTGCCGGTATCAGCACGATAAAGTTTCGCTTCGACCGCTTTCGTGAAGAGCTCTCCAAACTCTCTCCTCTGCAACAGCCTGCCGTGTGGATCACTCCAGAGCACCATTCACGTATCAATGGAGAACTTCGAAAGAGGGAAGACCAGGAAGTAAAAACACTTCGCTATGGGGAAAATGGCCGTATTGATCGATGCCTCAAACGGATACCTGCCCTCTATACTTCCCCTTCACCAATCGAGAGGGGGAGGCCACTTATCAGCCACCCTCTCTATGCTGGTGTCATTCTTCTCGCGTTAAGGTTCAATCAAGATAATCCAAGAGGGAGCTCCGCTTCATCTGAGCCAAAAGTACAGAAAGAGGTTCAACAGATAACCCAGCGGTGGATGACGAATTTTGAAATTGGAGACTTCGTAACAACACTCACCGAGCTTCAGCAGTACGGTATCATCGAAAAAGAGGGTCAGAATCTTCGGATCAGTGCAGAACGAGACCAGTGGCCGCGAGAGCTTGCAAACTTCGACAAAATCGTAAAAAAAGAGCTATGATAAGGGCTATCTCTTATCCGTGTTGCCCCCAGGTTGAGATCAGCTCGATAGCTTGCTCTCTCGTTATGCAGTACTGGCTTCGCGAGCTTTCGATACACTGCTCGACAAAGCTCTCTGTAGGAGGCACTACATCAAATGTCCGACCAGAGAAGATCTCTTGGCTTTTTGCTCCCACCATCATCTTGATATAGAACTCCCGTGGGGGGAGGTTCACGAGATCGGAGGCCCAGATTCGTGGAGCGAGCTCCTTTGCCATCACCTCGGAGTCCTCATTATTCGTCCGGAATGAGATCAGATTTCCTACATTGCCAAAGAGCGTTCCCCGTACCGCGGGAGGAAGGAGGCTGAGGCTCTGTGTCGAGAGGGTGAGATTTAATCGATACTTCCGAGACTCGCTCAGAATCTCCTCAAAGCTCGCCGTGGCAAATTCATTAAAAGCATCAACATAGAGATAAAAGTCAGCTCGATCTTCATACGGAATGTCCGCTCGAGACATCGCCGCATAATAGATGCGGGTCATGACCATTGAACCGAGTAGAGAGGCGTTATCATCTCCGAGGAGGCGATTCGAGATCTTCATGAGAAGGATCTTCCGAGAATCCATCATTTCGCGAAAATCAAACTTATTAAACGGCTGTCCCAGAGAGTTCCTGATCATCTCTGCCGCAACAAAATCGCCGATCATCCTCTGGAGTGGCTGAATAGCGATCTCATCATACGAGAGCTGCCAGAGGGGAAAGTCAAATTCCCAGAACTCTTTTACCGTGCGATCTTTGACGTTCGGGATTACATTTTTCCGATACTCTTCATCAATCAACATCCGCTTAATCGAAAGGACCGTCGTCCACTGGGTGCTGAGGAGAGCAAGAATAGTATAGAGCAAAAGGTGTTCAATACGATCGTTCCACTGATCCGTGAATCGAATCCGAAACATCTCAAGAAGCCCCGTGGCAACCCTCATCCGTGACTCTTCATTGACGAGCTCAAACGGGTTGAGGCTTGCGGGATAATCGATATCATTCGGATCATACAGGACAACATCTTCTACTCGGTGCTCTGGAATGCACTGCAATATCTCATCAACAAGAGCACCGTCTGGATCAATAACCCCCACACCGTGCCCATCTTCAAGATCTCTCCGAATGAGAAGTCGCATTAAGCCGGACTTTCCAACACCAGATTGACCAAGCATAAAGAGGTGTCGCTGACGGTCCTCTCGTCTGATACCGAACGGCATCGAGTGACCACGAAAGACCGTCTTTCCAAAGAGGCTGACCTCTCCACCGTCTCCGTCAGAGGGGATCACTCGTGGTGGGCTCATCCGACGCGCGAGAATCATCCGCACACTGAGATTTCCAACCCCCGGGTGTTGGTACATCCCAGGAATTTCCTTGGTATACATCCGCATACACGGACGAAAGTGCCATCCGAGCTGTCGTTCTTTTGCCGCCTGCAAGGCAGATGCCCCAAACTGTTCACTGTGGAGGACATACTGGTTCATATCCACGTGGTTCTGCATCGAGTATCCAGTCAGTACCGTCTGAAACGCCTTCCGAATCTCTGCTTTTGCCTGCTTTGGATTTTCACGAGCCTCTTCTCGTTCATCAGCCACCAGAATCCGAAGGTTTACCCGAATCCACTTTCCAACCGCCTTCTCCTTGATGACTTCAAGTTGTTTTTCTCGGGTCTCTTTATCCCGGAACCAATACTTCGGGCGCAAAAAATGGATAGCGCTATCAAACGATCGACACCACCAGAGATATGAATGAAGGGAGACTGTTGTCGGGAGAGGAAGAACAACGATCTGTGCCAGCACCTTAAGATAGGGTGGAACTTCAGCCATCGACCGAAGTACGGGATCCATTGCTCCACAGAGAGTAACCTTATAGTCATTACTTGGATAGATATCTCCACGGGCATACGAGATATTCCCCACTCCAACGAGAGCATCTTCTGCGATCTCATCGACCGGATCGGTAATCTGTTCCACATAAGCAGTCGGATGGTTTTGATAGACCATCCCGGACATCGTATCAGCCGTTGCCCCGTCTGCACCAAAAAGAAACGACATCGTTTGATTGTGCTGAAAAACCTCGAGCGAAAAGGCCTTCTCCTTTGCTTGGTGCCACCCGATGAGGAGTTCATGAAATTTATGAGACTGCGTCATGGCAAACGTGGTCTCATAAAGTGCATCAGCAACGGTCGAATCCTCTCTGGGATACCGGAAACAGTAGATCTGGAAATTATGCTTTCTCATCAGCTAGTGCTCCCACCAGAGAGAAGGAGATTCTCAAGAACCTCCTCTCGGATTCTCGTATACTGTCGACGAGAGTTCTCACGACACTGTTCTGCAAAGTCATGCTCTGGGAAAACAACATCGATGGTTGAGCCAGAGAAAGCCTCCTGAGAATCCCCATCGATCGCCATCCGGATATAAAAATTTCGCAGGTCAAGATTCATCAATCCGAGACGGTTAAACGGAGGAGAGAAGCGTCCCTCAAGTGCAGCGGCATCATCACTTCCGAGCTGGAATGAGAGGGTATTACTTACCTTCGATTTCAATACCTCGCGAACAGAGTCCGGAAGCTGATTTACCATCTGGTGGGCTATGGTATAGCTCACTTTGTGCTTTGCTGCGTGGGTCAACGACTTGGAGAAGCTCTCGGTAGCAAAGTTCTGAAACTCATCAACATAGATGTAGAACGGTTTGTCAGCAGTTCCACGCTCCGCTCGAGCTGAAGCCGCGAGGCGAATCATCGTGAGCACCAGGGTCCCCAAAAGCACCGTATTCTGCTTTCCAAGATTCTTTTTCGGAATCTTCAACAGAATAATCTTTCCCTCCTCGATCATCCGCGAGAAGTCAAAACTATTTTCAACCTGCCCGAGGATACAGCTTACAAGATTGGTCGAGACGAGTTTTGAGATCACCTTCGTGAGCCGAAAGATATCCGGCTGATCGAGGAGGTTTTTTCCAACCTCCATCTCCTTTTGCCAAAAGTCTTTTACCGCTCCCTCTGGAAGTTTCTCGATGATATCTGCGCGGAAGCCGCCATCAGTGAGCATCTGAAACATGGAGAGCACATTAGACCCAGGCGTCTCCATGAGGGCGAGAACAACATTCTGCAACACTCGTTCTGCCGATTCAGAGAGATCTGCTCCCTCTACCCGCTTGAACATGTCGATAAACTCAGCAGCAAGAAACTGTCGCTCAGATTGCAGCACCTGAGAGAAGGGATTAAAACTCGGCGGATAGTGAGAGTCTGATACATCAAAGAGGGCGACATCCTGCACTCGCTCCTCCGGGACGAGGCGAAGCACCTCATCAACGAGGTCTCCGTGACAATCAAGAAGGGCGAGTCCGTAGCCCTGCTGCATATCAGATTGCACCAGGAGCTCAATAAGCTTTGATTTTCCGGTACCCGACTTTCCAAGGATATGAAGATGTCCTTCGCGGTCGGCCCGCTTAATTCCAAAAGAGGAGCCCCCTTTCCGAAAGTTCGTTTTTCCAAAGAGAGAGCTCTCTCCTTCAGAGCGGGTGCTGAGAAGCGCTGAAGGCGGGCTTCCGTGTTCGGCAAGGATCTGCGCGATATTCATCTGCTGGTGGACAAACACGGGATGCCACAAGGTTGAGAGCTCCGCCAGGCTCATAAAATACGGCTTTTTAAGAGCCCGTTGGTGAACGGGGCGAAGCGCCTTTATTCCGCTTCGCACCTTGCCCTTTTTAAACCTTCCAAGGTCAGAGCGCGACATAAACTGAAGCCCCGCAACCATAGACCGCAGATTTTTCTTCGCGAGAGCCTCTCGCTCCTTGCGCTCTTCTTCAGAGATCTCCGCAGAGGCCGGAACAACTACCGCGGTTCGCGCACACACCCGAAACGCTGGTTTTATAATCTTCTGTGAATAAGACTCTTGATATTTCTCTCGAACCCCGGGCTTGAACCAGAAAATTGGGCGAAAAGGAAAATTTGTATGCCAGAAGATCGATTCCATCCGATAGCGCATATTGATGCGCCACGTATCAGGAACTTTTTTTGCGACAAACTGAAAGATGTAGTGGTGGTCGGGAGGGAGGACCGAGATGATATTTAACATCGGCCCCATACAGTCCAACTGACGGTCCTCAAAATTCAGAAATGGCAGGCTCGGAAATCTTGGCTCTGCACAGTGGTACTCCTGCCCGACGACGATATCGTGCTCAGATACGAGCTCGGTAAAATCACTCCGTTCGGTAATCTCAGCCGAAGGAACCGTGGTGTAGAGCGCCGAGGCGATCTGCCCGATATCTTCTTCTGAAGCGGTAATACAGAGCTCGATATGCTGCCGGTGGCAGTACACCTCAAGCGCAAAGGTATCGCTCACCTGCTCCCAGACGATCTGGAGGCTCTCCATCATCTGTCCAGCTTTCGTGATCTTCTGAATCGCGATCCAGTGCCCCACCGCATCGGAGAGCTCCTCATGAGCGAGGAAGATGGTGTATGTCTTCTTTTTTGAACCCATCCCTACAGTATACGAAAAATCGCCTCCAGTATCACTTTCACCTTTTTCACGTTGAATACCGCGCTAAGCACCCCATATCAGAGCAGATTTTCGAAAGCGCGTGACGGACACATCGGGATATATCCCGAGCACGACTTTTGGTACTATCGACCTTCTCAAAGAGAAGCTGGAGGCTTCTCGGTACAGAGAAGGGGAAATGATGGACGAGATCTCATGGAGTGACTTTGAAAAGGTTGAGCTGCGGGTTGGAACCATAATCAGTGCTGAGGACTTCCCCGAAGCCCGAAAGCCCGCCTACCGCCTCAATGTAGACTTCGGCGAGTTTGGTGAAAAAAAATCAAGCGCGCAGATCACCGAGCACTACACAAAGGAGGAGCTCATCGGCAAGCAGGTACTCGCCGTCATCAACTTCCCGAAAAAACAGATCGCCAACTTCTTCTCCGAATGCCTCGTCACCGGCGTACCAGACACCGCCGAACACGTCGTCCTCCTCTCCCCCGACCAAAAAGTCCCCAATGGCAGCCGGCTCTTCTAGGCTCTGTCGGAGAAGCGATTCAGCAGAGTGAAAATACTTTTCCGACAAAGCCTAGCGAAATTCGTCCCAGGGACGAATTATTTACCTCTGCTCGGCGAGGGTGTCGTGGACTTCTATCGGCTTATCCTGGCGGCGGTAGGGGTTGTCGAGGAAGATGAGTCCCATCATGAGGGCGAGGAGAAATACCGGGAAGAAGGCATAGAGCCAGGTTACTTTATCTTCAAACTTTAGGTGCATGAAGTAGAGCGCGACCAGGGTTGCCTTGAGGGAGGCGACGAGCATCGCAATGGCGATGTTCCAGTGGCCGAAATCAAAGGTTGAATCCTTTGCAATCCACACCGTGATGACGGTGAGGACGAGGAGTCCGATCAGGACGTTCCGGTAGACGGAGAACGGGAGGATATGCCCAAGCTCCCCGTGGTGGTCGTCGCTTCCGTGTGAATCGCTCTCGGCAGAATGGTGACTCATGATCTTACTCCTTCAAATCAATACGGTTCGCTTCACCTTCCTCAATCCACGAGATAGAGAAGGGGAAAGAGGTAGATCCAGATGAGATCTACCAAGTGCCAATACAGTGCACCGAGCTCAACTGGGGTGTAGTACTGTTCCGAAAAACGATTCCGAGCCGCAAGGAAACATACCCATGAAAGCAGCCCCATTCCGATAATCACGTGGAGGGCATGAAGCGCGGTCATGCAGTAGTAGAGGCCGAAGTACATTTTGTACTTGTTCGAGACGAGCATCTCTTTCTGCTCTGCCGAGAGTGCTGAGGTGTCTTTGGGCCAGCAATACTCTTGGTGGTGACCACCCGCTCCGTGATGCGCGTCTCCATGGTGGGCATCTCCAGCTTCAACAACGGGACACTCTACCCCAGGAAAGAGTCCGATCTCGTACTTATGACTATATTCAAAGTACTTCACAACGAGAAAGATCCCTCCACACGCCACGGTAAAGAGCAGGAGGTTCTTGACCCGCTTGTTGTTTCCCCGTTGTGCGGCATCCATCGCAAGGGCCGCGGTAAAACTACTCAAGATCAACACGGCCGTGTTAATGGCTCCAAGCTTCCAATCGAGCTTTAAACTCGCATCGTGAAACTCTCCGAGGTAGGTGTAGCGATAAATCGCAAACGAGGTAAAGAGAACCCCAAAGAGAAGAAGCTCTGTCGCAAGGAAGAGCCACATCCCGAGCTTTGCCCCGTGATAGGCATTTACGGGGCTCCAGTGGTGCGCGTGCGGTGGTTCACCGGGAACCGTTTCAGCTGCTGCTGTCATATCTCATCCTCAACAATATTGAGCCTCTGCTCTACATCGAAAAACTTAATGACCCCCTCCCTCTACCGGAGTTCCATACGCGTACGGATAGTCATCAACGGTCGGTGTTTCGCGAAAATTTTCGTGAATCGGAGGAGACTGCGTTTGCCACTCAAGCGACAGTGAGTTGTATGGATTTTCCGTGGCTTTCCGTCGGCTGAAGATCCACGCTCCTAGGAGGTTCACGAGCGCAAAGGTGTAGCCGAATCCGTTAATAACAGCTCCAAAAGATGAGATCATATGGAGCTCCTCAAATTCAGGAAGGTAATCGAAGTACCGTCGGGGCATCCCCTGCATTCCGAGTACGAACTGTGGAAGAAAGGTGAGGTTAAATCCCACAAATACGAGCACAAATGCGACCTTCGCGATGGCCTCGTTGTACATCTTGCCGGTCATCTTCGGAAACCAGAAGTGGAGCGCTGCGATTAGGCCGATCACGGCCCCACCCTGAATGGTGTAGTGGAAGTGAGCCACCACGAAATAGGTATCGTGATAGAAAACGTCAACTGCCAGTGTCGCAAGATAAATACCGGTGGTTCCCGCAATCATAAAGAGGAAAACGAAGGCCATGGCATAGAGCATCGGTGTGTCAAAGGAGATCGACCCCTTGTACATCGTACTTACCCAGTTGAATACCTTCACCGCTGTTGGAATCGCCACTCCAAAGGTGATGACGGAGAAGTAAATCGCCGACGGATCAGAGATCCCTGCTACCAACATATGGTGGGCCCATACGAGAAATCCGACGAGGGCGATCGCCAGAGAGGCATAACACACCATCTTGTACCCAAAGAGCGGCTTCCGAGAGAACACCGGGATAATCTCCCCGACAACACCGAAAGCAGGGAGCACCATGATGTAAACCACCGGATGGGAGTAGAACCAGAAGAAGTGTTCGTACAGAACCGGGTCACCTCCCATGGCGGGATCAAAAACTCCCACCCCAAGCCACCGCTCCATGATGAGGAGAAGCAAGGTTATCCCGACAACTGGGGTCGCAAGGGTTTGAATAACGGCGGTTGCATAGAGTGCCCACACGAAAACCGGCAGACGGTCCCAGTGCATCCCAGGACACCGCAGGCGGTGAACAGTAACGACGAAGTTTAAGCCGGTAAGAATCGACGAAAATCCGAGAACAAATGCCGCTCCCGTCATCAAGATCACCGCCGACTTCGTTTGCGTGCTATACGGGGCATAAAAGGTCCACCCCGTATCGATCGGATTGAGAAGGGCAACGACCGCCATCGCGGCTCCAACCACATAGACGTAGTAGCTGAGAAGGTTCAATCTCGGGAAGGCAACGTCTTTCGCCCCAATCATCAGCGGAAGGAGAAAGTTCCCCATCGTTGCCGGGATCCCCGGAACGATAAAGAGAAAGATCATAATCGCCCCGTGAAGGGTAAAGAGGATGTTGTACTGGTCAGGGGTCATAAAGTCTGGCCCCGACCGAGCGAGCTCTAGTCGCATCGTAAGAGCAGCGAGTCCCCCGATGATAAAGAACGCCGTGATCGTAAAGAGATACATCAACCCGATCCGCTTGTGATCAACGGTGGTGAGCCACGACCATATGGTGGTTTCGTGGTTCAGGTAGTTCTTCTCACCGTGTTCGACACCCTCTGCGCCTGCACTCATCTCACTCTCCCTCGTTCCCTTCGTCTTCCCTCAACCGCGGTCCGCGTAGATCGACCCGCTCCTACTCCAGCGTCTTGATATACTCAATGATGCTCTCAAGATCCTCTTCAGAAAGCTGGTCCTTGTAGTTCTGAGGCATCTGGTTCGGTTGGTATCCAGCCACAATCTGACCGTTCGGATCCCATATAGAGTTCTTGAGGTACTCATCATCAGCCGTGTAGCTCTCGCCATCAGCAAGCTCACCAGACTTCCCGTACAATCCCTTAAAGGTGGGACCAACCAGGTTCGAACCATCGAGACTGTGACAACCGATACACGCTTTGTTCTGGTAATGGTACTGTCCTCGCTCTACCGGAGACATCGCTGCAAGCTTCGCCTGGAGATCCTCTCCTGAGTCTTCTTCAGATTCCTCTGTTGCAGCCGAGCCGTCCTGCTGCTTGATGAACGCAATCAGTGCTTTTATCTCATCATCGGTAAGCTGACCTTCGTACGCCGGCATAAGCCCATTCGGATACCCCTCAACAACCTTCTTCCCGGGGTAAAGAATCGACTCTCGGATATACTCCTCAATCGTCTCCTCTTCCTCACCAAAGGTGATCTCACTTCCATCCGCAAACTTCCGCGTCTCGCTCTGGTACAACTTCAGAAAGCTTGGACCGACGAGACGGGTGCCCGAAAGATTGTGACACGCGTTACACCCCTTCTCTTCGTAGAGACGAGCACCGAGCTTCGCGGGGCTCATGGTGAGTTTTGCGAGATCTTGCGAGCGATCGTTCACCCACCGCTCGTACTCCGACTCAGAGACCACTCTCAACTTCGCGAGCATCGCAGAGTGGCTCGTTCCGCAGTATTCTGTACAAAAGGTGTGGTACTCTCCCGTCTTCACTGGGGTGAAGACCACCGAGGTGTAGCGACCTGGCACCGCATCTTTCTTTACCCGCATCGCAGGGACAAAAAAGCTGTGTAAAACATCTGTCGCGGTCAGAACAACCTTGACGGGACGATTTACGGGGACGACAAACTCGCCGATCGTCTGCTTCCCGTTTTCATACTGAAATTCCCAGATCCACTGTTTTCCTACAGCGTTGATGACGAGGGCTTGTTCTTCTCCCTCCCGCATATCTTGGTAGATCACAATTCCATAATACCCCACCCAGATACAGATCAGGGTCGGCACAACGGTCCAGAGTACCTCAAGAAAGTTACTCCCCTCTATGCGGGGTGTTTCATGGTCCACCCCATCCTGACGCCGGTAACGGAAGGCGAAGTAGAGCATCGCTCCACAGATGGCGACCGTAAAGAGAACAGAGAGGTCGGTGATCCAGTTATGTAGCCAGTCAACACTCGGTGCAACTTTCGACGCCTGCTCCGGCAAGTAACGAAACATAGAGCTCCTTCCGTTCAATCCCTATCCGAAAGCGATTCCTTTTCGCGCTTCCGTAACCAAAAAATAAACCCAGCTAAGAGGAGGAAGGTAAGACCTCCCCCTGCTCGCATGACGTTAAAAGCCGCCCACGTGTACTTTCCCTGCGAAGGGTCAAAGCGAAAGCAGTACAACAGCGCGTGATCGAGAAGTGTACCGATCTTTCCCTCACTCGCCTCAACAAGTGCTAATCGTACATCTCTATAGGGAAACGATATACCAGCAAAATGCTGAGAAATCTTCCCCTCTGGGGTAAGAACAAAGATCGCCGCCGTGTGCGCGAACTCACCCCGATCTTCCTTATAGCGAAACCCGAGCTGCTGCATAAGGGGGGTAATCTCTTTCGATGCCCCACTCAAAAATAGCCACGAGGAAGCAGCCGCTTCCGAAACCCCGAGAAGAGAACGGTATTTCTCTCCCGTTTCTCGAGCCTTTTCGGCGGTATCCTCCGGATTAAAGCTGAGGGTGACCACGGAGAAGTCGTCACCCAAATGCAGTTCTACTCTCTTGAGGAGCTCCGTTACTCCCGAAAGGAGCAATCCACACAGCCGTGGACAGTCATAGTAGGCCGGAACAAGAATGGTGGGCTTCGTCGGATGGAGAAAGGAGCTTAGTGGGGCTTCGCGCCCATTCTCAGCAGTAAAACGACGGGTAAGGTCGAGCTGAGTACCGTTTTCCGTCGTTAATCCCACCTCTTTCAGGTTCTCGCCGGGTTTCTCAAGTGCCGACACCGCGAGGGGAATCACGAGGGAGATCGCCAACAGAAGGACCAAAAGAGGCCTCCTCAAGCTCACCACTGTCCAGAACCCCTGCGCCATACCCAAACTGTCGCACCTTCAGAAGCAAAACTGAATTTAATCCTTTCAAAACCGGGACTTACCGTACCCCTTCTCTCTGTTTTTTCCAATGGAGCCTCCTCATCTCGCTAGTCTACAACCCAAACAAGCACTTGACATGCCATACAAAAGACTACTTCAAAGATTGTCCCTCCTCTCCAAACAGATCTTTCTTAGGCAAAGAAGATGATAAGTTATAGGAAGAGCTTCTTTTTTCTGTTTCGCTCCCGGTATACTGTGAGAGGCCTCGCTATTGTTGAGGCAAAGATTCAAGTTAAGGTTTCGGGCATGGAAGACGTTTGGAAGCAGTTTGAAGAGAACAAGATTACCCACAGCGCTGCACACCACCTTATCGCGGTGAAAGAGCTCCGAGAGACCCGTGGGTATGCGCGGGTAACCGATGTTGCTCGATTCCTCAACATCACCACTGGAAGCGCCTCAACGAATCTTAAAAACCTAAAATCAAAGGGGTTCATCCTCGAAGATGACAATCGCTTTCTCGAGCTCTCGAAAGAGGGTGCCCAACTCGCTGACGCGGTTCTCACCCGGAAAGAGCTCCTCTATAACTTTCTCGCAGATGTCCTCAAGGTTGGCGAAGAGCAGGCTGAAATAGATGCGTGCAAAACGGAGCACCTGATCAGTGCTGAAACCGCGTCAAAACTCGAGAAATTTCTCAAGACGCAATCGAAGAAAGCAAAGTAAGGAGAAGAAAAAGATGGGGGTGAAGGCAGATCTAAAATCCGCGATGAAAGACGCCATGAAGGCGAAGGATAAACGCGCACTCGAAACGATTCGGGCGCTCTTGAGCGCTCTTCAGTACGAAGAGATGAAACAAAAGAACGAGGATCTTCCTGAAAGCGAAGTACTCGCGGTTCTGAAGGGAGAGCGCAAGAAGTTGGGGGAAACAAAAGAATTTGCAGAAAAAGACAACCGCACAGAGGCGATCGATGAAATCAATGCACAGATCGCTGTCATCGATCGATTTCTCCCGAGCCAACTCGATGAAGCAGCGCTACGAAGGATCATCACCGAGCTTCCCGAAGAAAAGAGAGCCAACGTCGGGATGATTATGAAACACCTCCAAAGTACCCATGCGGGAGAGTATGACGGCAAGCTTGCCTCTCAGGTTGCCCGAGATGTAACGGCGCAATAAGGGCTCACTCATGGAAGGAGAAGATCGGCGGGAGACTCCCTTTCTTCACCTAGACGCGGGGTCGCGACGGGAGCATCTCTTTGCGCTCGCTATCATCTTTCTCGCCGTCATCGCGCTCCGCTGGAGAGCGGTCACAGGTCTCGGCACGTACTACCTCGGTGGCAGTCACGCAGATGCCGGCCTCTACCTCTGGCTCTTTCGCTACCATCTCGAGAATACGTTCTGCTTCGGTTCCTGCCCTCCATCATCCGCACTTTCTCCCTCTTTTTTTCAGACGAACGCCTTTTTCCCGTACCCCCTCTCCCTCGCCTGGAGTGACAACTTTCTCTTTCCAGCGCTCCTCGCCAAGCCCCTGCACCTGCTTGGGGTCCCAGCTGATAGACTCTACTCCCCGGTACTCCTCCTTGCTCACGGAGGACTCGGATACACCACCTTTCGACTCACCCGAAAGATCACGAGAGACTTTCTCTCAGCGCTCTCCGCAGGGCTGGTCGTTCTTACTCTCGGCTATCTCACCCACTCGTTGGGTCATCCCCAGCTCCAGTTTGCGCTCTGCTTTCCTCTCGCTCTTGAGATCCTCCTTGGCTCTTTCGAAAAGCCCCTCCGATCAGGTTTTTCCTTTGGCTTGCTCGTGCTCGCGACATTCCTGACAACGGTGTACTTTGCGATCTTTCTCCTGCTCTTTCCCCCGCTCTTCTTTTTCTTTCTCTTCCTCATGAAGAGAGAGAAAATGGAGTGGCAACGCCTGCCGTTCTTCCTCCTCGGAAACCTCCCGGGAGCCCTGCTCCTACTTCCATTCGCCGCCCCCTACCGAGCCGTTCGGGAGGTCTTTGGCGAGAGAGCACTTGCGGAGATGCATGCCTTCCGAGCGGAAGGGGTCTCTCTCTTTAGCGCCCCTCCTCTCTCCCTGCTCTACGGCGAGACTCATCTCTATTCTCACGCAGAAGCGCACTTCTTTCTCGGGGGAATACTCTTCATCGCCGGCGGCTTTTCCTTCTGGCACTGCTTCGGAGTAAAAACCCTTCGCTCTCTTGCCGTTGGAATGCTGCTCTCTTGCGGTACGGTTGTCGTCTTCTCTTCGTCACCGATCGTTCGGAGCATCTTTGGAGAGCCCCTTCTTCCGACCATTCGACAATATGTTGTTCCCTTTTCTCTTTACGGGACACTCGTTCTCTATTCCGTGCTCTGCTACCGCCTCGGCAGGTGTGAGCAGCATCTTGGAGCATCGTTTGTCACCACCCGGAACCTCCTCGCGATACTCTTCGGAATAGGCCTCACCTTTTTTGTCATCGCTCTCGGCCCCACAGGAGAATCCGAAGAGCTTCAGCTTTCTCCGTTTTCTCTCCTCTACACACTCGTTCCTGGCTTTAATGCACTCCGAGCAATAGCGCGTGCCGCCCTACCCGCGCTCTTGCTCTTCCCCATATTTTTCGGATTCAGCATCTTTTCTCTCCGGAAACGATATCAACTTCCGGTTGTAGCTGTTCCACTTCTGATCCTGGGGGTTCTTCTTGAGAACACCCTCACGAACTACGCCCTCGAACCGAGAGACGGTGCTCCACTCGTGCTTCAAACACTGGAAGAAAAGCGTCAGTCCCATGAGGTCGCTATTTTTCTCCCGATGACCGACGAGATCCGAGAAAACAACACCGTAAAGAGTTGGAAAAACTTTGCACACCGAAACGTAGACGTGATGAATTGGGCCGTTGATCACCAACTCCTCATAGTAAACGGATACAGCGGCCAGAGAACAAAGATCATGAAGGAGCTCCCTGGAAGAACGCACGACTTTCCCTCTCGAGAAAGCTTAGATGCCCTCGCCAGGATCGGAAATGTCCGGTATATCGTTTTTGAATCGAAGCATGTCCCCTCTTTTGATCCGATCGCCTTTCAGGCTGCCTACAAGTATTGGGAAAAAGATCTGACGCTCATCGAAAAAGATGGTGAGGGCTACTACCTCTTCCGATTTCTTGGAGAAACCTCGCTCACACCCCGACACGATCTCCGAATAGCGACGCATCTTCACGGTTCTCCAAGGAGTACTCGTATTACCTGTACTCTCTCCGTCAAACTCCCGTATGAACAGGGAGATGTCGAGAAGACCATTGCCATCAGGGAGGAAGACCACGTTGACGCTCAGATTGCAGAAAAGCGGTTCAAGCCAGATGGAACGTGGCAAGAGCTCTCTTTTGAACTTCCGCAACCTTCCCTCCCCACCCTTCCATTCCGGGTGCGATTGATCGGAGACTCCCTCCGATCAATCCTTATACGAGGACTTCACTGCCAATAGTCATTCACCCATGGAATACCGACCTCTCGGAAACACAGAGATCTCAGTGAGCCGGATCTGTCTCGGGACGTGGCAGGCTCACGGATGGAGCACCTCAGAGGATAGCGCCATCCGAACCTGCATAGAAACAGCGCTCGATAACGGCGTAAACTTTATCGATACCGCCCCAGCCTATGGAGATGGCCATGCAGAGCGTCTCGTGGGCGACGTCACTTCCCGACAACGGGATCGTGTTATCATCGCCACCAAAGTCTCCCACAGCCAGTGCACCCCAGAAAAACTCCGATCCTCTCTGGAGTCCTCCCTTCGAAATCTCCAGACCGACTACATCGATCTCTACCAACAACACTGGCCACCGAAGAGACCTCCACTGGATGAGACCATAGAGGAACTCAACAAACTCAAAGAAGAGGGAAAAATACGAGCGGTAGGGGTTTCCAATTGGCTGGAAAAGGAGTGGGGAGAGATCTCTGCTCCCGAAACGATCGATTGCTATCAGCCGTGCTACAGCTTGCTCTGGAGAAGAATCGAAAAAAACATTATTCCCCTTTGCCAGCAGCACACCATCAGCGTGCTCGCCTATTCACCACTCTGCCAGGGAATTCTCAGCGGAAAGTACACCCACTACGAGCAACTTCCTCCAGACCCTCGCCAAAAGAATGTATTTCGCCGAGAAGAGTTATTTTCGGAGGTCCAAGAGTTTCTCGAAGTACTCCGTTCAATAGCGACACAACACCACCGCCCGCTGACCGAGGTCGCACTCTCGTGGGTCCTCCAACAACCAGCGATTACCGCTGCTATTGTCGGCTGCTCCCGTCCAGAGCAGGTCCTTAGCGCTATTCGAGGAAGTGAAACCTTTCTCTCTCAGGAAGAGCTCTCTTTGCTCACTCAGGAAAGCGCCGATTTTATCCCACGTACCGAGCGTTTTTTGAGTCTCTGGAACTGGCGCCCCAAGCGACCATAAAACGAAGATTTTGAAGAAATTCTCGGAAATTTGTCGGTGAATTTCTTCAAAATCTTTAAGAGGGTACTTATTGTGAACGCTCTGCTAGAAGTTCGAGCATAATACTTGCAGATAAGGAATTATGCATCGAGCTCTTCTCACCACCAACGCTATGAACTTTCGCTTCCCATACCTGCTCTTTGCCGTAATTGCGACTCTCACCTTCGGCCACCTAGAGATAGCAGATGCACAGCGCCGGACTCCCTTGCGACGACAAGGAGTTCGCGTTGACCGCATTGATCCGATAGATCTGAAGAAAGCCTCAGACAACTCTTCACTCTACTGCTATGAATCAGGAGCAGAGATATTTGTCGGAAAGATTAAGCGGCTCCGTACCCGCCGCCGAACTCGCTCGTTCTTCTTTCGGCTCGCAGATCTCCACCGAACACGGCTCCGCTTTCAGCGGAAGCGACTTCAATCACGAAACATCTCTCGGCGACGACTCCGGAAACGGATGCAGAGAAGGCGAGCTCGCCTCCAGGAACAACGAAGAGCCGCTCACACTCTCTGCTCGAATACCCTCTCTCGGGATCCCGGACTGTGCAGTACAGAGATCGAAACAGAGAACCTGAAACTTGCTCTCGAAGGAGACGAAGAGTACGGCGTGCGAATCTCTTCCCTCTCTGTCCGAGATCGCCAGGGGCAGTTCATACCGTTCTCACCAGCATCCTATCCGCTGTGGCAGATAGGAATGATCGCTGCTGGGGAAGATGAACCCGCAGAATACCTTATCCCCGAAGGCCGAGAGCAGATCGTACGGTGTATTCCAGATCCAAGCTCTCAGCAGGTGGAACTCCGGTGGGAAGGGGTTCAAAGTGGACGTTCTCCCGCTCGCTTTACCGTTTCGCTCACCGTCACCGCTCATCCGACCAATGGCGGAATTGAGTTCTTGGGCCGTACGATCACCGAGAGCCCCTCCTCAACCCGGGGGATCGGACAGTTCCGCTTTCCACAACTCGTGATCGAGAATACCGATAGCTCGAGTGTGCTCCTGAAGGGGATCATGGGAGGAATCGCCATAGAGGATCCCGCAAGAAATGCTCGAGAAGAAGATGAAGACGGCTCCCGAAGAGCGCTCCGTGGAACGTACCCCAGAGAGCAAACCGTTGCGGTCGATGCGCTCTCCCGAGAAGATCGGGCCGCTCTCGTCCTGGCGACAAACGACTCCCGAGAGAATCACCTCGCTCTTCACGACTTTATCGCTGGAGGCACCGGAGATGGAGTGCTGCTCGCAGTAGAACGAACTCCCGAAGACCCGTTCTTTCTCCATGACATCCCGGAGGCCGGAAGGGTGGTACTTGGTGGAGTACCACTTCAGAATACGGGAAAGGATCTCTTCTACGATATTGCTCAGTGGTATCGTGCTCATGGAAGCACCCACTCCAGCAGACCTGACCTCCACAGTGAAAGCGCTCCAAGAAGCCAACGAGAGCTGCTCCTGACAACCCTGATCGGCTCAGATCTGAGAAGAGGCCGACAATTCGGTGAGAACATCACCTACCTCGATGAGATGCTCGACTTCCTCCAGATCTCTGGAGAACAGCTTCAGGTTATCTGGTACGACTGGCACGGAAATGAGTTTGATACCAACCTCCCTGAGCACTGGCCTCCCCATGAATCCTTTGAACCTCACCACGTAGCAGAACTCAGAGCTCTCGGTATTACCGGGATCTCTGGATACATCAACCCGATCTACTGGGACGTACACTCACCAAACTACGTTGATCTCGATGTAGAATCGAGAGGAGCTTTCCAGAACAGCGATGGCTCCCTTCAACGTGGTGAACTCGGAAGCTCTATCGATCCTGCTTCTCCGGTTGGCTATGACTGGTCACTCAATAACTCGCTTCGCCCCCTCGTGGAAGACTACCGCATGACATCAGCCTACTATGATGTCTATCCGTGGACACACCGTTGTTATGCCGATCATCACGGTCATCCCGTTGGAGGAGGAAGCTCAACGTGGGAAGCTTCTCTCCGCTTTCTTCGGGAGAGTCGAGAACTTCTTCAACAGGAGCACGGCTCCAACCACTCCCCCTATCTCCTTACGGAAGGAGCCCCTGACGTTATCCTTGAAGAACCGTACTTTGGAACGGCAAATCACTATCGTGCTATCAACTTCAAAAATCTCAAGAACAACTCAGCGTTCGCCGTTCCCTTTTTCGATGCCCTCTATCGACAGCAGGTCCCGATGGCCTCAAACCTGATCATCGATATACCCGGTGCCACCTGTGACTTGAGTGCCTGCTATCAAGAGGCAAAGGATCTCTTCCGAGATACGGGAGAAAGCGAGCGACTGAAACTTGCTCTCGATCTCCAACTTCAGCGGATGAT
The DNA here is from genome assembly GCA_022763385.1 of bacterium. Classification (GTDB taxonomy): domain Bacteria; phylum Bdellovibrionota_C; class UBA2361; order UBA2361; family RFPC01; genus RFPC01. The sequence goes on from JALEGQ010000036.1 coordinate 17,882, forward strand.
GGAGTCTTTCCGGTGGGGCCACTTGCCGATCCTCGTTCACCGCCCCGTTCCTGATCGCACAACGAACGTGACCGCGCTCAAAGACGATCCGCTCTTGGAAGCTATTCCCCTCGCCCTCAAGGGGTATATTGCCCTCCTAAATCACGAGGAGATCCGTCCATTTCTTCACGGCGGGGACTTTGCTCGCCCCCTCAAAGGAGTACAAACTCGCTACAGTGCTCTTTCAAAAGCAAACCAACTCTTTACCGAAGATCCGAGTCGCTATCCCCACGTCCTCACGCACGCCTTCACGAATGGCGATGGAAAGGTTGCCCTCATGCTCGGAAACTGGACGGCCAATCAGGAGGAGGTTCGCCTGCCGACGAACTACACCGACTCAAAGCGAGAACTCACACTCTCAGAGCTCTTTCTCCCTCATCCGAGAGAAAACCGCATCGAGAGACAGATTCTTGTCCAACAAAACGAAACCGAACGAAGTGTTACGGTGCCCCCTCGCTCCACCATGTTGGTTGTCTATCGGTAGAGCTTTCTTCCCGCTCCGATAAAGCGCGGCTGCTTGTAGTTTTTCTGGGACCACTCTTCAAACGTCAGTCCGTTCTGAAAGCGTTTCTGTCGATCGAAGTCCTTGCCGATAAAGATAATGGGATAGCTCATTCCACGTGCGCTATTCTCAAACATGACCGCCTTGAAGTAATTATCCCTTACTCTCGTCAAACTTCTTCCATGCTGCTCTGCCGTGACTTCCCAGCCAACAAGCTCTCCATTTCGCGGAGCAAAGTTCTCCTTCTCCCCCTGGATGAGAGAGATACTATCAACTCCCCTTCCTGTTCTTCGATCAATATACGCCACCCGATAGTCGGGATCCCACATCTCCCACTGCCTTGTTTCAGGATTAAACACCTCTAAGAGTCGGTGGCTCTGGACGGTATCGTAGCTATCTGAATAGATCTGGATGATGCGAGAGTCAATCTGAAACTGCTGCAGAATGATACTCATGATCATCGCACGAGGACCACAAGTGAGCGCGGGTCTCTCCGTATCCTCTCCCTCCATAACACGAACCATCTGGTCGATTACCGTTGGAACGTGTATCCCATGGCGAGAGTTTCTCTCGTTCATCTCATGCACGGAATGATCGTGAACAAAATTTAGCACCTGCTCAAGCAACTCCGTTCCGCTCCCCCCTTGCGCAGCGATGCGGTCCCGAATCGCCGTAAACTGTCGACGGGCTCGTTGAATATTCGGAGGTGTAGCGGAGGAGCGCTCGGCATCTTGTTCATCAACAACTCCACCTTGATGAGCAAAAGAGAGATACCTCCCATACTGAAATGAAGCACCTCCCACGGCAAAAAGAACCATGAAAATAAGGAGAGCATTTCTTTTCTCGATAAACCGTGACATGCAGACCTTTACCTCGAAATTTTCTCAATCACGTGAAGAGCCTTTTTATTACCCTTATCACGTTGCAGGGCTATTTCTGCCACTGCCTGTGCATCACTGACCTCTCCCAGATGAAGAAAGACCTCTGCAAGAAGCGCCGGAGCTCTCCCTTGATTGTTGAGCGTTGTTGCCGCAGCAAGGGGGACAATGGCCTGTTGAAAATCTCCTGTCTTGCACAAACATTCTCCGAGCAACTCCAAGGCCTTTGCATGAACAGAGAGGGCGATACTCTCTTGAAAAAGCACTGCTGCTTGAGAAAAGTTGCCCGCATCCATGCAAGAACGTGCCTTCTCATACCGTTGATAAGCCTCCTCTTCGTTTCTTTCCATACCACCCCCGTGTTTACCTGCTTTTGAACACAGACCTGTCTGTGTAGACTGTGTCACCAGAAGAAGTTTCGACAGATGCAAAACACTCCATTCCTCTCAT
>JALEGQ010000037.1 GCA_022763385.1 bacterium
GTACGTGTAGTACACTTTCGTCCTAAAAACTCGCTAAAAGCCCCAATCTGCACTACTCTTGTGGCTCTACGAACAAATTTTTATGCAACGCTGGGGTCTACTCAGCTGCTCAGAGAGAGACGGAGCTCTCCATCTACCGGAGTGGACGGAGCCCTCGATCGTTTTCAAGCGCTCCCCGCTCAATAGCGGCAAAGAGGTGATCAAAGGCGGTTCCAGCTGAACGGTTGACTCGTCCTCTGGCGCTGCTTTCTCCCGCTCCACCACCGAGTTTTCGACGATTCTCATCGAGGTGTGAAGCACGGAACGTGAGTCCGTTGATTTTCTCTGCCTGCTCTTCGGAGAGAACTCCTTCCTTGACCAGCTTTCGAAGCGCCTTGCGGGTTGCCCGCTCGTGAAGTCCTTCCGCTCGTCCCTTCACCTCTCCTCGGAGCTCAAGATAGGCCTCCCGAACCTCTTCGCCGTGCATCTTCTCAAGGAGATAGGCAACGGTTGCGTGCTGAAGCTGTTCCTCACTAACGAACTGCCCCTTCCGTTTCCCAAGAGTCTCACGAACAAACGCTCGGAACTCCTTCTTCTGGAATGGATCCTGCTCGGCATCAACGATATCGGAGACACCATCTCCCTCAAGGAGCGGTGCTGGCGCGATCTCTTCTGCTGATGGGGTTGGATCTCCGCCCACGGGAGGAAGCGGCTCTGCAATCGGCTCTCCTGGATTCTTCGGAGACACGCTATCGTCCATTACCGGAGCCTCAGTAGGAGGCTGAGGAGAGAGATCTCCCTCTTCCGGAGTCGGAGCCGGCTTCGGTGCCAGTGCAGCTCTCTTCGCCTCCTTGCTCTCAGCACGATGCTCCATCAGCTCACCGATACGAGCTCTCAAGTTCTGAATCTTCTCACGAATCTTCATGTGCTTGGCGTAGCCCTTGTCGCCCTCGCTCCACGCCCTCACGTCGACCTTTGTGTTCTTGCCGAACTTCTTCTTTAGCTGGCGGTCCTTTTTCCGAAGCTCATCCACCTGTGAGGTAAGCTCACGAATGGCCTCACGTGGACCTAACCCTTCAATTCCTTTCATCTCTTCTCCTTTTTTCCTTCTTCCACAGCCTTTCTGCTCTGGACATACATCTTCCACCGAAAGCAGCGATATGCTGCTTCCAATAGCACTGAAGGAGAACAGAGATGTACCCGGATCTCCCCAGCACATCTCTAATCGTTCAAAACGGAAAAAAGTTTCCTGTTTTTGGAAAAAAGCGATGAAAAAAACCCCGAAGCGGTATCGCTACAGGCTGAGCTTCTCGACGATTCGTTCTTCGAGATAAGTTCGAAGCCCCGGAATACCCACCTCTTGCGTGACTTCGCCAGCAAACGCTCGGAGCAGGAGGCCCTGCGCCGCCCGTCTCCCGATCCCGCGAGAGCGGAGATAAAAAAGCTGATTCTCGTCTAACTGGCCGACCGTAGCGCCGTGAGTACACTTCACATCGTCCGCCCAGATCTTCAACTGAGGCTTTGTTCGGATACTCGCTCGATCAGAGAGGAGAATCGCCGCATTATTCTGAATGGCGTTCGTCTTCTGGGCATCTGGTCGCACGATAATCGTTCCGCAGAACACTCCTCGCGAGTTCCCATCATAGATCCCCTTATACCGCTCATCACTCTCACAGTGGGGGACGGCGTGGTCGAGCACGGTGTGGTTATCCACGTGCTGCTGGTTGTGCAACACCGAGATTCCGTACATCCCAGCAAACCCCTCTTCCCCAGCCAGAGTCGGCTGTACTTCATTCCGGACGAGCCTTCCTCCAAATGAATACGAATGCATCTTTGCCTGCGCTCGTTTTCCTTGATGAGCAGAGATCCGACTGATGCGGAGGTGTTCTTCACCCTCTTCTCCGAGCTGATAGTGATTAAGGTTCCCGTCGTCCTTCACAAAACACTCGGTCACACTCAGGGTGCAACCCGGTGCTGAAGAGAGAGAACGAAATCTCTCAATAACGGTGCAGCTCGCTCCCTCTTCAACGACGCACAGGACCCGTGGCAAGGTCACCGTGTCTTCTTCAAGTCCGGTAGAAACGTGCTCAAGCAGTATCGGCTGGTCGATCTGCGCCCCCTTCTTCACCCGGAGACAGAGAACATCTGAAAAGAGCGCTGTCTGAAGATCAACGATCGGGTCGTTTTCTTCCGTCTTTCCCTTCCCAAAATACTCACCTACAAGCTCTTCAACAAAAGCCCGCTGTAATCCATCCTGAGAGAGACGAAGCGATGCCAGCTCAATCCCTTCGGGCAGCTCTTCTTGTATCTTGGTAAGCCCATCAGAGAGATACCCATCAATCGTATGGAGGAGTATCGCACCATCGAGAGGCGCACTCTCTCCTCGACGAGCGCTCAACGATGTAGTGACGAGGGTATCCTCATCAACCTGGGATAATCCATTCTCAGCAGCGAGACGGAGAGAACGGGTTTCGAGCTCGCGAATATCGGTATACTTCCACTCTTCGTTCTTCGAAGTGGGGATACCACCTTCGATAAAACGACGATACGACTCCGCCCGGTGAGCATGAAGGAGCTTCTCGACCCGATCTTCCGCTTTCCCAGAAAGAACTTCGAACTCCGTATCATACCACCGGACTTCCTGCTCACTGCTCTTCTCCGCCACTCTCGCTTCCGTACTCATAACGTCTCTTTGTTGAATATCTCTGATATCTCTTGCAGATCTTTCTCGCCTCCTATGCCGCCGGTTGGAACGAACCATACCCCTTCTCTTCGAGCTCAAGAGCAAGCTCTTTTCCACCACTCTTTACGATCTTTCCATCAATCATGACGTGCACATAGTCTGGAACGACGTAGTTCAGGAGCCGCTGGTAGTGGGTGATGACGAGGAACGATCGCGACGGATCTTCCTTCTTCAGGGTGTTCACTCCGTGAGATACCACCTGCAAAGCATCGATATCGAGACCGGAATCCGTTTCATCAAGGATACAGAGCTTCGGCTCAAGGAGGGCCATCTGAAAGATCTCGTTCCGCTTCTTCTCTCCCCCAGAGAATCCCTCATTCACTGAACGCTTCAGCAGCTCCGGATTCAATTCGAGCAGCTTCGCCTTCTCATTGATCAGCGCATTAAATTCACGGACCGGAAGAGGCTTCTCACCGGCGTGCTCACGCTTTGCGTTGTATGCTGTTCGGAGAAAGTAAGAGATGAGTACCCCTGGAAGCTCAACCGGATACTGGAACGCAAGAAAGAGGCCCTCTCGAGCCCGTTCTTCCGGATCCATATCGAGGAGGTCTTTCCCAAGAAATGATACACTCCCCCCGGTAACCTCATACTCTTCTCTTCCCCCAAGCACGTTCGCGAGGGTGCTCTTTCCTGATCCATTCACCCCCATAATGGCGTGAACCTCACCCGGTTGAATATCAAGGTCGAACCCTTTTAGGATCTCCTTCTCCTCAATGCGCGCCTGTAGTTCTTTAATCTGAAGCATTTTCTCTCCTCTCTACTGAAATTTTCTTCACCGGGTCTTACCCCACACTCCCCTCTAAACTGATCGCGAGAAGCTGTCGAGCCTCGAGTGCAAACTCCATCGGAAGTTCATTCAACACCTCTTTGCAGAACCCGTGAACGATCATCCCGATCGCATCCTCGGTGGATATCCCCCGCTGGTTGCAGTAAAAAAGTTGATCCTCTCCGATCTTTGAGGTGGTCGCTTCGTGTTCTACCTGGGCAGTTGGGTTATCAACCTCGATATAGGGAAAGGTGTGTGCTCCACACTTATCTCCCATGAGCATCGAGTCACACTGCGAAAAATTTCTCGCATTCTCAGCGCCTCGCAATACCTTTACGAGTCCACGATAGGAGTTCTGCGCCACACCTGCAGAGATCCCCTTCGAAATAATGGTACTCTTCGTGTTCTTCCCGATATGCACCATCTTCGTGCCAGTATCAGCTTGCTGGCAGTTGTTCGTGATAGCGACGGAATAAAACTCACCGACAGAATTATCCCCTTTTAGGATACAGCTCGGATACTTCCACGTAATGGCAGAGCCGGTCTCAACCTGAGTCCACGAGATCTTGGCATTCTCTTCAGCCATACCCCGTTTTGTCACGAAGTTATAGATCCCGCCCTTGCCATCCTTATCTCCGGGATACCAGTTCTGAATAGTAGAGTACTTAATCTGGGCATCTTTGAGCGCCACGAGCTCTACGACCGCCGCGTGAAGTTGGTTCTCATCGCGCATCGGAGCGGTACACCCTTCGAGATAGCTCACGGAAGAACCTTCATCTGCGATGATCAGGGTTCTCTCAAACTGCCCGGTATTCTGCGCATTAATGCGAAAATAGGTCGAAAGCTCGAGCGGACACTTCACTCCTTTCGGCACATATACAAAGGTTCCGTCGCTAAAGACCGCAGAGTTGAGGGTGGCGAAATAGTTATCGGTATACGGAACCACCGATCCGAGATATTTCTTTACCAGCTCGGGATGCTCCTTTACCGCCTCAGAGATCGAACAGAATATCACCCCTGCCTTGCTCAACTCCTCCTTATACGTGGTAGCGATCGAAACACTATCAAACACCGCATCCACAGCCACGCCCGCGAGACGCTTCTGTTCTTCGAGCGGAATGCCAAGCTTCTCATAGGTCTCGAGGAGCTTCGGATCTACCTGGTCGAGACTCTCCAGCTGAGGTTTCTGCTTCGGAGCGGAGTAATACTTCAACGCTTGATAATCAATTGGCTCGTGCTCAATAAAAGCCCATTCCGGGGACTCCATCTCAAGCCACTTCCGGTAGGCTCGAAGTCGCCACTCCGTCATAAACTCCGGCTCGTCCTTTTTTGCCGAAAGGGCTCGGATGATCTCCTCATTCAACCCCGCCGGGAGCTCATCGGCCTCGATATCCACCGTAAAGCCGTACTTGTACTCCTGCTCAGTGAAGTTCTCTAAGGTCTCTGTATCGCTACTCATGTATCCCCACTGTAAACACCACCTCTCCCAAGTCGGCATAAAGTTGAATAACTTACTCAACTATAAAAAATAACCGCCGGCAAAGGAACCCGGATCGTACTCTTTTTCCTTGACAAAGCATACTTCCTGAATAGGCAGCTAATACTTTTGCTTGGCATAGCAAGCAGGGAACAGTGCGGTGGTGGTGCACGAATTGCAGCAGGACTCTCAACGTCTCACAATTTTCTCCACCGGCGAGAGGGCCGGTCTGACAGATGAAACTTGCACCTTTTTGCGCAGTAGTGGGAATTCTCCTGCTCACTTTCAGTACCGCAGCGTTCGCGATCGAACGGCTCGAAGGATGGCCTCAACAGCTTCCCAGCGGAACCGTAATCTTTAGCTCTCCCCTTGCCGCGGAGCTCGATGGGAATGAAACAAACGGTAAAGAGATCGTGGTAGCAAACGGTGGCGGATCGCTCTACGCCTTTTATGCCGATGGCTCACTCTACTGGAGTGCGTCGACGCCCAACAGCGACTGTCCTCACGCTGGGCCAACAAACAAGATCCTCTCTAGCCCCGCCGTCGGCGCTCTGTACGGAGACGGGGTGCCGTATGTCGTGATCGGCTACGGTGGAATCGGAGTAAGAAGTTGCGGCGGTGGGGTCTCATCCTTTCACGGACGGACGGGAGAACGAATCGCCACCTTTGATGTGCGAAAAGATGCCCCAAGCGAAAATATCTACACCGTCTTTTCGACACCAGCGCTCTACGACACCGATAATTCTGGGACCCTTGAGATCGGTTTTGGAAGTTTTTCTCGAAAGATCTATCTGCTCGAAAGCAATGGAAAGCGACTCCGTTCATCTCTTATCACCGGCGATACGGTGTGGTCTTCTCCGGCCTTCGCCCGATTCGGGGAAGAACCATTCGCCTCCCTCGTCATCGGAACTGATATCAGTCGAAATGATGCCATGCGCCCACCAACACCAAACGGTGGGTATCTTTACCGGCTCCGAACCGTCTTCTCTTCGGGTTCAAAGGAAAAGGTGAAAAAGAAAAAAAAATGTTCCCGCATCAAGAAAAAACGGCGACGCAAACGGTGCCGTCGAAGACAGAAGCGACGTCAACAGCAGAGCGCTCGGAATAGCGCGCCGCTTAAGCACGGCTTTCGGAGTGATGAGGCCATGCACTGGTATCAAGAGTTCGATCAAACGATCTTCTCTGCCCCGGTTATCGCAGACCTCCTTCCCAATCGAGTCGGCAGAGAGATCGCCATCGGTTCTGGCTGCTTCTTCCCGCAGAGTACCGCGAACAAACGCGGCAAATGGCTGAAGATCCTCTCGAGCGATGGTCGGGTCAGGAAAACTCTTCCGGCGCCGGGATGTAATGAGTCAGCACCCACGGTAGCAGACCTGGATGGGGATGGAGACCTCGAACTCATCGCCACCTTCAACGCTGGAGGCGAGAGTCACTCCCTCGGCTATGTGGTGGCATGGGATCCCGAGAGTGGAGAAGAACTGTGGAGAAGTGCCCCTTCTTTTCAAGGAAATGACGAAAGTGGATCGTTTAAGATGTCAGCCGTTGCTGGTGACCTCAACGGAAACGGCGCCGAAGAGATCGTGGTGCTGAACGGCGGAGCCGTCCACATCCTTGACGGAACAACCGGTGAACCGGTGCCATGCGAGAGTTCGGCGTGTAAGCGAGGACTCTCCCTGCTCAAAGTCGGCAGTAGTGGTCGAAACACCCCAGCCCTGGTTGACCTTGATAACAACGGCGATCTCGAACTGATCGTTGCGAGTGGAAAAAAGGTTCATATCTTTACTGACTTTGCCGACCTCTCCACTTCTCCTGGCAACCTCCCTCCCTACTCAACCACCTGGCCCATGTGGCGGGGGAACCCGGCTCGCACGGGGGAGGTACAGCCGTAACGGAGCAAGTTTTTATGCAACGTTGGGGTTAACCCCAGCTCACTTCGCCGCCAAGGCCCCCCGTCCGGTGTAGCTCGCCGCACTGCTCAAGATTATTTGCTCAAGGTCTAGGAGAGCGATACCCTATCGAAAGACCGAAACGAGGAGGGGCCACCATGCACCATCATCCCAACCGGAGAGCTGCTTCCATCTCTACCTTCGCCCTGCTTTCTTCACTCGCCGCACCAGTTGCCGCACAAACTGATCCCCTCCAGGAATCACCCCAAAAAACGGGAGAGCGGAGAGCTCTTCACGAAATGCCCGATGGCTTTCTCGGTGATCTCAGAGGCACCGATCAATCAGTTTTTCGTCCCACTCAAGGTCTCGCCTGTAACGAGAACGTTCCGCGGGTGGGATACTATGTGAATGGGGTAAAGGGAGCGCTCGGTGAAGCCCAGAACATAGCTCAGGGTCTTGCTGATTTTCACGGTCGTCACTTTCAACTGGTGTTTAACGACACGGAGGGGATGGCGGTCGATCTCTCTCACTACACAAACTCAGTTCTTCTTCCGAAGGTCGGGGTGTTGCTCGAGCCAGCTGCCTATCACCTCACCGGGAAGCTACTCGACTTTGCCTTCCAGGACTCACCAATCCGCCTAGACCTGCACGGACACAGTCAGGGAACTCAAGTAATCCAGGACAGCTTGGAAGCAACACGGGATTTTTTCCACCGGTCCGGCCGACCCGATCTCTGGCAACGAATCGTCGATGGCGTAGAAGTCGTGACCTATGGTCCAGCGGCTCACTCCTTCCCGGTCCCCTCCCGCGGATTTGCTTTTGAAAACGATTTCGTCGCCAACCTTTCAAAAGCGGTATTGCACTCCCCCACCCTCGAGGCCCTCGAGACGGGAGTACGAACCGCGCTCGGGGAAGATCGGATCTGGTCTGAGACCTTCTCCACCGCCTTGGACCGGATTAATCTCCCAGAACGCTCGCTTCAAGATCACTTCGACCCCAGATACGGACACCAGGAACACCAGTACCTCGCCAATCAATCCCGATTTTATGCCGCAAGAATTTTCTCCGACGCTGAGGGAGATCCGGAACAGATCGCGTTGAACTTCCGGTCCCTCGTTGACTCCGGAGACCTCTCCCTTGGAGCACTCGATGATGTGCTTGCGAAGGTGATGGACGATGCCGAAGAGAGACAGCGGCTTGATCCGACCTTCGCATCGCCACGACAGGTATGGGACTCGATCAAGAACGCCGCCGGAGGCGAGCGGCGGTTTGGGGAGTACCCCCTCCCGGCAAGTCCCTATCCAGATTTCCGAAACGGTGAACTCCGGCAAGATGCCTATCGATGTGGAGTGTTCTCGCCGGGCAGGACAGCGGAAGCACCACGGGGGAGCTCTGTTCGAACGATCCAAGATGGGATCGAACAGTGCAACAGCCTTCAAGACGAGGCCAAAGCGCTTGAAGATTTTATGCAACGGAACGGCTCAGCCGACTCACCAGAGATGCGGCAGTACCTCCAAGGGATACGGAATGAGCTCTCCGAGCACCGCGAGGAGCTCTCTCGACAGGTGCAGGAAGGGATGGAGCGTGCGGCGAAGAAGATGATCGCACAGAGCTCTGATGAA